>CAMWRY010000072.1 GCA_947176775.1 uncultured Bacteroides sp.
TGACGAAATTCGCGTCTCTCTCCCTACTGTAATGCACGACGCTCGCGTCCGACCCTCGGCTTGAACTCGCGGCGCTCACCGGGCTTGAACTCCCTCCGTTCTCCTGCAGCCGGACGGAATTCTTTCCGCTCCTTGCTCAACTCCTCGCCCTCGGCACGGAACTCCTTGTACTTGCCGTCGAAGATTTCGTATTGGCGGAACTCACAGTCCAGTGCTCCGTTGAACAAAGGAATCTTCTGCGTGGCCTTCAATCCGATTTGGTCGAAGCACTCGTCGCGGTAGGAAAGAATCCAGGCCGTGTTGCCCGTGAAGGCATGTTTCAGGCGTTCGCCAATCATGGCGTAGAGTCCCAGCAAGTCGTTTGTGGAGATGCGTTCGCCGTAGGGCGGATTGGTGATGATGACGGACTTCTCCGCAGGCTGCTCGAACTGCTGGAAGGGTTGCAGCTTCAGCACCACGTCCTTGCTGACACCGGCTGCCTTGATGTTGTGTGTGGCTATTTCGTTGGCCTTCGGGTTGTTGTCGTAACCATATATCTTATGGATGAATTCGCGTTCCTGGCTGTCGTCGTTGTAGATGGTGTCGAACAGCTCCTGGTCAAAGTCCACCCACTTCTCGAAAGCAAACTCCTTGCGGAACACACCCGGAGCGATGTTGCGTGCAATCAAGGCGGCTTCGATAGGGATAGTACCCGAACCGCACATAGGGTCTATCAGGTCACATTCGCCCTGCCATCCGGTCATCAGTATCATGCCGGCAGCCAGCACTTCGTTCAGCGGAGCCTCTACGGCCTCCTGACGGTAGCCGCGACGGTGAAGCGACTCGCCACTGGAGTCGAGCGAAAGGGTACACCGGGTTTCGGCAATGTGGATGTTCAGCAACACGTCCGGCTTGTTGACACGCACGCCGGGACGTTTGCCGGTCTTCTCACGGAAGTAGTCCACAATGGCATCCTTCACCTTGTAGGAGACAAACTTGGAATGGCGGAACTCTTCACTGAACACCACCGCATCCACGGCAAAGGTCCTGTCCGTGTCCAGATACTCTTCCCAACGGATGGCCTGAACTTGTTCATAGACCTCCTCGGCATCCTTGGCAGTGAAGTGTTTGATAGGTTTCAGTATTCGGATAGCTGTACGCAGGCAGAAGTTGGCCTTATACAGCATTTCCTTGTCACCGGTAAAAGATACCATGCGGCGACCTATTTCTATGTCGTTGGCACCCAGTGCAGTCAGTTCTTTCGCCAGCACCTCTTCCAGTCCTTGGAAGGTCTTGGCAATCATTTCAAAAGATTGTTCGCTCATCTGATTATTATTTATTTTTCTGTTTTCTATATTACTGTAATTCAGCCTTATATGATTTCCAAAAAAGTATCCTATTTCTTGGCCTTCGTCTGCACGATTCTCGCTCCTGCAGGGACATCCTCCGTCACCCAGATATTGCCTCCGACGGTGGCTCCCTGCCCGATGGTGATGCGTCCCAGGATGGTGGCATTGGAGTAGACAATCACGTTATCCTCCAGTATGGGGTGCCGCGGAATGCCCTTGATAGGCTTGCCGTCCGCATCCAACGGAAAGCTCTTGGCACCCAGCGTGACGCCCTGATACAATTTCACGTTGTTCCCGATGATGCACGTCTCGCCTATCACCACGCCCGTGCCGTGGTCTATCGTGAAGTATCCGCCTATCTCTGCTCCCGGATGGATGTCGATACCCGTCTCACTGTGCGCCATCTCGGTAATGATGCGAGGAATGAGAGGCACGCCCAGGCGAAGCAACTCGTGCGCGATGCGGTAGTTGCTGATGGCACGGATGGCCGGATAGCAACTGATGACCTCGCCAAACGAGCGTGCGGCAGGATCGCCGTTGTAAGCAGCCTCCACATCCGTGGCCAGCATACGCCTCAGATCCGGCAGGTGGCTAATGAACTTGGCGGCCAGCAAAGCAGCCTCTTCGCGTTGCAACTCGGTGCAACAGCTGCACTCGCCGTCACCGGCAAAGCAGAGGCCAGCCAAGATTTGCTCGGTCAGCAGGTCGAACAGACGCTCCACGTTGACACCGATATGATACGTCACCGTGCGGCTGTTTACCGTAGAGTTTCCAAAATAACCGGGGAAAATGATGGCACGCGCCAGTTCGATAATGTCGCGCAGCGCCTTTGCCGAAGGCAACGGATTGCCGTCCGTATGCTGGTGGAACAGTCCTTTGTATGATTCGCTTTCCGATAGCTCATCGACTGCCTGTGTCAGAATGTGAGTAAAGTTGAGTGGACTCATTATGTGACATCCTTAATGTTTAAAAGTGGCAACAAAGATAGCAAATACTCGTCAAATATCCTACATATCCCTCATTTATAGTACATATTTACCACATTTGTGGGATTTCCTCCGAACCAAATGTAGCCTACCTTTGTCTTATAATAAAACAGAAAAACAGAAAAACCCCATAACAACCTATCATTATGAAAAAGATAGCCGAACGCCTCACCGACCTGGTAGGCAACACTCCCTTGCTGGAGCTGAACAACTATGCCAAGTACAAGGATTTGAAAGCCCGTGTCATCGTCAAACTGGAATACTTCAACCCTGCCGGCAGCGTGAAGGACCGCGTGGCGCTAGCCATGATAGAAGACGCCGAAGCACGGGGAGTGCTGAAACCCGGTGCCACCCTCATCGAGCCTACCAGTGGAAATACGGGCGTAGGTCTGGCCTTCGTCTCGGCCGCCAAGGGCTACCGGCTGATACTCACCATGCCCGATACCATGAGCATGGAACGACGCAACCTCCTGAAGGCCCTCGGCGCAGAGCTGGTGCTCACTCCCGGTGCCGACGGCATGAAAGGTGCCATAGCCCGTGCCGAAGTCCTGAAAGCCGCTAACCCCGGTTCGCTGATTCTGCAACAATTTGACAATCCTGCCAACCCTGCCGTGCATGAGCGCACCACAGGCCAGGAAATCTGGCGCGATACGAACGGATTGGTGAGCATCTTCGTGGCCGGCGTAGGCACAGGAGGCACCGTGAGCGGCGTGGGCGCCGCCCTGAAAGCCAATAACCCGAAAATAAAGATTGTAGCCGTAGAGCCCGACGACTCCCCCGTGCTGTCAGGTGGAAAACCCGGCCCCCACAAGATACAAGGCATCGGCGCAGGCTTCATCCCGAAGAACTATCACAGCGACGTAGTAGACGAGGTCCTGCAAGTATCGAGCGACGATGCCATCCGCACAGGACGCGAACTGGCGAAATATGAGGGACTGCTCGTCGGCATCTCCTCGGGAGCCGCCGTTGCTGCCGCCATTCGCCTGGCTCTGCTGCCCGAAAACGAGGGAAAAATCATCGTAGCCCTGCTGCCCGACACGGGCGAACGATACCTCTCGACGCTGCTGTATGCGTTCGATGAATATCCGCTGTAAGGGCCATTAATAAGAAACACTCACCGCAATCCCGGCCTCCTCTATCAGCGCTGCTATGCGGTCCAGTTCCTCGTGGGTAGCTTTTTGTAGTTCGAGGCAAGGAGTTTCGCGGTCGATCGTATAAATCATCACCTGCCGGGGAGCTATCTCCTTGACAGCCTCCAACCAGGGAAGGACATATTCATCCGAGGTATTGTCCATCTCCCTGCCCTCGCACCTGCCTTTGAGGAACATGGTCTGAATGATGCAGTTGCCTCCGAACGCCTTCATACCCTCGACAACGGAAGCCACCGAATACTTGCCCGTAGGGCGGTCCAGCCTGCGGATATACCCTTCGTCCACTGTATCCAGCTTCAGGATATTATTATCAACCTTATTCAAAGCCTCGAACACGGCAGGACGGTGGATAAACGTGGCATTGCTCAGCACACTGACTTTCGCCTTCGGAAAGTACCGGTCGCGCAAGGCCAGCGTGTCCTCTATGATTTCAGGGAAACGGGGATGCGCCGTCGGTTCACCGTTGCCGGCAAAGGTCAGCACATCAGGGGCAGGTCCGTTGGCCTGCATCTCCTGCAGACGAGCTTCGAGTGCCGAACGCACCTCCTCGCGAGTGGGCAACGGCTGCTTGGGACGATGATCGGCATTGAAACCACACTCACAATAAATGCAGTCGAACGTACACACTTTGCCGTCCTGCGGCAACAGGTTTATTCCCAACGACACTCCCAAACGGCGGGAATGTACAGGTCCGAAAATGGGAGACGGATAAATAACAGTCATACTACTTACTATTTCTGTTGAAACCAAGGACAAAGGTAACGGAAAACCTCGGTATTCAACCATTTCGGACAGTAAAATCTATCTAAATAACGTGAGTTCGATATAAGCGATAGCTCACAAACTACATAAGGTATTCTTTTCTACCTACCACCTCCCCCTTCGGGTACTCCTCCTCCCGGGAGGAGGAGAGTTGCCATGCGGCATGTGGGCTATCATTTATATTCACGTTAAATTACCATTCCGGTTTCACGGTATCTCCGTGTCTGCTTCGGAGATGGCACAGTTCAAGTGACAAATACACTCAGGCATACTGCTGATAATCCTGCCGTTCTCTAAAACTTCACCCGAAGCTGCATCTGCAAGTCCCCTTTCCGGTTTCCCCGTATCAGGTCGTCGCCCGAACCGATGGTCTCGCGGTCCTGATAGACGGTTTCCCCGAACTTGACAAGAAGCATGATGTGCCGGTTCCAGTCGTAACGCGCCACAGCGGAGCAGCGGAATCCCCTGCCCGAAAACGAAGGAGTATAAAAGGTATAGAGCAGTCCGCGCTCGGAAGCATAGATGCGCGAATCGTAGTCATCAGTATGGAAATAGGTGCCCTGCACGGAGAGCGACAAGGGAAACCGTGGGAAAGCATAGGCACAAGACTGTGTACATCCCCAACCTTGCCGCCTCTCGAAGCGGTGCTTGCCGATATCCTGCTGGCGGAAATGGTTATAGTCGAGCGTGGTGCGAAGCGTGAAGCTGCCCGGCGTATAAGTCAGCCGATAGCGAAGCCGATGATGGTAGGTAGGAGAGATGAACGCACCGCCGGTTCCCGTCACATCCCGTTCCTTCCGCTTGAAACGATAGTTGAGGTACATGGAGAGAAAACGTCTCGGAGAATAGGTCGACTGAAACATGCCGTCCGTACCCTGCGAAGGCCGACTGATGCGATACCTCCACCACGGAAAAGAGAAGAGGTCCAGCGAGGCAAAGAACTTCCAGCGTGCCCACGGAGCCGCCTCGGCTGCCAGATACCAACCGTTCTCGTTCTGCGGCAGACTGCCTTCGCCGAAGGAACGGCCAAACAGCGCCCAGTAATC
This sequence comes from uncultured Bacteroides sp., assembly GCA_947176775.1. Classification (GTDB taxonomy): domain Bacteria; phylum Bacteroidota; class Bacteroidia; order Bacteroidales; family Bacteroidaceae; genus Bacteroides. The sequence goes on from CAMWRY010000072.1 coordinate 5,274, forward strand.
ATGAGCATAGTAGCGATGGACCAGCAACAGTTGATAATCGGTGGAGACGTTGTACTTCCAACGGTTCAGCAAGGCATATCCCCTACTGCCAACGGCCGCCTCTCCCGTCCACGACAGACGCCCCAGGCGATATCTGTAATCCATACCTATATTATAGAAGGCTTTCCCGTGCAGGTTGTATCGGGCATACTTGTCCAACTTCGGTTCATAAGGGCGATTGAAAAAGTAGTAGATGCCTGTCATGCCCAGCTTCCACTTGTTCTTCTCGTATGTGATGTTGCCGCCTGTCAATTGCAGGGCAAAGGCACCTGTCTTGTCTGCCTCCTTCTGTGTGCGGTGCAGTCCTGTCTTGTAGATGGAGGTGATTTCCCCCTCCTTCAGCGTGCCGTCCAGCGAACGGTGCGAATAGAAAGCGGAAAAATCCAGCGAAGGAAGCAGGCTTACCGTAGCCGCCGCACCCCGAAAATAATTGTATTCGTCCGTAGAACTATGCTTGCGGATGCCTCCTGCCCGATGCTCGGCGGTGGAGATGGAAAAGGTCTTGCCCATGCGAAAATCGGTACTCAGCACCAGCCCTTGTCCGAAACTCAGACGATAATTTCCCAAAGCAAGCGCTTTCAGCCTACCCAGATTCTTTAGAAGGAGATAGGGTGAATAGTAGTCATATCCCTTGCGGTTGTGCAAGGCAAACATCGGTTCACCGGCATCCTTCTCGGCAGTGACGCCCAACTGGAGGTAATCGCCGTAACGGAAAGCGTAGCGCAGCGAGTGATATAGGGAGGGACCCAAGTAGCTCTTCTCATACCCCTTACGGGTATAGAAAGGAACATCCAGCCTGGCCAATGCTTCGTGCTTTCCATATTCCAGAAGGGTGTTCATATCAGGATATTTCTTAACCTTCTCCACAGCCTGCACACAGACAAAGGGCAGCAGCAGTTCGATGGTGCGCTTATCCATCTCTTCCACCAGTTGCAGTTCGTAGACGGTCTGCATCTGTCCGTGGACATAGACGTATGCCAACAGGTTTTCTATCTGGAGGTCCGTCAAGAAAGGGAATTGCTCCAGTTGCTGCCGGGTGGCGGTGTTGAGGTTGAGGGGTTCTTGCAGACGTTGAGAAAGTTCTTCCAGTTCATCTTCCCAGTCGGAGGCTTCTTCGTTCATGGAGAGTTGTTCAAAGTTTTCCTCCCAAAGAGATACAATCGTATTTTGAGCTTCCAGTACAGGAGTCATCAGCAACATACTTAAAAGGACTCCTATCTTGAAGATTTTCATGCGATATGGCCGTTTTATGTTCTACGGACGAAAGTACGGCAATATAATGAGAACCGGAAATATTTCCGGGAAAAAACAATAAATAAGTTAACAACTTAAGTAAAATAGCCGACATTACGCAGAATGGTGTACTTTTGTAGCTACTTAAAATCATTACGCTACATGAACGTAAGGCTTAACATTATAATACTCATCTTGTTCCTCTTCGGAAGCCTGAAGTGCCTGGCACAGCAACAGACTCCGCAACCCGGTGCGCAGAAGAGTGTCTACCTTACGCCCATGTGCGTGTACAAGGGAGACACGATTCCTTACGTCAAATTGCCCACCGTCTACATCTTCAAGCCACTCAAGTTCAAGAACAAACGGGAGATGGCGAAATACTATAAACTCATCCGCGATGTGAAGAAGGTGCTGCCTATCTCGAAAGAAATCAAACTTGCCATGATGGAAACCTACGAGTACATGATGACCCTGCCCACGGAAAAAGCACGCCAAAAACACATCAAAGCTGTAGAAAAAAGTGTGAAGGAGCAATACACCCCACGCATGAAGCAGCTGACTTTTGCCCAAGGTAAGCTGTTGATAAAGTTGATAGACCGACAGACAAACTCCACAGGCTACGAACTGGTGAAAGCTTTCATGGGCTCCTTCAAGGCCGGATTCTACCAAACCTTTGCCGCCCTCTTCGGCGCCAGCCTGAAGAAGCAGTATGACCCTACGGGGGAGGATGCGTTGACAGAACGGATAATTCTGATGGTAGAGAGCGGACAGTTGTAAGCCAAATACCAAAGATTGCCCCATGAAAGTGCAGAAAACATGCCTTTTCTGCACTTTCATGGGGCAATTTATAACATCATTACGAACAGAATCCTACTTTATTCCGGTTGCAGTTCCCCTTCCATCGGCAGTTCCTTCCAACCTTCACCGAAGGCATCATAGGCATCGGTGACCACCACAAAGGCTTTCGGATCCACCTCTCTTATTTTCTGCTTGATACCCATCACTTCCTTATAACTTACTACCAAGAAGAGCATCTCCTTGTCGGATTTGGTATAGAGGCCGCTGCTCTTGATGCAGGTGGCAGTACGGTCGAGGTCTTTCAGGATATAGTCGTGCAAAGCGGTAAGCTTCGTGTCGCTGATGACAAAGAGCAGTTTGTCGTTCTTCTCTCCATTGATGACGTAGGCTATTACCCGTGAAGAGATATAAATAGTAATGAGCGAGTAGAAGGAGAGATGCCACGACGGCTGGACAACATCGTCCGACTGGCCAATACCGAAACCGATGACCAACAAGCCGAACAGCACCACAATGCCGTCCACCAACAAGATGGCTTTGGAAAAGCGGATGTGACAATACTTCTGCAATATCATCGCCACAATGTCCGTGCCGCCCGTAGTGGCCCGGCTACGCACCACAATGCCGCCACCCAAACCGATGATTACCGCACCGATGACGGAAGTCAGCATCAAGTGGTCCGACATATCCAGACAGCCGCCCAGCAGTTGCGAAGGATCCAACTGGTGGAGCGCCTCTTCCGAAGGGTAGGAGATATAGGAAAGCACATTCATGACAAGCGGAGTGAAAAGCGCCGCCACGATGGTGCGCGACCCCAACTTGGAGCCTAACAGCAATACGGAGATGATGAGCAACGGAATGTCGAACATATAGCCGAAGGTTCCCACCTGAATAGAGGGAAACAGATTATGAAGCACAATGCTGGCTCCGTACACTCCGCCGGGCACCAGATTATAGGGATTGATGAAGTAAACAAAAGCCGAAGCCATGATGATACATCCCACAAAGATGCCTATCCAAGATGATATTGTCTTTTTCATACTTATATGATTTATATTTATACGGCAAATATACAATAATAGACGGAAATATCAGGCATATAAGCTGAGATAAATTTGCCGACAGCCACTCCGGTAAATATGGAAGTAACAACCTTGATGTCCGGATGATTTCACAACCTGTTGAAAACATGGTGAGAAACAGAAACCATACAGAAGCAAAATACTGATTATCAAAGGATATCCCCTGTTAATAAACAAATAAACAATGGTTCATTCATCTCCTTGTCATGGCTCTGAAAGAGCCGTAGAATACACTGCTATTGACAACTTATTAACTAAGCTGTCAATAACTCGAAGAAACGTATGCTATTGGGTGAACCGGCCTATCCGTTGGAGAATGTATCGAAAACATCGCACACCCTCTTTCCAACCGCCTCGTCCCCCCTGTTGAAAACATGGTGAGAAACAGAAAAAACAATAGAATCAAATTGCCGAGTATCAGCAAATATATCCTGTTAATAAACAAAGTGAATAACGGTTCAATTAACAACAAGCAACACCAACCGTACACACCAATACTAAAAACCCCTGAAAGAA
>CAMWRY010000073.1 GCA_947176775.1 uncultured Bacteroides sp.
ATACTTATCGGATATCGTATGCATGATGTTGTCTCCTATCATCTCAATCCCTCTGAGGGGGAGCCAGAATCTAATGCATGGCATGTATGACGTGCCACATCAGTACAGGAGGTACGGCATTGCCTATGGCTCTGTATTGTCTGCTTTGTGATACGGAATCAAATCGGAATGTATCAGGAAATGATTGGATGCGTGCCGCTTCACGTGGAGAGAAGCGCCTATACCTTTCACCTATCTTGTACACCGGGTCGGTGCTGTTCAGGCTGATTTTGGCCAGGTGGGCGCTGATTGTGTTGCACGGTTCGGTAAGGGACATGGCACGTCCCTTATTCATCTTTTCCCGTACAGCCAGCATTCCGGCAACGGCTCTGTCGCTGAAGTACAGGGCTTCATCGCGGTCGCACTCTTCCATGATGACGTCTCCAAGGACTTTGTACTCTGTATTTTCCACTTTCGCCGGATAATGGAATTTCCGGGCGTCTTCAGCATGGCGGAAACCGATGATTATAACGCGTTCCCGTTTTTGGGGCACGCCGTATTCGGAGGCATTCAGGAGTTGGTGTACTACTGTATATCCGGCTTCCCGAAATTCGTTCATTATCATGGGAAAAGCTTTCCCCTTGTTAGCTGAGAGGATACCTTTCACATTCTCAGCAATGAAAAACCGGGGGTGGCGTGCTTTCAGAATCTTGACCATCTCAAAAAACAGCATGCCTCTTTCGTCTTTATAGCCCAATCTGGGAGGGTTTTGGGCAGATATGGAAAAGGACTGGCAAGGGAATCCGCCTATAAGCATGTCAAATTGGGGCATTTCTTCTATGTTGATTTCCCGTACATCCTGGACGATACATTTATGTGCGAAATTGTCGTTATAGATCTTTGTGCAGTATGCGTCATTGTCAACGGCATATACGATTTCAAAAGGATTCTCCTTATACTCTTTGCCGAGATACGAGAAACCTCCTGTCAAACCTAGATCCATTCCACCACATCCGCAGAACAATGAGGCAACTTTTATTTTTTCCATGTCAATAGTTTTGTGGGTTTAAAAGAGTCGGCAGAGAAGGTGATTTCCATCCCGTCACGGGGTTCTGCTTCTATCTTGTCACTTTTGTACAATCCGACAGGATTACGAAGGATGAAAAGTATTTTCTCCTTCTCGCTCAGCATCAGTCGGTAGACGTAGTAATGCTCTTTGATGGTACTTGCCACTCTCCATTCGTTGGTTGACATGTGGAAGCCATACATTTGTATCTTCTGTTTGCTGATGGTTGTCTTGACTTCTATATACCGATGGTCTTCCGTACCGTCAGCTTCAAAGCTGTCAATGTCGAATCCGGGGTGGTATGCCGGACTATCGACAATCTGGACTAATCTGACGAACTCTTCATAGCCGTTGATTTTCAGGCGCATTTTTTCGTGACCGCAAATGATGGCTTCGCCCAGATTCCCGATCTCTTTAGTCGTTTTCTTTTCTGAGGCAACGACATGCTTTATACGGTCATCGAAAATTACATCGATTTCCGCATCATTGCCAAGGATGGAATGGAGGTTCGTCTTGAACAATCGGGGATTCATGGTGCTATTTACGTATTCAAACCAATGGGGTTCCACCTTTGATAATTCTGCTGTTCCGATGTCTGGCTTCCCGTAATAAGGCTCATATCCGTCAAACCAAGTATCGTCGTTGGCGAAAGTATTCAGGGCGGCAAGTTCGTTGCCTTTTAAACTGAAATAGCCGTTGTGCTTTTGGAGAAGATTGGCTATTTCCATATAATCCAGTATGTCGCCTGCATATCGCGTGATGTCACCTTTGGAGCGAGCGGAACCGGTCAGTGACAGTACGTTCTTGTCATTCGGGTTGTAGTATTTTATTTTGTTCTTTCTGTTCTGCAAGATGGTAGCTGCCACATGCTCTGCGGAGATTTGACCGCTTGTAACGCGTGTGTCGTTGAATATACAGTAGGTAGCTTCTTCTGCTGAAATATTCATCTCTTTTTCGCTGCCGAACTGGTGTAAAAGGTGGTTTCCGGCCATTAAGACCCGGACGATGGTTCGGGCCGGTTTGAATCTGATGCCGTGTAGTATGATGCCTTTTAAATCTTGCGGCTTCAGGTGTCCTCCCGGAAACTGAAAGGAGAAAAGGAATAACCTTAAAAATTGCGTCAGGTATTGGTTCTCGTGCAGAAAAGTGGCCATTCGGTATGTTTCTGTCGGGTGCAGTTGAGTGGTCTCCTTATAAAAACCGAAGAGGGCAGGAATTTCTGTACGCCAGTTATGTAGCGTTTTGTCTGCCATGTCGATGTTTCCGGGGAACATTCTGATAGCCTCGAAATATTTTCTGTTATACTCTTGACAAGTCGACCGAGGTATCCGGCAGCATTCGTTGGCCATATAGAGCAGTACGTTTTCGATGTTGCTTTTGAATCGGGGTCTGACGAAATGTATTCTGTACCAAAACGGGTCGGGTATCTGATGATATTTTATTCCTGGTCTTTGTCTTTCCATAATACTTCTGATAATTGTGTGGCGATAGCTTTGGCCATGAGTGGTGGCACGGCGTTGCCCACTTGTTTGTACTGACTGGTCTTGCTACGTAAAAAGACGAAACTATCTGGAAAAGACTGTATTCTGGCACTTTCCCTGACTGTTGGTATTCTGTTCCATTTGTAATGAAAATGGTGGCGATGGCCTGTGTCTATGGTTATGCTTGGCTTTGTACTGGACAGTCGTGTCCAGGCAATATGTACTTTCCGAGTCTGTTGGAACTCTGCCGGAAGATCCTTGTAATTGCCGCCATCGGGAACCATAGCTATGATTTCCTTGGTCTTGTCATTATGTTGGGTAATCTCATGGTTGAAGACACCGGAACTATTCCGGCGAGCATAGTGCTGATAGTCAGAAACGGGGGCGGTAGGATAGTCGGCTCCATCGGTCAAAGAGTCCTCCGTAAGGTCGCTAAGCGCTTCGGCTGTAGTGACTTTTTTAGATTGAAACGGCATCGGGAATTTGAAAACTTCACCGTCTGCGAGTCCTACAAAGACTGCTCTGCGGCGGTTCTGCGGAACGCCATAGTCCGAGGCGGTCAGCACTTGGACGCTTACTTTATAGCCCAGGCATTCGAAATCCTTGATAATAGAATCCCGTACCGTTCCTCCTCCCATGCTGAGAATATTGGGTACATTCTCCATGACGAAGGCTTTGGGACGGAAGCATGAGACAAAGTTCACGAAAGCTTTATAGAGTTGGTTTCTTTCATCGTCTATGATTCTTTTGCCTGCTACGGAAAAGCCTTGGCAGGGCGGTCCGCCTATAATGACATCTACATCGGATATTTGATATGCGGTCTTTACTTCATAAGGATTGACGGATGCAAGGTCCTCGCATAGGGTTCTTGCGTTTGGCCTGTTGTAGACATAGGTCGTCAAGGCATCTTTCCAGTTGTCTATCGCAAGAAGACCGGTGAAACCTGCCATTTCGAAACCTAAAGACAGTCCTCCGCATCCGGCAAATAAGTCTATGAATGTATGTCTCTTTTGCATGGCTATTGAGTATGTATTAACGGAGCAAAGATAAATATAAGATGACTCATCTGACGAACAATTCAGGAAAAAACTGTATCTTTACCGCGGCTTTTTCATTTAAGGGAGGTAAGAGAATTAAAGGAGTTATCACTTCGCTACATCCCGTTAAAAGTTGGAATCCATACTTTTCCGTACCTGAACCCTACCCGCGCCATACCACCTCCGTATCTATAGGAACAGAGCTTATCCGGAGCTTATCCGGAGTTGATCCGGAGCTGGTACGGAGCAGATCCGGAGATACTACGGAGATCATCCGGAGATCATCCGGAGATCATCCGGAGATCGTCCGGAGATCATCCGGAGATCGTCCGGAGATGGTACATTTGGCACGAGAACCGTTGCGGTAATTTTACCGGCTATTTCTTGTGCAAACACCAGCTTTCCGTTATCTTTGCAATCAATTCTCATAGACATTTTAATATATGGCAAAGAAAAATTCAACGGTTAAAGATACAGAGTCGTCACTTTCATCTTTGGATAAGGTGATGTTGCTGCTTAAGAGTGAGACTGTTCATTTCGTTATCGGGTTGACGCTCGTCATCTTCTCAGTTTATTTGTTGCTTGCCTTCTCGTCGTTCTTTTTCACGGGAGCGGCGGACCAAAGCATCATCGACGAGGGGAATGCACAGGAACTGCTTTCCACCAACAACGGAGTGAAGAACTATGCCGGTAGTCGTGGTGCGCAGTTGGCCAGCTACCTGATAAACGATTGCTTCGGCATCTCCTCCTTCTTCATCCTCATCTTCCTGGCGGTAGCCGGGCTGAAGTTGATGCGCGTGCGTGTGGTGCGTTTGTGGAAGTGGTTTATCGGTTGTTCGTTGTTGCTGGTGTGGTTCTCGATCTTTTTCGGCTTTGTGTTTGTGAATCAGTACAAAGATTCTTTTCTCTACTTGGGCGGTATGCACGGTTACAATGTCAGCAACTGGCTGGTGTCTCAGGTTGGTAAGCCGGGAGTCTGGCTGTTGCTGCTGGTGACTGCTATCTGCTTCTTTATCTATCTGAGTGCACAGACCATAGTATGGCTTCGCAAACTGTTTAGCCTCAGTTTCTTGAAGCGTAAGCATAAGGAGCAGGTGGAAAGTACGCCGGGCGAAACACCTGAAGAGTTCAATACCTCTTGGGGAGCGAAGAAGAAGTCTGTTGCGACTCCGGTACCCGAGATGGTAGCCGGGATAGCGGCCGAGCCGGAAGAGGAACCCGGTCAGGAGGAAGAGACGATAGAGGCAGAAGAAAATACTGAAACGTCGGATGAAATCATCCTCGATCTGGGGGGAAGCGGTAACGTGGAAACAAGGCCGGGCCACTCTAACGATGAAGATGTCACCATGACTGTTGAGGCGCCTGTTTCGGAGACGCTATCTCCTGTTCGTGAACAGGCTATACGTGAGCAGTTGGCAGTGAAAGAACCTGCATTCCGAATTGAAAAGAACGAAGAAGAGGAGTATGTGGGGACGGAAACGGAACCCTATAATCCTCGCCTGGATTTGGAGAACTACCATTTTCCTACCCTCGACCTGATGAAGTATTACGAGGATAACGGCCCCACTATCGACATGGCGGAGCAGAATGCCAACAAGGACAAGATTATCAACACCCTGCGCAGTTTCGGTATCGAAATCAGTACTATCAAGGCGACCGTAGGTCCTACGGTGACGCTCTACGAAATCACTCCCGAACAGGGTGTCCGTATCTCGAAGATACGCGGACTGGAGGACGATATTGCCCTTAACCTCAAAGCACTGGGTGTGCGTATCATTGCGCCGATACCCGGCAAGGGAACCATCGGTATCGAGGTACCCAATGAAAACCCAAAAATTGTTTCCGGACAGAGCATCATCGGTAGCAAGAAGTTTCAGGAGTCTACCTATGAACTGCCTATCGCTTTGGGAAAGACCATTACCAACGAAGTCTTCATGGTGGACTTGTGCAAGATGCCCCACGTACTGGTGGCCGGTGCTACTGGACAAGGTAAGTCAGTGGGACTGAATGCCATCATCACCTCCTTGCTATACAAGAAGCATCCGGCTGAATTGAAGTTCGTGCTGGTAGACCCCAAAAAGGTGGAGTTCAGCATCTATTCGGTCATCGAGCATCACTTCCTTGCCAAGCTGCCCGACGGCGAGGATGCCATCATCACGGACGTCACGAAGGTGGTACAGACCCTGAACTCCGTCTGCGTGGAGATGGATACCCGTTACGACTTGCTGAAAGCCGCTCATGTGCGCAATATCAAGGAGTACAACGAGAAGTTCATCAGCCGTCACCTGAATCCGGAAAAGGGACACAAGTTCATGCCTTATATCGTGGTGGTCATCGACGAGTTCGGCGACTTGATTATGACGGCCGGTAAGGACGTGGAGTTGCCCATTGCCCGTATCGCCCAGTTGGCGCGTGCCGTTGGTATACACATGATTATCGCCACCCAACGTCCTACCACGAACATCATCACGGGTACCATCAAGACCAACTTCCCGGCACGTATCGCCTTTCGTGTGTCGGCTATGGTCGACTCGCGTACCATCCTCGACCGTCCGGGGGCCAATCAGCTGATAGGTCGCGGAGACATGCTTTTCCTTCAGGGAGCCGATCCGGTGCGCGTGCAGTGCGCCTTCATCGATACGCCCGAAGTGGCGGAGATTACCAAGTTCATTGCCCGTCAGCAAGGTTACCCCACAGCCTTTTACCTGCCCGAGTATGTGGACGAGAATGGGGGCAGTGACCTGGGAGATGTGGACATGGGACGTCTGGATCCTCTGTTCGAGGATGCGGCCCGTTTGGTCGTTATCCACCAGCAAGGTTCCACATCGCTTATCCAGCGCAAGTTCTCCATTGGCTATAACCGCGCCGGCCGCATCATGGACCAGCTGGAGAAGGCCGGAATCGTGGGGGCGGCACAGGGCAGCAAGCCTCGCGAGGTGTGCTGCATGGACGAGACCGATCTGGAAATGCGGCTGAACAATCTGCAATAGGAGGGTGTTAAAGGGAAAAAGAAGGTGTCGGGAGTTAGCGAAGTGATTGCTCCGGAAACTCCTGTATAGAAAAGTGGAATTGAATTTTGAAGTAACTGAATATGAAGCTATGGAATATAAATAAGCTGCTGCTGTGCCTCGGCCTGTTTGTTTTTGCCTTGCCTGTCCGTTCGCAGCAGCCGGACGCAAAGGAGGTGCTGGACCGTACGGCTCAGGCGTTTAGCAATGCAGGCGGAGTCCGAATCTCGTTCACGGTACAGGCTCCCGAAGGTTCTTCTGCCGGTGTCATCCGCCTGAAAGGCGATAAGTTTCTGCTGGAGACGGAGGGAGTAACCACTTGGTTCGACGGACATACGCAGTGGAGCTACCTTGCCTCCAGCGACGAAGTGAATCTCTCGGAGCCGACGGCCGAGGAGTTGCAGGGTATCAATCCCTACGCTTGGCTGTCGCTCTACAAGCAGGGGTACAGCTTGAAGTTAGGAAAAGCGGACAATCCCCGACTCAGCTCACTTTATAAGGTTGTCATGACCGCTACGGGGCGGAAACAGGATTTGCAGTGCGTCATTCTGTACGTGACGAAAGACACCTATCGTCCTGAACGTGTCAGCATGGCACAACGGGGAGGGGATGCGGTGGTCATCATTATCAATGACTATCACACCGGAGAGGAGTATCCCGATACCCTTTTCACGTTTGACAAGAAGGCGTATCCTACCGCCGAGGTCATTGACTTGCGGTAACTTTCTGTCTTCGCGGAAGATGGGCGCCGTACTTGAGAAACTTACATAAATAACATATCACAATGGAAACAGAAAAAGTAAAATGTCTGATTATCGGTTCGGGACCTGCCGGCTATACAGCCGCCATCTATGCAGGCCGTGCCAATCTTTCGCCGGTGCTTTATGCCGGATTGCAGCCCGGCGGCCAGCTGACCACTACTTCCGAAGTGGAAAACTTCCCCGGTTATCCCCAAGGCATCAACGGTCCGGAATTGATGGAAGACCTGCGCAAACAGGCCGAGCGCTTTGGTGCCGACCTGCGTTATGGAGTTGCTACGGCCACCGACCTTGCCGAAGCGCCTTACAAGATTACGATTGACGACGAGAAGGTGGTTGAGGCCGAAACGCTGATTATCGCCACAGGTGCCACCGCCAAGTACCTGGGACTGGAGGACGAGAAGAAATATGCCGGAATGGGTGTCAGTGCCTGTGCCACATGCGACGGTTTCTTCTACCGCAAGAAGACGGTAGCCGTGGTGGGCGGTGGAGATACGGCATGTGAGGAGGCTGTTTACCTGGCCGGGTTGGCTGCTAAGGTCTATCTGATTGTCCGCAAGCCTTATCTTCGTGCTTCCAAGATTATGCAAGAGCGTGTGCTGAACCACGAAAAGATAGAAGTGCTGTTCGAGCACAACGCCGTAGGCCTGTTTGGCGAAAACGGTGTGGAGGGTGTGCACTTGGTGCAGCGTATGGGTGAGCCGGACGAGAAGCGCTACGATGTAGCTATCGACGGCTTCTTCTTGGCCATCGGCCACAAGCCCAACTCGGATGTCTTCAAGCCTTATATTGATACGGACGAAGTAGGTTATATCCTTACCGAACCGGGGACGCCGCGTACCAAAGTGCCCGGAGTGTTTGCTGCCGGCGATGTGGCCGACCCTCACTATCGCCAAGCCATCACTGCGGCTGCCAGCGGTTGCCAGGCTGCCATCGAGGCAGAGAGGTATCTGTCTGCAAAAGGAGTGATAAAGTGATAAAGGAGGTAAGCTAGTAAAGGGTTCCTTATAAATGCAAAAAGCGTGCAATTCATTGAGTTACACGCTTTTTTATAAACTGAGGGGCAAAACTCTGTTGCTTTACCACTCTATTACCTTTACCACTTTTCTTATCCTATTTTACTGATTTTCTTTAGCTTCTCTTCTTCTATGATTTTGATTTTACGTCCGTCGATGGCAATCAGTCGTTCGGTGGCAAATTGCGACAGGGTGCGTATGGCATTGGAAGTAGTCATGTTTGACAGGTTGGCCAAATCCTCGCGCGAAAGGTAGATGCTCAGTGTGGAGCCGTCTTCTTCCAAGCCGTAGCTCTCCTTGAGGAACAGCAACGATTCGGCCAGTCTTCCGCGGATGTGCTTCTGCGTCAGGTTTACGGTACGCTCGTCTGCAATACCTAAGTCAATGGACAATTGCTTGATGAAGAACATGGCAAGGTCATTGTTTTGGGTGAGCAGCGTTGTCAGGGCAGTCATAGGTATCAGAC
>CAMWRY010000074.1 GCA_947176775.1 uncultured Bacteroides sp.
CTTCCAAGGCGACGAGTTGGCTGCCAGAGTTTGGGTGAACAAATATGCAGTCAAAGATTCTTTCGGAAATATTTACGAAAAATCTCCGGAAGACATGCATTGGCGAATAGCTGACGAAGTAGCTCGCATTGAAGCCAAGTACCCCAACCCACTGAGCGCAGAGGAACTTTTCAGCTTACTCGACCACTTCAAGTACATCGTTCCACAAGGTAGTCCGATGACCGGAATCGGAAATAATTATCAGGTAGCCTCTCTCTCCAATTGCTTTGTTATTGGCGTGGACGGTGAAGCCGACTCTTACGGCGCCATCTTCAAGGTGGACGAAGAGCAGGTGCAACTGATGAAACGCCGCGGTGGCGTAGGACACGACTTGTCCCACATCCGGCCGAAAGGCTCGCCGGTAAAGAACTCAGCGTTGACTTCCACCGGCCTGGTACCATTCATGGAACGTTATTCAAACTCTACCCGTGAAGTGGCCCAAGACGGACGACGCGGTGCACTGATGCTCAGCGTATCCATCAAACACCCCGACTCGGAAGCCTTTATCGATGCAAAGATGACCGAGGGGAAAGTGACCGGGGCCAATGTCTCCGTGAAACTGACCGATGAATTCATGCAAGCCGCTATTGACAACAAACCTTATACACAACAATATCCGATTGACTCCGACAATCCGATTTTCAAGAAAGATGTGAGCGCATCCGCACTCTGGAAGAAGATTGTACACAATGCTTGGAAGTCGGCAGAACCCGGCGTACTCTTTTGGGACACTATATTAAAGGAGTCCGTACCCGATTGCTATGCCGATTTGGGCTACCGAACCGTGTCCACCAATCCATGTGGCGAAATCCCTTTGTGTCCGTATGACTCCTGCCGTCTGCTGGCTATCAACCTCTACTCATACGTAGTCAATCCCTTCAAGCCAGACGCTTATTTCGACTTTGAACTGTTCAAGAAGCATGTGTTTTTGGCACAGCGCATCATGGATGACATCATCGACTTGGAGTTGGAAAAGATAGAACTCATCATGGGCAAGGTAGATTCCGACCCTGAAAACGAAGACGTGAAACATACGGAACATGCCTTGTGGCAGAAGATTTACAAGAAAAGCTCCCAAGGCCGCCGTACCGGCGTAGGCATCACGGCAGAGGGCGACATGCTTGCAGCCTTGGGACTGCGCTACGGCACCGAAGAGGCAACTGAATTTTCAGAGAAAGTACACAAGACAGTGGCACTCAACGCCTATCGCTCCTCCATAGAAATGGCCAAAGAGCGCGGTGCATTCGAAATGTATGACACTGAACGCGAGAAGAACAATCCGTTCATCAACCGTCTGCGTGAAGCCGATCCGGAAATGTACGAGGAGATGAAGAAGTACGGACGACGCAACATCGCCTGCCTTACCATTGCTCCGACCGGCACCACCAGTCTGATGACTCAGACCACTTCCGGTATCGAACCAGTATTCTTGCCTGTGTACAAACGTCGCCGCAAAGTGAATCCGAACGATACAAACGTACATGTGGACTTCATCGATGAAACCGGAGACGCTTTCGAAGAATACATTGTGTTCCACCCTAAATTCGTGACCTGGATGGAAGCACAAGGATTCGACCCGGCCAAACGATACACTCAGGAAGAGGTGAATGCCTTGGTGGAAAAATCGCCTTACTATAAAGCAACGTCCAATGATGTGGACTGGCTAATGAAGGTCAAGATGCAGGGACGCATCCAGAAATGGGTGGACCACTCCATCAGTGTCACTATCAACTTGCCGAACGATGTGGACGAAAGTCTGGTGAACCGACTCTATGTAGAAGCTTGGAAATCGGGATGCAAGGGCTGTACCGTCTACCGCGACGGTTCGCGTTCCGGTGTGCTCATTTCCACCAAGAACGACAAGAAGAAACCCAACCTTCCTCCATGCAAACCGCCCACGGTAGTGGAAACACGTCCCAAGATACTGGATGCGGACGTGGTGCGCTTCCAGAACAAAAAAGAGAAGTGGGTGGCATTCGTCGGCCTGCTGGACAATCATCCCTACGAAATATTTACGGGTGTGCTGGATGACGACGAAGGCATCATGTTGCCCAAAAATGTGACCTCCGGCCACATCATCAAGAACATGGACGAGAACGGCAACAAACGCTACGATTTCCAGTTCGAGAACAAACGCGGCTACAAAGTCACCATCGAAGGACTGTCGGAGAAGTTCAACAAGGAGTACTGGAACTATGCCAAACTGATTTCAGGCGTATTACGCTACCGTATGCCCATCGAGCAGGTAATCAAGTTGGTAGGTTCTCTACAACTGGACAGCGCAAGTATCAACACTTGGAAAAACGGTGTGGAACGCGCCCTGAAGAAATACGTCCAGGACGGTACGGAAGCCAAAGGCAAAAAGTGCCCGAACTGCGGCAACGAAACGCTGGTTTATCAGGAGGGTTGTCTTATCTGCACCACGTGCGGAGCCTCCCGTTGCGGATAACCATGTAGTGACCACAAACGTTTGCATAACATTCTTACTGACTTAGACAGCGATAGCTGCGTGATTATGAGGAATAATGTCTATACTTGCATAATCATTGCAGCTATTGCTATTTCTAAATCTAATATAATATGACACTATTATTCAATATCGAGTATCGTACCAGTTGGGGGGAAGAAGTCAGAATACTGGGTTCTATTCCGGAACTAGGCAACAATCAGCCCGACAAAGCCACCCCACTGCATACCGTAGACGGCATCCACTGGACAGCAGAAGTGGACATACAGATTCCCGACAATGGAATCGTAGAGTACAGTTACCATATCTATCGGGACGGGAAAACCATACGGACCGAATGGAACAGCCTGCCGCGCAGATTGCATGTAACCGGCAATCAAAAGAAAAGCTACCATATAGAAGACTGCTGGAAAAATCTGCCCGAACAGCAATACTTTTATACATCGGCCTTCACCGAGTCTCTGCTGGCACACCGTAAACGCAGCACCGCTCCCAAAAGTTTTACCAAAGGATTACTGATAAAGGCATACGCCCCTTGCATAGACGAGGAACACTGCCTGGCAATCTGCGGAAACCAAAAGGTGCTGGGCGACTGGAACCCGGACAAGGCTGCCTTGATGAGCGATGCCGACTTCCCTGAATGGCAGATGGAAGTGGACGCCGACAAAATCAACTTCCCATTGGAGTATAAGTTCATCCTTTATAACAAAAAAGAGCGCCGTGCCGTGGCATGGGAAAACAACCCCAACCGCTACTTGGCCGACCCACAGTTGTCTGCTAACGAAACACTGGCCGTAGGCGACCGCTATGTGTATTTCGACCTCCCGGCATGGAAAGGTTCCGGAGTAGCCGTACCCGTATTCTCGCTCCGGTCGGAAAAGAGTTTTGGCGTGGGCGACTTCGGCGATTTGAAAGCCCTGATTGACTGGGCGGTAGCTACCCGTCAGAAGGCGGTACAGATTTTGCCCATCAACGACACCACCATGACGCACACTTGGACGGATTCTTACCCTTACAACAGTATTTCCATCTACGCTTTCCATCCCATGTATGCTGACTTGAGGCAACTGGGTACTTTGAAAGACAAGAAGGCGATGACCAAGTTCAATAAACGCCAGAAAGAGCTGAATGCCCTATCCACCGTGGACTATGAAGCTGTGAACCGGACAAAGTGGGAATATTTCCGCCTCATTTTCAAGCAGGAAGGTGAAAAAGTATTGGCATCGAAGGCTTTTCAGGAATTCTATGAAGCCAACAAAGAGTGGTTGCAGCCCTATGCCGTCTTCAGCTACCTGCGAGATGCCTACAAGACACCTAACTTCCGCGAGTGGCCCAAATACACCACCTATGACGCCAAGGAGATAGAGAAGCTGTGCCGACCGGACTCTGCTGACTATCTGCATATAGCTATCTACTACTACATCCAGTTCAACCTACACCTGCAACTGCTGGCTGCTACCGAGCATGCGCGTGCCAATGGTGTAGTGCTGAAGGGCGACATCCCCATCGGCATCAGCCGCAACAGCGTGGAAGCCTGGAAGGAACCTCACTACTTCAACCTGAACGGACAGGCCGGCGCACCGCCCGATGATTTCTCCGTGAACGGACAGAACTGGGGCTTCCCCACTTACAACTGGGATGTGATGGAGAAGGACGGCTATGCCTGGTGGATGAAGCGCTTCCGCAAGATGTCGGAGTACTTCGATGCCTACCGCATTGACCACATCCTCGGCTTCTTCCGCATCTGGGAAATACCGATGCACGCCGTACACGGACTGCTGGGACAGTTTGTCCCTGCCTTGCCCATGACAAGCGAAGAGATAGAGAGCTACGGGCTGGCGTTCCGCGAAGAGTTCTTCCTGAAGCCCTATATCCACGAGTATTTCCTCGGACAAGTCTTCGGACCGCACACCGACTACGTGAAACAAACTTTTATTGAGCCGACCGATACGTGGGAAGTTTATCGCATGCGTCCTGAGTTCGATACCCAGCGTAAAGTGGAAGCCTACTTTGCCGGGAAAACGGATGAAGACAGCATCTGGATTCGCGACGGGCTGTATGCCCTTATCAGCAACGTGCTGTTTGTGCCCGACCGTACCGACCCACACAAGTATCATCCGCGCATCGGCGTGCAGCACGATTACATCTACCGTGCGCTGAACGACTGGGAGAAGGCCGCTTTCAACCGTCTGTACGACCACTACTATTACCACCGTCACAACGACTTCTGGGGAAAGCAGGCAATGAAGAAACTGCCGCAACTGACACAGTCTACGCGCATGCTGGTATGCGGCGAGGACCTGGGCATGATTCCCGACTGCGTGGCCTGGGTGATGAACGATCTGCGCATCCTCTCTCTGGAGATACAGCGTATGCCGAAAGACCCGAAACAGGAGTTCGGCCACCCCGAGTGGTATCCGTACCGCTCCGTCTGCACCATCTCCACGCACGACATGTCTACGCTACGCGGTTGGTGGGAAGAGGACTACCAGCAGACACAACGCTACTACAACCATGCCCTGGGGCACTACGGCGAAGCACCTTCCGCAGCCACTCCCGAACTGTGCGAAGAGGTGGTGCGCCATCATCTCCACAGCAATTCTATCCTCTGCATCCTCTCCCTGCAAGACTGGATGTCGATGGACGAGAAGTGGCGCAACCCTAATGCGCAGGAAGAACGCATCAACGTCCCTGCCAACCCACGTCACTACTGGCGCTGGCGCATGCACCTGACGCTGGAACAGCTGATGAAAGCGGAAAGCCTGAATGAAAAGATAAGGAAGCTGATAGAGCAGACGGGAAGATAAGCAACGGTAGCCCACCACAGAATTACACGGATTTCCACAAAGTATATTAGTGACCCTCATGTTCACGATTGAGTCTGTGGAAATTCGTGTAATTTGTGGTGGACTTTTGTATTCTCTAAGAAAACAATCCTACTTCGTTTTTGTATTTCGAGGAATACAACCTATCTTTGTGTCGGAATCAATCCGAAACCTATCGTCATGACCAGTTATATTTTCCTCGACAGCCTCCGTTTCTTTGCCCGTCACGGCGTAGGCGAACAAGAAACCGTGGTAGGCAATGAATTCATTATTGACCTGCGCCTGAAAGTGGACATCCGGCATGCCATGCAAACGGACGACGTGGCCGACACTGTCAGTTATGCTGATGTATATACAGCCGTAAAAGAAGAGATGGACATCCCCTCACGACTGCTGGAACACGTTAGTGGACGAATTGTCCGGCGGCTGTTCCGCGACTTCTTACAGATAGAAGAAATAACATTGAAACTTGCCAAACGCAACCCACCCATGGGAGCCGATATCGAAGCGGCCGGAATAGAACTATGCCTTAGCCGATATGATGCTGTCCGATGATGAACTTGTCATAGCACTGATGCTATGCACAATGAAATCATCTCCTCCACCAAGCATTATAGTTTGTAAAAAAACAGGCTTCATTTAAACGAATCCCGGAAAAAGTTGTTATCTTTATAAAGTTAAAAGTATAATGTGCTAAAAAAGTTTGGCACATTAGCCTAATATACAAATCTTTAAAGCATTTGATATGTTCAACTCATTTGGAAATATTCTCCGCCTTACCAGTTTCGGAGAGTCACACGGTAAAGGCATCGGAGGCGTGATAGACGGATTCCCGGCCGGGATAACCATCGACATGGATTTCGTTCAGGCAGAACTGGACAGAAGACGCCCCGGACAATCACGTATCACCACTGCCCGAAAGGAGGGAGACAAAGTGGAATTCCTTTCCGGCATCTTCGAAGGGAAATCTACGGGATGCCCCATAGGCTTCATCGTGTGGAACCAAAACCAGCACTCCGATGATTATAACAACCTGAAAGAGGTCTATCGCCCCTCGCATGCCGACTATACTTACAATGTGAAATACGGCATCCGCGACCACCGGGGTGGAGGACGCTCATCTGCACGCGAGACTATATCGCGTGTAGTGGCAGGAGCACTGGCCAAACTGGCTTTGAACCAACTGGGTATCCATATCACAGCCTACACTTCACAAGTAGGTCCCATCCGTCTGGAGGAGAACTATACTGCCTACGATTTCGACCTGATAGAAACCAATCCGGTACGCTGCCCCGACCCGGAAAAAGCCAAAGAGATGGAAGAGCTTATCTTCAAAGTAAAAGAAGAGGGAGACACCATCGGAGGAGTGGTGACCTGTGTCGTCAAAGGATGTCCTATCGGACTGGGGCAACCGGTATTCGGCAAGCTACACGCTGCACTGGGAGCCGCCATGCTCAGCATCAATGCAGCCAAAGCCTTTGAATATGGAGACGGATTCAAGGGACTGAAACAAAAAGGCTCGGAACAGAACGATGTGTTCTACAATCACAACGGCTGCATCGAAACGCGTACCAACCACTCCGGTGGCATTCAGGGCGGCATCAGCAACGGACAGGACATCTATTTCCGCGTGGCCTTCAAACCCGTAGCCACCGTACTGATGGAGCAGCACACTGTGAACATCGATGGCGTGGACACCACACTGAAAGCTCGCGGACGGCACGACCCATGCGTACTGCCGCGTGCCGTGCCTATTGTGGAAGCAATGGCCGCCATGACCTTGCTGGACTTTTATTTGATAGATAGAACAACACAACTATAATTATTAGGAATTAAAGAAAAAATATGCCATGGAAATAAAGAAATACATCGCAGAAAACGAATCGCGGATGCTGGAGGAGCTATTCAGCCTCATCCGCATCCCCAGCATCAGTGCCAAACCGGAACATCACGATGACATGCTGGCATGTGCCGAACGCTGGAGACAACTGCTGCTCGAAGCCGGCGCAGACGAAGCCTTGGTAATGCCCTCCAAAGGAAACCCCATTGTCTTCGGACAGAAAACAGTAGACCCGGATGCCAAGACAGTACTGGTCTATGCCCACTACGACGTAATGCCTGCTGAGCCTCTGGAACTCTGGAAGAGCCAGCCTTTTGAACCGGAAATACGCGACGGACACATCTGGGCACGTGGCGCCGACGACGACAAAGGACAAGCCTTCATACAGGTGAAAGCCTTCGAATACCTCGTCAGGAACGGATTGTTGAAGAACAACGTGAAGTTCATCTTCGAGGGAGAAGAGGAAATCGGATCCCCAAGTCTGGAGAGTTTCTGCCAAGAACACAAAGAACTGCTGAAGGCAGACATCATCCTAGTGTCGGACACCAGCATGCTGGGTGCCGACCTCCCCTCGCTGACCACCGGACTACGCGGACTGGCTTATTGGGAAATAGAGGTGACCGGCCCCAACCGCGACCTGCACAGCGGCCACTTCGGAGGGGCTGTAGCCAATCCCATCAATGTGCTTTGCCAGATAATTAGCCAGGTAGTGGATGCAGACGGACGCATCACCGTGCCGGGCTTCTACGACGATGTGGAAGAAGTGCCCCAGGCAGAGCGTGACATGATAGCCCATATCCCCTTCGACGAAGAGAAATACAAGAAGGCCATCAACGTGAAGGCGCTTTTCGGTGAGAAGGGCTACAGCACGCTGGAGCGGAACAGCTGTCGTCCCTCCTTCGACGTGTGCGGCATCTGGGGAGGCTACACAGGCGAAGGCTCGAAGACGGTGCTTCCCTCCAAGGCATACGCTAAAGTATCTTGCCGATTGGTTCCCCACCAGGAGCATCACAAAATCTCGCAACTGTTTGCCGACTACATCCAGAGCATCGCTCCGGAAACGGTACAGGTGAAGGTCACCCCGATGCACGGCGGACAAGGTTACGTGTGCCCCATCACCCTGCCTGCTTACCAGGCTGCTGAAAAAGGTTTCGAGAAGGCATTCGGAAAGAAACCGCTCGCCGTACGCCGTGGCGGAAGCATCCCCATCATCTCTACCTTCGAGCAGGTATTGGGCATCAAGACGGTGCTGATGGGCTTCGGACTCGAATCTAATGCCATCCACTCGCCCAATGAGAACATTCCGCTGGACATTCTGCGCAAGGGGATAGAGGCTGTTGTAGAGTTCCACTTGAACTACCAATAAAATGATAAGCTACAGGGCTACGAACAATGAACCGCAGCTCTATTCAAACGGCTTACGGTAAGTACAACCGTTCCTCCACTCGGAACAACCGTAAGCCGTTTTTCCTTTGATAATCGTTCCTTTGCCACAGAGCGGACAGGGCTGGCCTACAAGGACATCGGCTTGATGTACGGCAC
>CAMWRY010000075.1 GCA_947176775.1 uncultured Bacteroides sp.
AACCTAAACAATTACAGAAAGTATGAAGAAATTTATTCCCCTATTAGCAGCGGTCTTCGCCCTGGCGCTCGCCGCCTGCGAGAAAGACCCCGACACGGATAAACTGGACAACCACTATCTGGTTTATACCAACTACGACCAGAAGGCCGACTTCAAGAGCTTCACCACCTACTACCTGCCGGACAGCATCCTCATCATCGGCGATAAGGAGAAAGCCGAGTACTGGAAAGACGAAAGTGCCCAAGAAATTCTCAGCGCCTACGCAGCCAACATGGACAGCCGCGGCTACCGCCGCACAGACCGCCGCGAGGAAGCCAACCTCGGCCTACAAGTGAGCTACGTCAAAAGCACCTTTTACTTCACCGACTACGGACGCCCCGAGTGGTGGTGGAACTACCCGGGCTATTGGGACGCCCCCTACTGGGGCAACTGGGGCGGATGGCATTACCCCTATGCCGTGAGCTACGCCTACAGCACCGGTTCCTTCATCAGCGAGTTGCTGAACCTGGACGCACCGCAAGGCCAGGAAGAGAAGCTTCCCATCCTGTGGAACAGCTATATGAGCGGCTGGCTGAGTAGCTCGACTGACGTCAATACCCGGCTTGCCGTAGAAGGAGTGAACCAGGCCTTCGCCCAATCCGCTTATCTTACCAATAAATAAAATGAAAACGTATGAAAACCCTGAAATATCTTTCCCTGAGAGTGCTTGCCACCATGGCTATCGCTCTCGCCTTCGCCCTGCCGGCCAAGGCACAGATGACCGACAACGGCTATGCCAGCATCGATTGGCAATATAACTTCCCCCTCAGCAACCACTTTGCCGACAAATCGAGCGGCTGGGGCATGAACCTCGAGGGCGGCTACTTCCTGACAGACAACTTTGCCGTGGGAGCCTTCCTGAACTATCACAGCAACCACGAGTACTTCAGCCGCCGGACCCTCCCCACAGCCAACGGCGGCAGCCTGAATACCGACCAGCAGCACACCGTGTTCCAGCTCCCCTTCGGTCTGGCCTCCCGATACGTATGGAACCGCGGAGGTGCCGTCCAGCCCTACGCCGGCCTGAAACTCGGTGCCGAATATGCCAAGCTGAAGTCTACCTTCAACGTATTCGAAGCCCGAAACAACACCTGGGGATTCTACGTATCGCCCGAAATCGGCCTCAACCTATTCCCCTGGGCCTACGGACCGGGCCTGCACATCGCAGCCTACTATAGCTACGGCACGAACAAGGGAGACCTCCTCACCTACAGCGTAGAGGATCTGAGCAACTTCGGCCTGCGTGTCGGCATTGCATTCTGACAGAAGCCGGCTGTCGTCTCCGGCATACTTTACCCGAAAAAAAGAACCGTTTCCGAAGCTCTCGCCTCAGAAACGGTTCGCGGTATATAATCAAAAAACTCAAAAAGATGAGTCCGTTCTGTCCCGGACGATTCTCCTCTGCCTTTGCTTCGGAGCCGGTACGGGTCCGCCCGAGAGGAACCGGTGCCGGAGTGGGAGACGCATCCCCCACTCCGGCCTCCGAAAGATCGGGAAGTGAATCTTCCGGTCTTCCGACGATGCCGCCAGGCACGTCAGATAGTCTTCTCTATGTTCCACACGAACGCGCGCAGACCGAGCTGTTCGGTCTCCGCATCCATCGCATGGAGCGCCTCCAGCAGGGGATCCACCTTCGCGTCGTCCACTATCGTGATGATGGCCGAGCACATGCTGGGCCACGCATGACTGCCATAGTGGGGTTCCCCCGTCCGGCTGCCACGCCCTTGTACTTGTTGCCAGTAGCTGAATCCGCGGCAGTTCATCCGGTCGAGCAACGCCATGATACGCTCATAGAAAGCCTGGTCGAATGTAATGAATACTGATTTCATATTATATATCTGTTTTTCTTCTGTTATTGAACTATCGGTAAAGCCTCGAGCAGAGGGGAACAGCCCCTACTGCTTCCTCGGCTTCGTCATCTTCTCCTTATGAGCCTGGTAATACTCGTTCAGCTCACGTGCCTTTTTCAGCTTCCGGCGCGCACGCTTCATCCCCGTTCCGGCAAACGAACAATAGAGCACGGGGACGAGAATCAGCGTCAGGATGGTGGATACCGTCAGACCGCCAATCACGGCCACACCCAGCGGACGCCACATCTCGGCACCTTCGCCCTGGCCCACGGCCATCGGCACCATACCGAGGATAGTAGTCAGCGTGGTCATCAACACCGGACGCAGACGGCTGCGGCCTGCCGTAACCACGGAGTGGAGCACCGCCATGCCACGCTCACGACAGAGCGTGATGTAGTCGATGAGCACGATACCGTTCTTCACCACAATACCAATCAACATGATGCCTCCCAACAAGCTCATCACATTCAGGTTCGTCCCCGTGAAGAAGAGTGCCATCAGCACACCGCTGAACGCGAACGGGATGGAGAACATGATGATGAAGGGATAGGTCAGCGACTCGAACTGCGCCGCCATCACGATAAACACCAGGATGATGATGAGCACGGCCAGCGTACCCAGGTCGGAGAACGAATCTTGCTGGTCCTCGTAGGAACCCGAAATCTGGATAGAGATGCCGCTCGGCAGGTCCATCTTGTCGATGATGGCGTTACCGGCCGCCACCACGTCGCCCAACGGGGCACCGGAGATAACGGCAGACACGGTCACGATACGTTCGCGGTCCTTACGCTCGATGGTCGGAGGCGCCGAGCGCTCCACCACCTTGCCCAAGTCCTTCACGCGGATGCCCTGGCCCGACGGTGTATAGATAAGGATATTCTCCAGGTCTTCAATCTTGGTACGGAACTCCGGAGCGTAGCGCACACGTATGTCATACTCGTCACCGTCCTCGCGGTAGTAAGAGGCCAGCGCACCATTCACACGGTTGCGCAGGTAGCCCGACGCCGTAGAGAGGTTCAGGCCGTGCAGCGCCAGCTTCTCGCGGTCGAAGTCCACTTGATACTCCGGCTGGTAGTCCTGCCGGCTGATGTTCACCTCGCTCACGCCCTTCACGCCGAGCAGTTTCTCCTTCAGCTGGGCGGAGACGCGGTCCGTGGCCGCGAAGTCGTAACCGTAGACCTCGAAGTCGGCACTGGCCTGAGCGCTCATACCGCTGTTGCTTCCTCCCAGAATCACCTGTGCCTTGTCCAGCTCGGGATAGGCCTTGAGGTCCTGGCGCATCTCGTTGCAGACCGTCTCCAGCGTGATGTCGCGGTCGCCCACGCTCACCAGGCTGATGTTGAAACTGATGATGTGGCTACCGTTGTCCTGCATGGAGGCAAACGTGTTGTCCGAGTCGGCCTGCCCCACGGTATAGTTGCATACGCGCATCACGCCCTCGTAACGTTTCATCCACATGGCGGTCAGCTCCGAAGCCAGCGCCTGCGCACGCTCCACGCGCGCGCCGATGGGGAGTTGCAGCTTCACGGCAATACGCGCATTGTCCGCCGCCGGGAAGAACTCCGAACCGATGTACTTGGCACACATAAAGCTGAGCACGAAGAATCCGGCACAGCAGACCACCACCGTCTTGCGGTGACGCACCGCCCAGTTCAAGCGGTTCTGGTACCAGACATCGAGCGCATCCAGCGCACGCTGTATCGGCTTATAGAAAGCGATGAACCACTTGCTTTGCTTCTTCTGAAGCTTCAGCAGTTGCGAACACATCATCGGAGTGAACGACAGGGCAGATACCGTAGACACGGTCATAATCACACACATCATCCATCCCAACTGGCGGAAGAGCACACCGGACATACCGCTTACCATCGTCAGGGGGAAGAACACGGCAATCATGGTCAGCGTAGAGGCGATTACCGAGATGGCCACCTCGTTCGTGGCATGCACCGCCGCCTGCTTCGGCTCGGAGCCGCGCTCGATGTGGGTGGTGACATTCTCAAGGACCACAATCGCGTCGTCCACCACATTACCGATGGCGATGGAGAGACAGGAGAGGGATATGATGTTCAGCGAACCACCGTCTATGATGCCCAGATAGATGAACGAAGCCACCAACGACATCGGAATCGTGATGCAGATGATGACCGTGGCACGCCAACGGCCCAGGAAGACGAACACCACCAGGATGACGAACAGCATGGCGTAGACGATGGTCTCCTCCAGACTGGAGATGGTGTTCAGGATGTTGTCCGACGTATTGACGATGATGCCCAGCTTCACGTCGCTCGGCAGCGACTTCTGCAACTGCGGCAACATGTCGATCACCTTCTGCGAGATGGCCACCGAGTTGGCACCCGATTGCTTCTGTACGACAATCATGGCTCCCTGCACACCGTTGCTGTAGGTCTTCTGCGCACGCTCTTCCACGGAGTCCACTACCCGTGCCACGTCGCGCAGGTAGACCGAGGCTCCGTTGTGGGTGCCCACTACGATGTTCTCCATCTCCCGGGGGTCCTTGAACTCACCCTCCACACGCAGCGAATAGGTGTTGCTGCCCACATCGAACGTACCGCCCGGCGTATTGCGGTTCTCGGCACTGATGATGGCGCTGATGGTCTCCACCGAAAGGTCGTAGGCATCCAGCTTGTTGGGGTCGCAATAGACGTTTATCTCACGCTTGGGCGCACCGGAGATGGATACCGTACCCACACCCGGCACACGTGCCAGGGGATTGGCCACGTTGTCGTCCAATATCTTGTAGAGGGCCGGTTGGCTCTCCTCCGCCTGCACCGAGAGCAGGAGGATGGGAATCATGTCCGTACTGAACTTGAAGATGATGGGCGTCTCCACCTCATCGGGCAGCATGGAGCTAACCATGTCCAGCTTGTCGCGCACGTCGTTCGTCAGTACGTCGATGTCATAGCCGTATTCGAACTCCAGCGTAATCACGGAGATGTTCTCCGATGAGCGCGAAGTGATATGTTTCAGGTTGCTGACAGAGTTCAGCGTATTCTCCAACGGACGGGTCACGTTGTTCTCGATGTCCGATGCGCTGGCTCCGGCATACGAGGTCATCACCATGATGGTGTTGGTCTCGATGTCCGGATAGAGGTCCACCGGCAGCTTCGACAGAGAGAACAGACCAAATATCGCCACTGCCAGGAAGCAGAGCGAGGTCATAATCGGTTTCTTAACCGCTCCTTCGTATAAACTCATGTTTTTAGTTCTTTAGGGATAACCACTAATCGTTAATAATTATTTCTCTACCTCTACTTCCACACCGTCGGCCAGCTTGGATTGTCCGGCAATGACCACCTGCGAGTGGTTGTCCACGCCGGAGACCAGTTCATATTCGGTGTCCATGCGGCGACCCAGTTCTACCTTGTTATAGGATACCTTGCCGTCCTTGTAGACATAGACGTAGCGGTCTCCCGAACCGGCACGTTTCACAATGGCGAGGTCGGGCACCACCACGTGATCCTGCGTACCGAAGTTGAGGGTGACACGCGCAAACATACCCGGACGCACACGCTGGTCGCGGTTCGTCAGCTGTACCTCTACGGGGAAGGTACGTGTTGTAGCGTCAATCGTGGGATAGACCAGACTTACCTTGCCCTCGAACTCCTCATCACCGTAGACATCCACCTTCACAGAAACGGGAGCACCCTTCTGCACCTTCGTGAAGTAGCCTTCGGAAACGTTGATGAGCAGCTTCACGGGAGTAATCTGCTCTACCACGAGGACGGGCGTGCCGCCGCTGTACATGTCTCCGTTATCATAGTTGCGCGCTGTCACCACACCGTTGATGGGACTCAGCAGGGAGGTATTCTCCAACAGGTTCTTGTAGGAGGTCTCGCGCACGTCCAGGTTCATCTTGGCGGCATCCCACTCGGACTTGGAGGCTCCGCCCACCTTGTAGAGTTCGTCCACGCGCTGGAACTCGATGCGCTGGTTGTCCAGCTGGAACTTCACCTGCTTCAGGCTGGCGGCATCCATGCTGACCAGCTTCTGTCCCTTGGACACGCGGTCGCCTACTTCGACGAATATGCGGTCGATACGCACCGGCGAGGAGGGGGCGATGTTGTTCTTCACCTCGGCCTCCACAGTGGCCGTGTATTCCTGAATCTGATCTACCGGCCGGGAGCTTACGCTGGCCAGTTTTACTTTCGGCTTCTCCTCCACTCGCTCCTGAGCGGCCTTCTCGCTGCCTCCGCTACATGCGCCCAGCATCGCTACGGACAACAGGGCGACTAATTGCAAACCTTTCTTCATACTTTTATATTCTTTTTCTGTTTATTCTTGATTTTGTCCCTACTTCTTTGCCGGCACGTAGTCCTTACCCAGTACCTGGTCAAGGTCGGCCTTAGCCACCAGATAGTCGTAGATGGACTGGTTGTAGGTCAGTTCGGCCTCGGTGAGCTGCACCTGCGAGGTGTTGAGTTCGAGCACGGTTCCCTTGCCCACCTCGTAGCGCTTGCCGGCTATCTGCACGGCCTTCTGTGCCTGCATCACGTTCTCGCGGTTGCTGGCCACCTGCTCGGAGCTGGCGGCCATGCTGTTACGGAAACTGACGACCTGCATGTTCAGCTTGCGTTCGGTGTCGGTGCGGTTCTCGTTCAGCTGGCGTATCTGTATACGGTTGGACTTCAGCTTGGTGAAGTTGCTGGCCTTGTAAAGGGGCACGCTCAGGCTGAAAACAAGTGAGGAACTGCCGCTCCAGTTGTAGTGGAAGATGTTCCAGTTGTTGTTGTAGAGCGACTGGTACTGATAGGAGTAGTTCATGGCCAAGGTAGGCATGAAGTTGGTCCGCAGCGACTTGATGTTCTGCTCCAGCATCTTGCGGTTCAAGTCGAACTGCTTCAGGGTGGTGTTGTACTCCAGGTTCTCCAAGGGCTGTTCCAGCTCATTGGCAAAAAGAGCCGACTCGTAGTTGCCGAGGCTGTCGGCTATCTTCACTTCCACGTCGGCGGTGATGCCCATGAGCACCTTCAGTTGCAGACGCGAGAGGGTGACGGCGTTCTCTGCGGAGATGACACTGGGCTTGATGCTACGCATCTGCACCTCGGCACTGATTTTATCGAATTCGCTGACGGTTCCCTGGCGATATTTGGCATCCACCACGTTAAAGTTCTCTTCGGCCACCTTGTAGCTCTTTTTCAGTACCTCGTAGGAGTCCTGCGAGAGCATCAGCTGGTAATAGGCTTTGGTCACCTGGTTCACGAGATCCTGCTTGGAGGCACGCGACTTCTCCACGGCCAGCTCGATGTCGGTCTTGGTCATGGACATGGCGCGGTAGACGGTCGGGGCAAAGAGCGGCAAACTGATGTTGAGCACTCCGCTGACGGTGTTGGTTCCGTCCTGCCCCATCTTGAAGGTATTTCCGCTCAGCTTCATCTCGGAGGCGGTGATGGTGTGGTTCCATGTTCCGTTGATGCCGGCCTCCGGCAGCAGGTTCTGCCAGGTCTCCTTATGGGTCACTTTTTTCAAGGCGATCTCGTCTTGCGCCACCTTGATGGTGGGATTTTCGCTTAAGGCTATCTCCAGAGCCTTGTCAAGGTTCAAGGTCAGGGTGTCCTTCACTTGCGCCTGCACGCGGCCTCCCACGGAAAGCATTGCAAAGGCCAGGAGCAACACGCTGCCTACCCGAATTTTCTGTTTCTTCATAAACTTTGGTATGTATATGGTTTGGTTTATTCTTCTTTTCCGCTGCCGGCCGGGTGTTGCCGTTGGCGGTATCCGCGGATGAAGTTCTCCAACTCCAGCGCTCCTTTTTCGGTAGCAATGCCGCGCAGGAAGGTGAACATGATGGACTCGTACACCTCCAAGAAGGAGTAGCGGCTGCAAAGGTCGGTCTCCAAGAGCGCATCGAGCTGATGGCGCACCAGCAGGCCGACGATGGCGAAGTTGACGTCGTCGCGGAAGAGCCCCTGCTCCACCCCCTGCCGGAAGAAGTTGATGGCATCTTCGTGGTTGCGATGGTCGTCGCGCCTCATGGCTTCGTAGGCTTTGGGATACTTCTTGATGTCTTCAAAGAAGCTCTTGTTCGTGCCGTGGAACTTCTCGATGCTGCGCTGGTAGACTTTCAGCAGCACTTCCAGCACGTTGTCCGACTCCCGGAGAATTTCGACGATGAAGCGGTCTGTCTCTTCCTGATCCCTCAGGATACAGGCTTCGAGAAGGGACTCCTTGTCGGAAAAGACTTCGTAGAGCGTCCGCTTGGAGATGCCCAGGGAAGCGGCAATATCGTCCATCGTGACACACTTGATGCCCGACGTGGAGAAGGATTCGGCAGCCACTTCGATGATTCGCTCGCGCAACTGCGCCCGTGATGTAGCGTGTTTGGTATGTTCACCCATCTTATTGCTTGTTTTAAGATACCCTTTTCAGGGTTCTTTCATTCATTATCGGAATAAAACGGGGCAAATATAGGAAGAAAACTCTATTCATCAATTGAGTTTTCTTCCTTTTGTTCTGCGGATTAATAAATATTATACTTATGGCAGATTTATTGAGAACTTCCTAATAATCAAACTTTGTCCGGTTAAGGAAGGCGACCGTCTTGTGAATCTCTTTGTACATGACAA
>CAMWRY010000076.1 GCA_947176775.1 uncultured Bacteroides sp.
GGGCAACATCGGCCAAAACCTGGGCTATGTCGTTTCCATGCTGCCCAACATCCTTTTCGGGCTGTTTACCGGCAAGTCGAAATCGCTGCTTCCGCAAAACAACCTGTTGCCCATCGCTTCCATATTGGCCGGAATGTATGTGCGGAACCCGATGCTGAAGATGATACTGATAGGCATGGGCGGCGCGAACCTGTTGAACAAGGCCGGACATGAAGCCCTTGAACGGCAGGGAAACCAAGCGGCAAAACCCTATAAGGTATATGCCAATGAGACGCTTAATCCACGCATTGCCAACCCGGTGTTGCAAGGGAACAGCCTGATTGCGGTGATTGACAAAGTGCCGTGCAGCATCCAACTGACCGATAATGTGGCAGATGCCCATCGTAGTGGTGCACTTCCCCTGAATACACTCGCCAACGCCGTGCTTGCCAAACACGATGAAATGCGCCGGATGGCACAGCAGAACTACCGGATTGCCGAAGCGGAACGGGATGAGGGCCGAGAACGTAGCATTGTACTCAAATAACCACTTAAATGCAGAGCGATATGAAAGAAAAAAGTCCACGTGAACAATCTGCCGCCCACCAACAGGCGGCACTCCTGGTAAACGCACTGAACGGTGCGGTTGCCAGTACCGGATACTGGCTGAATGCGGCAAGAAGAAACCTACCGAAGTTCTATCCGAAAGGCATTACGGTCAGCCCGTTCAATGCCCTTGTGCTGGGTATGCATACCGACCAAAGCGGCTACACAACCGGGCTATATACAATGTTCTCCGATGCGAAGCAGCGTGGAGAAGCGATATTGCAACAGGAACACGGCGTGCCGTTCAACTGGTACAAATGGGATCAGTATGTAAACCGACACAATTCGGAAGATACGCTGTCCCGTGAGGCATACCAAGCCTTACCCGAAGAACAGCAGAAGCTCTACAAGGGAGTGCGCCAACGGGAAATCATTATTCTGTTCAATATTGACCAGACCACCTTGCCGATGACGGATGCGGAAAAATACCGGGATTTGCAGCAACGCTTCGGAAGCCGTGCTGACCGAGGATATCTGAAAAGTGAGGAACGGCAACTGCGAAGCACGGTGAACCAATTTGTGGCACAAATCAGGACACATCTGATACCTGTGCGCAAGAATGCCGCAGGTATGGCACACTTCGATACTGCCAAAGATGCCGTCTATATGCCCGAACCGAAACAGTTTGAACACTACGAAGATTATGTGCAGGAGTTGATGCGCCAAGTGGCGAGCTCCACCGGTCACGCCCAACGGCTTGCCCGTGAAGGTATGGTGATGAAAGGCGGCAAAGCCCCTTCGGAAGATGCCGTGCACTATGAGCGGCTGGTGGCAGAACTGGTCTCCGGCGTAAAGATGATGGAACTCGGACTGCCCGCCCGGTTAGCGGACGACAGCCTGCCTTTGGTGGAACACTGGACACGGGAATTGCAAGAGAACCCACACTATATAGAGGCCATAGAGAGCGATGTGAACAATGCACTGGGGGTTATCCGCAGAGCGGAACAGGGCGAGAAGGTGGAATATGCCACGCTGCGCACGCAACGCCAGACCTCGGAAATGCAGGAACGGCAAGGGCCGCAGGTGGACGCCCGTGAGAGTGCCATACTGGTAGATATTCTCCGCACCGGAGGAATGGCGATAGACAGCCGTAATTTTCCTTCTCCCGAAGCCCGGAATGCATTTTTGGAGAAATTCGACCTGGGCTATTACGAGCAGAAGAAGAACGAAGCCTTGTCGATGGTGACGGATGAGGATACCGACGTGGTGGAGATAGCCTATACCGAGGCACTCACCTATGGTACGAAGATAGCTACGGCGTGCCGAGAATACCTGCCTGCCGAATGGAACACAAAAGGAAGTTACCGGATAGCGGACGAACTGAAAAGCGTGCCTGACCGCTCCACCAAAGAAATGGTGGTGGTCGTGACAGGCAGACCGGGATTGTGGACGTAGTGCTGCCTGCCGGTGCCACCACAGGGGGCCACGTGGTACTGTCCGCTACGGACAGACGGCCGTTTTACCTGACACCCGATGAGGTGATGCCTGTGCAGGAACGGTCGGAACAACAGGCAAGGATCGTAGCCCACAACCTGCCCGGATTTTCCAAACAACAGATAGCCGGTGCGCTGATGAAGCAGGGAGCAAGCTATGTGCGCTTCTTCAATAAAGACGGCCTGCTGGGATACCGCCCCGATGACAGCTACTTCAAGGACAAGGAGGTGTTTACCGCCAAGCTGAACAACAAGGAGTTGCAGGTGCAAGAGACGCTTGATGTGGAGGAAGCGGTGGATAAGGCCACCCACGTACAGTTTGAACACATACAGATGTTGCGTGACGACAACAACCGCTGGGCACTCTACCTGAGACCCACAGAAGGGGAAGCATTCAGCATCTATCCCGACAAGGAGGACTTGAACCGTTTCTTCTCTGCCGTGAAACAGAATGAACAGAAGTCGGCACAGGAAGTACGCATGGAACTGGCGCAAAAATACTATGCGCTCGGCACCGACCGCCCCGAACTGAGGCAAGACTTGTTCGGCACGGCACCTGCGGACGTGGACTTGTCGCTTATCCAACGTGTAAATATCTTCCGGGCCAAAGATGACAAGTTCCTTTGTGTGCCGCAAATCAAGGGAATGGGAAAAATAGAAGCCCGTGAGGTATCGAGGCAACAATGGCAACGGCTCTGGATTGCGGAGGATATGGCCGGGTATAAGACAAAGCTGGCGGCTACGCTGTTTGCAGATGTGCTGAAACAGGCGCAAGAAGCGAAGCTAGCGGAAAACCGGAGGGAAACTTCGGAGATGAAGAATGAAGGGAAAGAACTGACGGATTGGAAGATATTTGAGGAATTGAAAGATAAGTACAAGGATGCCGTGCTTCTCTTCCGTGACCATGACCGCTATGAATCTTATAAGGAGGATGCGGACAGGGTGGCAAACGTGCTTGGAATTAGTGTGTCGGAACGTGACGGGGGGATTCATGCGGTTTCTTTTCCTAATTCGGATTTGGACAAGCACCTGCCCAAACTGGTACGGTCGGGAATGAGAGTAGGAATATGCGATAAACTGCCCCGTGTGCCGGTGTCCGCATTGGACACCCCCATTGAGAATGAACAGCGTCCGACACGACGGATGTAATGTGTAACGCATAAGAGAAACATATACCTATATAATAATGAGTAAGAATCAAGAATATGCAGAGCGATACGCCGGGTTTGCGATGGAGCAGATGCGCAGGTACGGTATTCCGGCATCGGTGACGTTGGCGCAAGGGATTTTGGAAAGTTCCAACGGACAAAGCCGACTGGCACGGAAAGAGAATAACCATTTCGGTATCAAGGCGACTGCGGCATGGATAGAGGGTGGCGGCAAATACGGGCTGTACACTGACGACAAACCGGATGAAAAATTTTGCAGCTATGCTACGGTGGGTGATTCCTACGAGCATCATTCCCGCTTCCTAAAGGAGAACAAGCGGTATGCGGATTGCTTCAAACTGGCGGCTGACGACTACAAGGGCTGGGCGCAAGGTCTGGAACGTGCCGGGTATGCCACCGGAGGGAACTATGCCGCCAACCTGCAACGGATTATCGAGGTGAACGGCCTTGACAAGTATGACCGTATGGTGATGGAAGCAGGGATTTCGCAAGGCAAGGCTGCCACGGAGCACTACTCCTTCCCGGTGGAAAGGAATGAGTTCCTGTTGGTGACTTCCCCTTTCGGGATGCGTAGAGACCCGATGAACCCCGACAAACAGCAGATACACAAAGGCATCGATATCCAGACAAATCGGGAGGCGGTGCTTGCCACGGAGGATAAAGGAAAAGTGGTGGCGGTCAATCAAAACGCCGACACGCCGGGCGGTCGATCCGTCACGGTGGAGTATGAACGTGCGGACAACAGCAAGGTACAGGTAAGCTATCATCATCTGGAGGCGGTAGGCGTAAAAACAGGTGACACGGTGAATGCCGGGTTACAGCTTGGCGTGTCGGGCAACACCGGTACACGGACAACCGGCGAACATCTGCATCTGGAGGTAAAAAAAATCCATGCGGACGGAACCCTGCGTGAAGTGAATCCTGCGGCTTACCTTGCCGAGATAGCGCAGAAAGGGAACATCGGACTCCAACTGTTGTCGGACGGCAAAGACCTGTTGGCGAAATTCCGCACGCAAGGGAACGAGGCTCCGGCAATTGGTCCTGCCACTTCTCCGGAAGACTGGATGAAAAAGCTGCTATCCTCGGAGGATAGCGGTATTCAACTAAACGGCAACGACCCGATTATGGAGTTGGTGATGGGGATGTTTACTTCGCTGATGTCTCTTGCCGTACAGATTGACGGCAAGGAGCAGGAGCAGCAAATGGCGGCTGCGACCCAAGCAGCATTGGAAAAACGCATTGATTTGTCGCCACTCGCCCCCTCGCTGGAATCCTGTGAACTGGTGATACAAGGCAGTGCAAGACCTGTGCTGCACGCCAAAGACGGTACCGGCAGCTATTCGCATGAACTGACTGCAACTGAGATGAACCGACTGTCGCTGATATTGAATGACACGGCGATGCCGGATGAGGGCAAGCGGCAACGAATCGGTACGGCGGTGAACCATATACTCGTGGCTGAACGTGCGACCAAGATCTATGAGCAGGGAATGGAACAACGCGGGCAGTCGGACAGTTTGCAGATACGATAGTGAATATAGAAACGAAATAGTTGTGTAACAGTTAAAAGTGTGATTTATGATTAAATGTAATGTGACAATGAACGGTATTGTGAGCCGCACGGCTTCCATGCGTACCAACAAAGAGGGGAAATCCTACATCGGCTTTGCCGTAAAAACGACCATTCTTGCCAAAGCAGGCAGCAGCAAGCAAGTGGAGGTGTTCGTGTCGAAGGACGGAACGGCTGCAGAACTACCTCTTTATGTGGCCGGACAGCGTATTGAGCTGAAGGGGGTGCTGACCTTCCGCAAGCGTGAAGAAAACCTGTACCTCAATTTCTATGCCGAGAGCGTGGATTTCCACCCACAAAACGAACGTGATGTGATTGAAGGCACTATCGAGTTCCGGGGTACGGTGGGCAAACAGGTAGAGGAAAAGAGGGATAAGAGGGGTAATGCCTACTCGGTGTTCTCCGCATTCAGTACAGAGAAGCATGAGGAAAACTTTGCTTTCACGTGGGTGCGCTTTATCCGTTTCTCCGCTGAAAAAGAGAGTTGGCTCCAGCCTAAAGCACGTATCTGTGCCAAAGGAATGTTGGAGCTGTCGGTGTATCTGGATAAAATCAACCTCTCCTGCCGGGTGGAGGAAATGAGGGAATGGGTGAAACCGGCTGTAACGAATGAAACTGAATTTTGAGCATGGCAGGAAAAAGATATAATCCGGATGGACCAAGTGCAGAGGAACGTGCGCTTGAACGGTTTACGGAACTGATGATCAAGAAAATATCGTCTATCAAGGGAGACTGGAAGAAACCGTGGTTTACCGAGAACTTTATGGCATGGCCGAAGAACCTGTCCGGACGAGAATATAACGGGATGAATGCGCTGATGCGTGCGTCCAGAATGGTCGCATAGTAAATATCTCTATGGCAAGAGATTAGAATAGGATACAATATGTTCTACTCCCGACTGAATAAGCTCAGACCGAAAGGGAAAAGCGAAAATAGCATTTCAGTGAATCGGAATGCACGGCTAACTGTCATGCTGTGTAGTTCCGTCAGGGAGAAAGACAGATATGAGGATGAAACCTGCATTGGTTCAACGATAGTTCAGCGGCATAAGGCGTGGCGTGGGCGGAAAGGCAGTTATATCTACGCCCTCTCGTGGTACTCAATTCTAAAGCATTAGGAATATGGGCAAAAAGTATCAACCACGACGCACTTGCAATAAGCAAGAAAAGAACGAAAGTCGCATCCGACAATCTGTCGTGCCAATAGTTACTATGCGTGCTAACTGGAGATTGCCTAAATCGGGATGCCGAAAGGCTATGGGCGAAGGCTCTGAATACCCGACAAGGTAACGGAGCTTCCGTAGTAGTCCGAGCAAGGGAAAGCCTTGTACATGGCGAAGGGAAGCAGTTGGTAATTTTAATACAAACAACGGATAATGTGAGAGACATTATGAGAAATCCAAAGCAAGTATTAAACAATTTATGTGAACACAGCAAAGTTTCGGGCTACAGGTTCGAAAGGCTGTACCGTAATCTATTCAATGAACAGATGTTCTATGTTGCCTATCAACGTATCTATGCGAAACAAGGCAATATGACACCTGGCACAGATGGCAAAACCATTGACCAAATGAACATTCAAAGAATAGGGTCTCTTATAGCAAGTCTCAAAAACGAGACATATCAACCTAATCCGGCAAAGAGGGTATATATTCCCAAGAAGAACGGGAAAAAACGTCCGTTGGGCATACCCTCTTTTGAAGACAAACTTGTGCAGGAGGTAGTAAGAATGATGCTTGAAGCCGTTTATGAGGGATATTTTGAATACACCTCTCATGGGTTCAGACCTTTCAAAAGCTGCCATACTGCACTATCAAGCATTCAGAAAAGGTTTGTCGGGGCTAAATGGTTCATTGAGGGAGACATTAAAGGATTCTTCGACAACATAGACCATTGTGTACTGATAGGCATACTTGAAGAAAGAATAAACGATGTCCGCTTTATTCGCTTGATTCGGAAGTTCCTCAAAGCTGGATATGTGGAACATTGGCAGTTCAATCATACTTATTCGGGAACGCCCCAAGGTGGAATCATCAGTCCGATACTGGCGAATATCTATCTTGATAAGTTCGATAAGTTCATGGACGAATATGCCAAGAGGTTTGACAAAGGTAATAAGAGACGGGTAAATCCAGCCTACAATCGTATTTGCAACAAAAGAAACTCGCTAAAACGAAAACTGAACACTGAAACAGATGTGAAGAAAAGGGAAATCCTTATCTCGCAAATCAGAAACATGCGTACAGAAATGCAACAAATCCCATATGGGAATGATATGGACGAACAATACAAACGACTGAAATATGTGAGATACGCTGATGACTTTCTTATAGGGGTTATCGGCAGCAAATCCGACTGCGAAGTGATAAAGGCAGACCTTACAAAATACATGCAAGAGCAACTGAAACTTGAGCTGTCAGAGGAAAAGACCTTAATCACAAATGCACAGGACAAAGCAAAATTTCTCGGATATGAAATCTATGTACAACGTTCCGAAAGTAAAGTGAAGAATAGCCTTGGTAGGACAAATCGAATGTTCAACGGGAATGTAAGGCTACATGTTTCCACTGAAATTGCAAGAAATAAACTGCTTGCTATGAATGCTATGGTAATTAAACAAATCAATAGCAAAGAGATATGGTGGGCAGAATCCAGAGGTTTCTTGACAAGTCTGAAAGAAGAGGACATCATAGCCCAATATAACCTTGAAATAAGAGGGTTCTATAACTACTATTCGATAGCCAATAACATCTCCGCTGTCGGAGGTACTTTCGGAGGTATCATGAAACGAAGTTGCATTAAAACACTTGCACACAAGCATAACAGTACCATGCGCAAAGAATGGAAACGTTATCGTGAAGGACAGGACTTTGTTGTCCGATATATGGATAATAAAGGTCAAGAAAAGTGCAGGGTGCTGTACAATGAGGGGTTCAGAAGAAAACAAGTCAATGATTATGCTGAATGCGACCACATGCCGAACACATGCTTTCTGCCGCAGGCATCGCTTGTGGAAAGGCTAAAGAACGGTGTGTGCGAACTCTGTGGAAACAAGGCACCACTGATGATGCACCATGTTAGAACACTTAGTAAGTTGAAAGCTGATACGGAGTGGAATAAATTGATGCTGAAGAAAGGGCGTAAGACATTGGCTGTATGCGAAAAATGCAATGCACTGATTCAAAGCTATGATTAACAGAAAATTGATACTACCAACGGAAAGCCGAATACATGGAGACGTGTACGTTCGGTTTGGGGGCAGGTATGGGAAAACCTATCGCCGAAAGGTGACAAGGCGTTCTATACCGAGCCTACTCATGTTGCTTTGCGAGGAAAACAGCTACAAGCTACCGGTGTTCTGTACCTTTCAGCGCGTGTCGGGACTGAACTATTCGACGGACAGACAGGGGAATCATAAGCCATTGACG
Source organism: uncultured Bacteroides sp. (assembly GCA_947176775.1). GTDB lineage: Bacteria > Bacteroidota > Bacteroidia > Bacteroidales > Bacteroidaceae > Bacteroides. The sequence goes on from CAMWRY010000076.1 coordinate 8,185, forward strand.
GATGCCAATGGGGAGAGACTTCCGCAGGTGTCTGTCCTGAAGGGGGAAAAATCGTTTCCGGTATTCATTACCACGTTTACCGTGGTGGATAAGGAGACGAAAGAGAAAATCAAGATGGAGGACTATCGGAAACTGTCGCCGGAAGAACAGAAAAAGTATCCGGTATATCCCAAGCTGAACGTACATAATGTATTCAATGTGGCACGTGCGTCCGTAATGGTCGCGTAATAAATATCTCGATAATAAGAGATTAGGTTAG
>CAMWRY010000077.1 GCA_947176775.1 uncultured Bacteroides sp.
ACGAAGGACTGAAGAGAGGGGAAACGAGTTCTCCATCCTTCATTTTTCCTCATTCTTCATCAAAATATAGTTTTTTTGCAAAAATAATTTCGCTTGTTAAAGAATTATGCTTTTCTTTGTGACAAGAATACGAAAGAATATAATAATCTAATTAAAATACACACACATGAAAGGCTTATTAAAAAATCTGGGATTGATATTAGTCGTAATAGGAGCGGTAATCCTGATTGCATGTTCCTTTACCGGCAATGTTAACAACAATGCCATCTTGGGCAGCTCTGCAGCTTTGGTTGTAATAGGATTGATTTCCTACATTGCTATCAACAAGCGAATTGCTGACTAAGATCTCCAAAAAGAGAAGAAATAAAAAAGGCGGTCCTGCTACACATGCAGACCGCCCTTTTTATTTTTCTCCTCCTCCCTCTGAAGGAGCCGAGTCTTATCAAGACTCAGCTTCCGGAGTAATCAGTTTATATCCCTTTCCATGGATGTTGATGATTTCAATCGAATCGTCTTCTTTCAGGTGCTTGCGCAGCTTCGTGATATACACATCCATGCTACGTGCATTGAAATAGTTGTCGTCAATCCAAATAGTCTTCAACGCAAAGTCACGTTGCAGAATCTCATTGGCATGTGCACAAAGCAAGCCTAGCAACTCAGATTCTTTGGTAGTCAACTTGGTCTGCTTTTCGGCAGTGGCCAGAATCTGCTTCTGGGTATCAAATGTGAACTTACCAATCTTATAGATATTACTTTCCTTGTTCTTCTTTCCACGAACACGTCTCAGGATGGCTTCAATTCGGAAAGTCAACTCTTCCATGCTGAAAGGCTTGGTGATGTAGTCATCGGCACCTATTTTGAAACCTTCCAGAATATCTTCCTTCAAAGTCTTTGCAGTCAGGAAAATAATGGGAATCTCGGCATTGGCGGCACGAACCTCCTGTGCCAATGTGAATCCGTCTTTCTTCGGCATCATCACATCAAATACACACAGGTCATATTTATTCTTCAGGAAAGCCTTGTAGCCTGCTTCTCCATCGGGATACAACTCGGCAGCATAACCTTTTGCCTGTAAATATTCTCTTAAAAGCATGCCAAGATTTTCATCATCTTCGCACAGTAAAATACGCAGTTTCTCGTCCATATCAATCAATTTTTTAATAAAGGTAATGCAATAATAAATTTAGTTCCTACGTTCAGTTCGCTTTCCGCTCGGATGGTTCCCTTATGGTCTACGATAATCTTCTTCACATAAGCCAGTCCCAAGCCAAAGCCTTTCACATCGTGCAGATTACCTGTATGCACGCGATAGAACTTATCGAATATCTTTTTCAAATTCTCTTTCTTGATACCGATGCCGTTGTCCTGAATGGAAATCATCAGTTTGCCCGGTTCATTCCAAGTCTTCACCATCAGCAGCAAGTCCGTATCCGGACGTTTATACTTCACGGCATTGTCCATGAGGTTAAAAATCACATTAGTGATATGCATCTCATCGGCAAAAATCGCCGGGCTCGTAGCATTCAGTTCCGATTCAATCTTTCCATTATAACGTTCCACCTTCAGCGTAAACGTATGGATAACACTCGCTATCAGCTCGTTGGCATCCAGTTCCTTCATCTTCAAGGTAGCCTTCTGACGGTCGAACATTGACATCTGAAGCACTTTCTCTACCTGGAACCTCAAGCGCTTCGTTTCATCGTTGATGACGCCCGATATATGCTGGAACATGGCCGGAGATTTACCCACAGCCGGATCTTTCAGCATCTGTGCCGCCAGCGAGATAGTCGAAATCGGCGTTTTAAACTCGTGCGTCATATTGTTGATAAAGTCGTTCTTCATCTCCGTCAGTTTCTTCTGCCGGAACACGATGTAAATCGTGAAAATGAAGGTTATCAACAGTACGAAGGTAAATATCAACGACGGTATCATAAACCTGACCGAATCGAAAATATAGTCCTTCTTGCCCGGAAAGTGTATCTTGACGATACTCATACGGGCTAGTGGGTCGTTCAGGAACAGCGGCTGCGAATAAGAACTTTCGCTCCCCTCGTCACTGTAATCCGAACAGCGATAAACCTCCCTGCCATCTCGATCTATCACCCTAAAGTGATAATCCATATCACCAATGCCATTGTCCGTCAGACCCGATTTAAGGCTTTGGTCCAACATCTTAAAGTTGACCCGTTCTTCAATCGGTTTGTCACCGGCATGGTAAAGCATTTGCCAGATTACCTCGTCGACCAAAGCACGTTGGTAGACATAACGATTCTTAATCATCTCCACCTGCGAACGTGATGTCTGAGGAATGGTCTTCGCCCCATGCTTGCGCGAAATCATCGCCCGAGGCAATTCCGAAGGTTCATTGCTGAAAGTCTTCAATTCGATAGAACTCACAGAACCATCAGGAGATGCCATCATAAACCGCTGGGTCTGTACGGTTGTTCCACCGACTTTCGACTGTTCCCACGCTTTCTTCTCAGCTTCGGAGATATCCTCACGCAACCAGCGTGCCACCTCTTCAGACTCCACATCCTTGGAAGCAGCCATCAGGGCGCGCTTCACCGATTCATCAAATTGCTCGTTACGCATCTTTACAATCTCCTCGATATAGCTAATCTGCAAATAGAGCAGACTGAGGAAGGAAAGACCCATCACGATGCCTAATATCCATATAGTTGACTTTTTCATAGTCACAAAATTAACACTCCCTAATTAACACTCCTAACCAATTAACCTGATTTAACCGGCCATTCTCGTAAATTAACCGAAGGCCATTTTTTAGGTCGCATTACAAGCATTATAACAAAAACAAGAGCTATTGGTTTGCAAATTTAATAAAAAATTAATCATTCAATTCACTATTCTTTCTCTTCTTAATCCACGTTAATGAAAAAAGGCAGTGTGCCATAACTGATTTCCTCACAGATTACTCGGATTATCACAGTTTATTCAGTTTGATTATTAATCATTTAAAGAAAAACCGTGCTACTCTGCGTAATCTGTGGTGAGTTTTGACACACCGCCTTTAATAATATTGCCAACAGAAGTATCGGGCGATAACTCTCAAATAGCTCCTCCCGATACTCCCTTAATTAATCCTTATCATTCTTCAGCCTGCTTCGTCTCAAATTCTTTAATTAGCTTGTCCTGTACGTCGCCCGGAACAAGTTCGTAGCTGGCAAACTTCATGATGAACGAAGCACGTCCACCGGTCAATGAACTCAGTGCCGTAGAGTAGGAAGACATTTCCTTCAGAGGCACCTTGGCTATCAGCTTTTCGTAACCGGCCTCGCTGCTCATACCCATAATCATGGCACGGCGTCCCTGCAAGTCGCTCATCACGTCGCCCATCTTGTCCGACGGAACAAATACTTCCACATCATAAATGGGTTCCAGAATCTTCGGGCCTGCATTCTTGAACGCTTCGCTGAACGCATTCCGACCGGCCAGCATGAAGGAGATTTCGTTGGAGTCTACCGGGTGCATCTTTCCGTCATAGACGATGACACGCACATCGCGAGCGTAAGAACCGGTCAGCGGTCCCTGCTCCATGCGCGACATGATACCCTTCAAAATAGCCGGCATGAAACGTGCATCAATGGAACCTCCCACGATACTGTTGACAAACACCAGTTTGCCGCCCCACTCCAACGGGACTTCTTCCGTGCCCTTAACATTCATCTTGAACTCCTGGCCGTTGAACTTATAGGTTTCCGGCATCGGCATGCCTTCGTAGTAAGGCTCCACAATCAGATGGACTTCACCGAACTGGCCTGCACCACCCGACTGCTTCTTGTGGCGATAGTCGGCACGGGCAGCTTTCGTAATCGTTTCGCGATACGGTATTCTGGGCTCTTCGAACTTGATAGGCAATTTTTCATTGTTTTCCAGACGCCACTTCAAGGTACGCAAGTGGAATTCACCCTGTCCGTGTACAATGGTCTGACGCAACTCCTTGGACTGGTCTATCACCCAAGTCGGGTCTTCCTCGCGCATGCGGTTCAAGATAACCATCATCTTTTCCGTATCCGCCTCGTTTACCGGCTTGATGGCACGCGAATATTTGGAGTTGGGGTATTTGATGAAGTTGAAGCGGCTTTCAGAGCCCTTGCCGTTCAGCGTATTGCCGGTATGAACATCCTTCAGTTTCACTGTACAGCCGATGTCACCGGCTACCATTTCCTCTACCTTGATGCGGTTGGCACCGGCACAAGCGTAAATCTGTGCGATGCGCTCCTTGGAACCGCGGTCGGCATTGGTGAAGTCATCGCCTTCGTGCACTTTGCCGCTCATCACCTTGAAGTACTGCACGTCGCCGATATGCGGTTCAACGGCTGTCTTGAAGAAATAAAGAGAAGCAGGTCCTTCAGCATCCGGTTTCACCACTTCACCGCGTGTATTGTGTACCGGCGGCATTTCGTCTACAAACGGTACTACATTGCCCAAGAACTCCATCAAACGGCGCACACCCATATCCTTGCCGGCACAGACACAGAAGACGGGGAACATGCCGCGGCAAGCCAATCCCTTGCGGATGCCTTCGCGCATTTCGTCTTCCGTCAAAGAGTCCTGTTCAAAGAATTTCTCCATCAGCCCTTCGTCATGTTCGGCGGCAGCCTCTACCAGAGCTTTGTGCAGTTCGGTCGCCTTCTCCATCTCTTCGGCCGGAATCTCTTCAATGGTGGGGGCACCGCCTTCGGGACCCCACGAATATTTTTTCATCAAAAGTACATCAATCAACGAATTGAAATTCGGTCCGGTAGCCAGCGGATATTGCACGGGGACCACCTTCGGACCGTATATGGATTGCAACTGTTCGAGCACCACGTCATAATCGCACTTCTCGCTGTCAAGCTGGTTCACCAGGAAGATGACCGGCTTGCCCAGTTTCTCGGTATAGCGGAAGTGGTTCTGCGTACCTACTTCGGGACCGTATTGCCCGTTCAGCAGCAGGATGGCGGTATCGGTAACGTTGAGAGCCGTCATGGCAGCTCCTACAAAGTCATCACTACCCGGGCAGTCGATGATGTTCAGCTTCTTGCCATTCCATTCCACATGGAAAACAGTGGAAAATACGGAATAGCCGTACTCCTGCTCCACCGGGAAGTAGTCGCTGACCGTATTCTTGGCAGTAATTCTGCCGCGACGTTTTATAATACCACTCTCAAAGAGCAGCGCTTCTGTGAGAGTGGTTTTACCCGATCCGTCATTGCCAAGAAGGGCAATGTTCTTAATTTCATTCGTCTGATATACTTTCATGATATATTAAGATTTTAAGTGAATAACCTGACATTCGATAATGCCGTTAACTTTTGTGAGGCGCAAATTAGGCATTAATTCAAAGAAATGCAACTTTGAGGAGTATGTTATAAAACACACTCGGATTTTGTCACCTCCCGGTTTCACGAAAGCAGACTTCCGAAACGCAGAAGTCAAAATGAGCTGACAAGAAGAAGCAACGAAAATAGTCTCCAAGACATGCAATTAAAAAGGAGGATGTATCTCTCGATACACCCTCCTCGGGACAAACTATAAGTCTAAGAACAAAGCTTATTCAATACCTATCTCATGTGCTACCGGCATCATGATAAACGTAAACTCATAATCAGCATACGGTACCAGATACTCCGGACGGGCAATGCGTCCCCAGCTGTCCTCACAACCCAGACCGGCCTGTACTTTGTCGATGCAGAGGTTGGTCAGGTCCGCCTCGTCCACTTCCTGAGAGTGTCCCTGCTGCTTGTCCAAACCTTCGTCCAAAGACTCGATGGTGTAGTGCAGAGCCGATGCAGAGAAGGGAGCGGCAGCCACAATCTGAATGCCGCGACCGGAGGGTTCCAGCATCTTCCACCAGCGGATATCGGTCTTCGTTCCGTTTTCCTGCGGACGGATGTAGGGATAGAACTGGTCCGTTACGCTCTGGCGGTAGATGCCCAAATCGGTGCAATGGTTGCGGTCGATGTAGTTTTCCACCGGACCGCGTCCGTAGTATTCCACCGTCTCGAAGCTGCGAGGCATAGGCATCTGCAAGCCGAAGCGGAACATGTTGGCCACCTTGGCATTCTTATCGGCTGTCAGCTTCTGGGTTACTTTAATGGCACCGGCGTTGTTGATGACATACGTCAGGTTCAGCTTGGCCGAAACGCCCGGCATGTCGTAAGCCGATTCCACGATGACCTGATTGTTCTCCGTGCGCTGATTGAAGGAGGTCAGCTTGATTTCGGGATTCTTCCAGGCGATATATTTGCGTTGCAGGCCTGCGCCGAAGTCATTGTCGGTAGGAGCGCGCCAGAAGTTGGGCGTCAAGGCTTCGCCATCCTTTATCATGTTCTGTCCGTTCACTTCGTACTTGGTCAGATAGCCGTTGCGCTTATTAAGTTCTATACGGAAAGCGGCACCGGAGACAATGAGGTAGTTCTGGTCGTTGGTCTGCACTTGGGGAGCCTCCACTTCAACGTTGCTCAGTTCGCAGTTCTTCAGTTCCATGGAAGGAGCCTTGTAGGGGTTGAGCGTCAGCTGGTCTTTAGCCACGACATGGCCGGCAGGAAGCAAGCCTTCGCGGTTCTTCAGTTTGTAGGATACGTTCAGCAACCATTCGGTGCACTGGCAGGTCTTGCCCAAGTCCAGCTTCACCTTGACTGTCTGCTGGGGAGCTACGTTCAGGCTTTCCACACGGCCGGTACGCATCACTTTGCCGCCTTTCAGCACCTCCCACTCCAGGTAATAGGCAGAGAGGTCGCGGAAGAAGTTTTCATTGTACACGTTGATTTCGCCGTTCTTCAGGTCGGCCGGAGTAGTCCAGATGTTCTGATAGATGCGGCCCACTTCGTACATGTGGGGATTGGGCACGCGGTCGGGGCTGATAAGGCCGTTGTTGCAGAAGTTGACGTCGCTGGCATCGAAACGGTTGAAGTCGCCGCCGTAGCCGTAAATCATCTTACCGTTCTTGCCCGTCCAGCGCGGAGACTGGTCTACAAAGTCCCAGATGAAGCCGCCCTGGTACTTGGGATATTTGCGAACCAAGTCCCAGTACTCCTTGAAGCCACCCTCCGAATTACCCATGGCGTGGGCATATTCGCACTGGATGAGGGGCTTGGTGGTGGACTCGTCTTCGCAATAGGTCTTGCATTGCTCGTAGCTGCGATACATGGGGCAGAAGATGTCGGTCTTGCCCGTGGTGCCGGCTTGCTCGTACTGGCAGGCACGGCTGGGGTCTTCAGCCTTCACCCAGTCGTAGGCGGCCTCGAAGTTGATGCCGTAGCCGGCTTCGTTGCCGAGCGACCAGAAGATGATGCTGGGATGGTTGAAACCGCGCTGCACGTTACGCTGGTTGCGTTCCAGATGCGCCTTGCGGTAAGCAGGATTTTTGGCCAGTGTAGCTTCGCCGTAGCCCATGCCGTGAGATTCCACATTCGCCTCGGCCACTACATAGATACCATACTGGTCGCAGAGGTCATACCAGAGGTTGTCGTCGGGATAGTGGCAGGTGCGCACGGCGTTCAGGTTGAACTGCTTCATAATCTGGATGTCCTGAATCATGCGCTCGCGAGAAACGACGTATCCGCCGTCCGGGTCCAGCTCGTGGCGGTCGGCCCCTTTGAAGAGAACGGGCTGGCCGTTGACCAGTATCTGTGCATTCTTCAATTCAATCTTACGGAAACCCACTTTTACGGGAATCACCTCGCCGCTGCCTTGCAGCGTGGCACGCAGGGTATATAAATAAGGTGTTTCTGCCGTCCACTTACGAGGGTTCTCCACGTTCATCGACACGGTACCGCTGCCCTTGGCCGTGGCAGTAGCCACCTGTTTGCCGGCTGCATCCAGCAGTTCGAGGCTGACGTTGCCGCCGCCTTTCACATCGAGCTTCACGCTCAGCAAGCCGTTCCGGTAGTCGGCATCCAAGTCGGGAGTGACGCGGATGTCCTGAATGCGTTTCTTGTCACGGGCATAGAGGTAGCAATCGCGACCCACGCCACTATAGCGGAAGAAGTCCTGATCTTCCAGATAAGTACCGTCGCACCAGCGGAACACCTGGAAAGCAATCAGGTTCTTCTGGCCAGGTTTCAGGTAGGGAGTCAGGTCGAACTCGGCCTCCAGCTTGCTGTCTTCGCTATAGCCTACATAGCGGCCGTTGACCCACAGATACATATTGGAGGTGACGGAGCCGAAATGGGCGATAACATCCTTGCCCTTCCAGTCGGCCGGCACCACTATCTCGCGGCGATAAGAGCCTACATGGTTGTCGGCGATAGGCACCTGCGGCGGATTGGTCTTGAACTGGTTGCGCCAGGCATAACCCCCATTCACGTAGCTAGGATCACCGCAG
>CAMWRY010000078.1 GCA_947176775.1 uncultured Bacteroides sp.
GTGTACAACCCTCTGATGAACCCGGACAAGAAGTATTCAGAAGTCAATGCCTGGTCGGTGACATGGGGTATCCTGATGGCCGTCCTCTTTTCGGCCGCAGCCGCCTACCTGGGTCTGAAGGTGGGACAAGTGTTCGAGGCAGCCATCCCCATTGCTATCATCGCCGTCGGCGTATCGGGTGCCGCCAAACGCAAGAACGCACTGGGCGAGAATGTCATCATCCAGTCTATCGGTGCCAGTTCGGGCGTCATCGTGGCAGGTGCCATCTTCACCCTCCCCGCACTGTATATCCTTCAGGAGACCTATCCGAAAGAAATCACCGTCACTTTTGCCCAAGTCTTCGTCAGCTCCCTGCTGGGAGGTGTGCTGGGCATCCTGTTCCTGATTCCTTTCCGCAAGTATTTCGTGAGCGACATGCATGGCAAATACCCCTTCCCCGAAGCAACAGCCACCACACAGGTGCTCGTATCGGGCGAGAAGAGCGGTAGCCAGGCCAAACCGCTACTCATGGCCGGACTCATCGGTGGCCTCTACGACTTCATCGTGGCCACCTTCGGCTGGTGGAACGAAAACTTCACCACCCGTGTATGCGGCTTGGGTGAGATGCTAGCCGAAAAGGCAAAACTGGTGTTCAAAGTGAACACTGGCGCTGCCGTGCTCGGTCTGGGCTACATTGTAGGGCTGAAATACGCCTCCATCATCTGCGCCGGTTCGCTGGCCGTATGGTGGATTATCATCCCCGGCATGTCCCTGATTTGGGGAGATTCCGTACTGAACCAATGGAATCCCGAGATTACATCTACCGTAGGCGCCATGGCTCCGGAAGAAATCTTCAAGTACTATGCCAAGAGCATCGGCATCGGCGGTATTGCCATGGCCGGCATCATCGGCATCATTAAATCCTGGGGCATCATCAAGAGCGCCGTAGGGCTGGCTGCCAAGGAGATGGGCGGAAAGTCCAATGCCGGAGCCAGCGTGAAGCGCACCCAACGCGATATCTCCATGAAGATTATCGCCATCGGCTCCATCATCACCTTGGTACTGGTCGTCCTATTCTTCTACTTTGACGTGATGCAGGGCAACCTGACGCATACCGTTGTAGGCATCCTGCTCGTGGCAGGTATCGCCTTCCTGTTTACTACCGTAGCAGCCAACGCCATTGCCATCGTCGGCACAAACCCGGTATCCGGAATGACACTGATGACCTTGATTCTGGCCTCCGTAGTCATGGTGTCCGTAGGACTGAAAGGTCCCGAAGGGATGGTTGCGGCACTGGTCATGGGCGGCGTGGTCTGCACGGCGCTCTCCATGGCAGGCGGTTTCATCACCGACCTGAAAATCGGCTACTGGCTGGGTAGCACTCCTGCCAAACAGGAGGCATGGAAGTTCCTCGGAACCATCGTCTCTGCCGCTACCGTAGGTGGGGTCATGATTATCCTGAACAAGACCTACGGCTTCACCAGCGGACTGCTGGCTGCTCCGCAGGCCAACGCCATGGCCGCCGTTATCGAACCACTGATGAATGGTGTGGGCGCTCCTTGGCTACTCTACGGTGTGGGTGCAGTGTTGGCCGTCATCCTCAACTACTGTAAAATTCCGGCATTGGCTTTTGCACTGGGTATGTTCATTCCGTTGGAACTGAATGTCCCGTTGGTAGTGGGTGGTGCCGTCAACTGGTACGTGACCAGCCGTAGCAAGGATGCCGCTCTCAATGCCGAACGTGGTGAGAAGGGTACCCTGCTTGCTTCCGGTTTCATTGCCGGCGGCGCATTGATGGGTGTGGTCAGTGCAGCCATGCGTTTCGGAGGCATCAACCTCGTAAACGATGCCTGGTTGCAGAACACTTGGTCCGAAGTACTGGCCTTGGGTGCTTACGCCATTCTGATATGCTACCTCATCAAAGCTTCCATGAAAACCAAATAACCGGGCATCATAGAAGCCCCGTAACTTAAATTAAGAGAAATATGAAAAAGAGTCTTTTTTTATTTTTTCTATTTATAACGACTATGCTATCTGCACAAAAAAGCATTGAATTACCTTTATGGCCCGACAAGGCACCCAACAGCAATGGACTGACCGGAACCGAACAGAACCGGAATAATGATTGGATTTCCAATGTCACGGCTCCTACTCTCACCGTTTTTCCGGCCTCCCATCCCAACGGCATGGCCATCATCATGTGTCCGGGAGGCGGCTACGCCGGCTTGGCCATGAACCACGAAGGCCTCAACATGGCTTCCTGGTTCAACACACTAGGAATCACCTATGCGATAGTGAAATACCGCATGCCCAACGGTCATAACGAGGTACCCCTTTCCGATGCCGAACAGGCCATCCGAATGGTGCGCGAACATGCTGCCGAATGGGGTGTCAATCCTCAGTGCGTAGGTATTATGGGAGCCTCTGCCGGCGGACATCTGGCAGCTTCACTGGCCACCCTCTACAGCAGTGAGAAGACCCGTCCCGATTTTCAGATATTGTTCTATCCGGTGATTTCCATGCAACCGGGCATTACCCACGGAGGTTCCCGTACCAATCTTCTCGGAGAGAATCCGTCCAAGGAACTGGAACAGAAATACTCTCTGGAACAGCAAGTGACGGCACGCACCTCGCAGGCGTTCATCATGCTTTCTTCGGATGATGAAACGGTGTCGCCCCTCAACAGTATCAGCTACTACCTTGCTTTGCACAACCACAAAGTACCTGTCACTCTACACGCCTACCCTACAGGCGGACACGGTTGGGGATTCCGGGATAGCTTCCCCTACAAGCGCCAGTGGACGGAAGAACTGGAGAAGTGGCTTCGCGGCCTCCTGACAGATGCTCAATGATAGAAACTAACTTAAATTACTTAATCAAAAGAGAAAAAGCATGAGAACAATGATGAAATTTATGTTCAGCGCCTTTTGTGCGGCAACCATGATAACTTCCGTTTCGGCTCAGGGAGGAAAAGATATGCTGAGCAATGGAATAAAGTACTTGGATGTACCCTACGTGGCCCATACACTGGAAACTGACGGTCCCGAGGAACTGATTATCAACTGTGACGAAGTGGACTGCACCACACTAGTGGAATATGTACTGGCCGAAACCCTTACCCCCCAATTGACGGACGGAGATATCTCGGAAAGTGCCTTTGCCGACAATTTGCAGAAAATACGCTACCGTGACGGCAAAATCAACGGATACACTTCCCGTCTGCACTACATCGCCGACTGGATCAATAACGGTGTACGCAACGGCTTCCTGCAAGATGTGACGGGCTCCATGAGTCCCAATACGCAACGGCTGGCCCTTTCTTACATGTCTTCCCATCCCCAGCAATACAAGCAACTGGCCAATTCTCCGGAGAACGTAGCCCGGATGAAGAAGATAGAACAATCCTTGTCCGGCAAGGAAGTCCACTACCTACCGAAAGGCAAACTTCCAGCTGAAGGTCTCCCTTGGATTAAAGACGGGGATATCATAGCCATCACCACCAATACTCCCGGCCTGGACGTTGCTCACATGGGTATTGCTTTTTATGCGGACGGCAAACTTCTGCTGATACACGCCTCTTCTACAGACAAGAAAGTGGTAGTCTCCAGATTTCCTCTGTCACAGATGCTGAAAGACAACAATAAGTGGACGGGAATACGGGTACTGCGAATGAAGAAATAATTTGTATCTAACAAATGCCTAAACAGAGGGCGACGGATTTTAAAAACTACATGAGGTTTTCAAAATCCGTCGCTCTCTTTTTATCTTATGGTAGTTCCTCTGTCTATTCAGTAATTCAAAATCCCAAATTCCGGAAAAGTAGCTCCCTGTATTGCAAAGCAAATTCCAAAGCAAGCACCACTCACAATCCAGAGAATGACCAGTGTCCACTTCAAGCCGGAATTCATCGGCTGCCACTTGAAGACCAGGCTAAAGATGGCCCAAACCAGACTGACCAAAGGAATGCCTACCAACAGAATACCGGCAATATACATCACAATGGCCGACAACGGCGACGTGGGCAACACCATATCTATCGTTGGGAACAGGGAGAGAAGAGCCGCACCGCCACCAATAGCCACCATCACCGCCACAAACAGCAGAATCAAAAATACGATACCAAACGCAAACAGGACAGGACTACAGGTTATGGCCAATATCACCAAACAGAGTTTCAGAAAGAATCCGACCATCCCGACCAACGCATCTCCCATCTTTTGCAGCAGCGTACGGGGCTTGTCGGACTTCACATAATCCGTCACACCGTTGGACACTTTCTCAAATCCGTCTGTCACCGTCTTGCCGATGTTCTCCACTGTGACAGCTGCGCCACGCATACTCAGCTTCTCGGCAGCTGTACGAGCCTCTGGTATAACCAGCCAACAGACTATATATACCGGAATCAGCGTTCCATAGCCACAAACAAGGATGCAGACTGCCAGCAGACGGAGCAACGTCACATCCCAGCCCAAATAGGCAGCCAGTCCGCTGATGACACCTCCCAGCATCTTGTCATCCGGATTCCGGTAGAGACGGCGGTGTGTAGTAGCACTACCTGACGTGGCACTGCTATCCTCCTCTTCCGTCTCCATGTCCTCCGGCTTTCCCATACGGGCAATCACCTCTTCCACATCGGTAATCGTAATGACTTGCAGACCGGCCGACAACTTCTCGGCAAAGAGTTCGGAGATGCGGCGTTCGATGTCGTCCACAATTTCATCAGCATCGGCTTCCTTGCGGAAATGTATCTTAAGATTGCTCAGATAATTATCCAAAAGGCGGTAGGCATCGTCATCGATATTGAAAACCGTGCCGCCTAAATTCACTGTTAATGTCTTTTTCATAACGCGTCCTTTATTTATTGTTTTTATTGATTTACAATTGAATTTTCACGGGTCGAGGAGTGACTGATGTGATCGACCGTCTCGTTCAGTTCCTTCCAGGATACCTCCAGTTCACCGAGAAACACTTCGCCCTTTTCCGTCAGCCGATAATACTTCCGAGGAGGCCCTTGCGTAGACTCAATCCATTCATAACTCAGAAGATTGTCGTTCTTCAGACGTGTGAGCAATGGGTAACGCGTCCCCGCCACCACTATGATCCGGGCCTCCTTCAGCTTCTGGATGATATCCGAAGCGTAGGCCGGCTCTTTATGGAGAAGCAGCATGATGCAATACTCCAGCATGCCCTTACGCATTTGCGACTTTACATTGTTTACATCCATTTGAATTTCAAATTATAAATTATCTCTTGTTCTTTGTATGGCACAAATATATGTATTATATCAGTACCTTGTAATACACAGTACTGTATATTAGAAATAATTAACAGAAAGAAAAAACACTCTTTGTGTTCCTATGTTCTTTCTATCTGAAATTCCAGCGAAGTAGGTATGGATGCAGCTCTTACGTCCGATAGGATAATCGGACTACAGCACAATCTTGTCCAATATGCCTGTCAGATAGGCAATCACGACTCCATAGTTGGTAATAGGGACATGCTGCGCACGGGCATGAGCGATGCGGCTGAGTACATATTTCCGATTAAACATGCAGGCACCGCAATGGATAATCAGGTCGTAGGGAGACAGATCCTGGGGAAAGTCGTTACCTGAAACAAACTCTATCTGCAACTCCTCGCCAATGCGTTTCCGCAACAGACGGGGAATCTTGACCCGGCCGATGTCTTCGGTCAACGGAGCATGGGTACAAGCTTCGGCTATCAAGATACGCGATTGCACTGTCAGTCGGCCAATGGCGGAGGCTCCCTCTACAAACGCCCCGATATCTCCCTTATAGGCGGCAAAAAGAACTGAAAAGGAGGTGAGACTACTCTCAGCAGGCTTCTGCTGATAGACGACGGGGAATACCTGAGAATCGGTGACAATCAGCTTGGGCGGACGAGAAAGAGCTTGTAGGGACGCCGATAGCTGGTCGGTGGTGCAACTCATCACCAGACACTTCTTGTCCAGCAGTTCGCGAATGGTCTGCACCTGGGGAAGAATCAGGCGGCCTTTGGGGGCTTGGAGATTCTGGGGCATGACCAGCAGGACGAGATCGCCCTCTCCTACCCGATTGCCCGTAATGGTCTGCTCACCAAAGTTCTCGGGAAGCTTCTTGAGGATAGCATCGAAGATACCTTGCAGGCCGCTCCGCTCCTTGGCGCTGACTACGACGGGAAGCTGCCCACACACTTGTTCAATCCGAAGGGACAGCGAAGCGGTATCCCTCCGGGCATCTTGCTTATTCAGCACCGGCACGAAGGGAATGTCATGTTTTGCCAACAGCTCCATCCACTGCTTCTCCAGCGATCCGTCTTCCTCGAAAAGCAGCAAGGCGATGTCGGTCTTCTCCAGCATCTTCAGAGTGCGCTCCACACGCATTTGGCCCAGTTCGCCTTCGTCATCGAAACCGGGAGTATCGATGAACAGGCAGGGACCCAAGGGATATACTTCCATGGCCTTCGCCACGGGATCGGTTGTGGTGCCGGGCGTGGCCGATACCAAGGCCGCATCTTGTCCGGTCAAAGCATTGACAAGGCTGGACTTTCCGCTGTTTCTACGCCCAAAAACGGCGATATGCAAGCGGTTTGAATTTGGGGTACGATTCATTCTTTCAAAATCTAAAATCTCTTTTTCCCTCTTCTATGTCCAAGAGGTTTCGTTCGGCTATCTCCCGTATCTTAGGGTTAGGAATGTGCGCCAGCTCTTCGCGAATCAGCGCTACGCCCTTCACACGGGTTTCGGGAGAGGCATAGTCCTCCAGATACTCTTTGAGGGTCATCAGCGCATTGGGCTGGCAACAGTTGGCTATCTGTCCGCGCTTGAGGAGCGACATAAAGCGGTCCCCGGTACGCCCCTCGCGATAGCAGGCCGTACAGAAACTGGGGACGTGTCCCAGGTCGAGCAACCAGCGCACCACCTCGTCCAGCGTCCGCCGGTCGCTTACATCGAACTGTGAAGAGTCCTCACCTTCCGCCTCGGGCACAGCATAGCCGCCCACGCTGGTGCGCGAACCGCCGCTTATCTGCGAAACGCCCAGTTCGAGCACCCGGCGGCGCACCGCCTCGGACTCGCGAGTGGAGATAATCATACCGGTATAGGGCACGGCAATGCGTGTGACCGCCACGATGCGGCAGAACATGTCATCCGAAATGGCATCGGGAAAGTCCTGAGTGGAGATATCGTCTGCCGGACAGATGCGCGGCACGCTGATGGTGTGCGGCCCTACCCCGAAAAGGGCTTCCAGATGTTCGGCGTGCATCAGCAGCCCCCCGAAGTCGTAACGGTAGGTGTTCAGGCCGAACAGCACTCCGATACCCACATCGTCGATGCCGGCCTCCATGGCACGATCCATCGCTTCGGTGTGGTAGGCATAGTCGCTTTTGGGACCTGTGGGATGCAGAGCCTCGTAATGCTCCTTGCTGTAGGTCTCCTGAAAGAGTATGTAAGTGCCGATACCGGCCTCTTTCAGCAACCGGTAGTTCTCCACCGTGGTAGCGGCAATGTTGACATTCACCCGACGGATGGCTCCATTCTTGTGGCGGATGCTATAGATGGTACGGATGGACTCCAAGATATAGTCGAGGGGGTTGTTGCGTGGGTCTTCTCCGGCTTCCAAGGCAAGGCGTTTGTGGCCCATGTCCTGCAAGGCGATGACTTCGCGGCGTATCTCGTCTTGCGAAAGCTTCTTGCGTGGAATGGTGCGGTTCTTGGCATGATAGGGGCAATAGACGCATCCGTTCACACAATAATTGGAAAGGTAAAGCGGAGCAAACATCACGATACGGTTGCCATAGAACCGTTGTTTGATTTGGCGTGCCAGGTGGAAAATGCGCTCCAACAGGTCGGGTTCATCGCATTCCAGCAGCAAGGCAGCTTCCCGATGAGAAAGGCCTTGGCACAAAGCAGCCTTGTCTATCAGACTTTCAATCAATGGACGGTTGTTGCGGTTAATCCGGGCATACTCCAAGGTGTCCAGGATCTCCTGATGACAGATGAACTCTTCGGATTGTCTTGACTTTACGTTGTACACTTTGAAAATTATAAATTGAGAATTAAAAATTGAGGAGTGATATTATCATTTTATCACTTTATCACCCTATCACTTATCGCTAATTTCATAGCTAATAGCTTTCAGCCTTACTTCCAATTCCTTCAGGCCTTCG
>CAMWRY010000079.1 GCA_947176775.1 uncultured Bacteroides sp.
TAGAGCAACGCCCTTCTAAGGCGTGGGTCTTGCGTTCGAATCGCAACGGAATCACAACAAAAAAGAGAAGCTAATTCATTCATTCTTAAATGATTAGTTTCTCTTTCCTTTTTAGGACTTTTCATTTTATAGATTAAAAAAAAGGATTTTCAGTCCAAAAATGGACTAAAAAACTTATCCCAAACTTATCCTTTAAATTTTAATCTATCATGGCAACTCTAAAACTAACAATTTTCAAGGTAAAGGCTTTAAAAGACGGAAGGCATAAGATAAGAATAGCCGTTTGTCATAAGCAGGAAACTTGTTATATAGTAACAAGGTTCATTATAGATAATATATCCCAATTCATTGCTGTCCCATTAAAATCAAAAAGAGTTCTTTGAAATATTTGAAATTTAGTTAGTTACAGTGATTTTTCGAGCGAACGGACTTGAATTTGTAGCTTTGCATCAGATTAATCCGATGGCATATGTTCCAAGACAAATACGTTTTCGCTCAATTGACTTCATTTCTGAATCGAAGTAAGTTTAACCGCATAGTCACCAAGTATGATGGTGATAAATATGTGAAGCACTTCACCTGCTGGAATCAACTACTTGCTTTGATGTTTGGTCAACTTTCTAATCGTGAAAGTCTGCGAGATTTGATAGTTGCTCTTGAAGCTCATCATTCCAAATGTTATCATTTAGGAATGGGTAAAAATGTATCAAAGTCATCGCTGGCAAGAGCAAATCAAGATAGAGACTATCACATCTTTGAAGAATATGCTTACTACCTGGTTAGCGAAGCACGACAAAAGTGTGCTAATCATATTTTCAAACTTGGCGGTAACGTTTATGCTTTCGATTCGACAATTATTGACCTGTGCCTTTCTGTCTTTTGGTGGGCAAAATTCTGCAAAAAGAAAGGTGGTATCAAAGTGCATACATTATATGATGTGGAAACACAGATTCCTGCATTCTTTCATATCACGGAAGCATCCGTACACGATTCTAAAGTTATGATTGAAATTCCTTATGAACCAAGCTCTTATTACATCTTTGACCGCGGTTATAACAACTTCAAAATGCTGTATAAAATTCATCAAATTGAAGCCTACTTTGTTGTCAGAGCAAAAAAGAATCTTCAATACAAATCCATCCAATGGAAACGTAGGCTGCCTAAGAATGTGCTTTCAGACGCAAATGTACTTCTGACAGGATTCTATCCTAAACAATATTACCCAAAGCCACTTAGACTGGTTAAATATTGGGATGAAGAACAAGAACGAGAATTTACATTCATAACCAATGCGATGCATATATCTGCGCTTCAAGTTGCTGAACTTTATAAAAATCGCTGGCAGGTAGAGCTGTTTTTCAAATGGCTCAAGCAGCACCTTAAAATCAAAAGATTTTGGGGAACTACAGAGAATGCTGTTCGAATACAGATATATGCTGCTATATGCGCTTACTGTTTGGTGGCAATCATTCAACACGATATGCAACTGGACAGAAGTACATATGAAGTGTTACAAATACTGAGCATCTCATTGACTGATAAGACTCATCTGAGAGACCTCTTTGATAAAACTAAATTTCAAAATGACAAAGAACGATTCGGACCAAATGGACCAAGTTTATTTAATTTTTACTTCGGACCAATTTTAATGGGACACTAATGATCCCAATTCAAAAACGGACAAGTCGTAAAACGGCAGGACGCTTCTATCATTAATACAAAGTTGCGAAATCTTCTAAACGAATATCAAGATAGGCTTGATAACATTAAATCTATTCAGATGTATGATTGCAAACAACTGAAGAATATATTGGTAAACAGCGCATCTGCCAATCAAAAGGATGCTACATTTCAAGCCGTATCCAGTACATATCACTGATTATTTCCTTGTATTGCTTGCGCAGTGTCTGACCGTTCAGGCCATTGTGGGCGGCAAGAGTGGATATGCTGACGGGAGTGCTTTCAATCTCCTTTTTTAAAAAAACGACAAACTCGGCGTTAAGCCTTGTGCCATCGAACTCGGATACATCCCATTCATAGCTGAATATCTCGCCGGTAGCTTTGTCAAGCCACTTGCGCTTCCGCACATGGAGGTATGTGGCTCGTCCACGTATCGGATAATCCTGTATGGTGCGGTAATCGCCGAATCTGTACGAGATTATGTTATTATTGTACTTATCTTCGCGAAGCTGTTCTTTCTTCTCGTCAAGCCATATGTCAAAACGTGCATCGCTTTTTTCAAATCGATCGATATCGAAGTTGTCTATCAGGACTTCGGGCAGGATTGTTTCTAGCAGTTGGTCTGCTTTCATTTTGCAAATGATAACACTATACTCAGACATATCCCTCCGCCCACCTGGAAAATCCGCTGCCCCGTTTTTTTTATGGTTATTCCTTGGTGATTTCTCCGGCTAGATTTGAATTCATGCGGCGGCGGATTTCTTCTTGGCTCAATCCGTGCCCCAAAAGGAACATCAGCTTAGTGACAGCGCATTCGGGTGTGCTGTCATAACCGCTGATGACTCCGGTTTGTAGCAGTTGTAGGCCGGTTTCGTAGCGTCTCATTTCGACGGCACCGCTTTGGCACTGGGTAATGTTGACGATAACGATACCACGTTCGCTGGCATCCTTTAGTTGGCGGATGAACCACTCTTTCTGTGGAGCATTGCCGGCTCCGAAAGTTTTCAGTACCACGGCTTTCAGTCCGGGAACGTGTAGTACAGAGTTGATGATGCTCTCCTGGATGCCAGGGAAAAGTGTAAGTACCACGACATTGGTGTCGAAGAGGTAGTGTGGTTTCATTGGGCGTGACAGATCGGGACGGCGTATAAAGTGTTCGTTGTAGCGGATATGGATACCGGCCTTGCCTAGCGCCGGATAGTTGAAGGAGCGAAAGGCGTTGAAATTTTCGGCATTGATTTTGGTGGTACGGTTACCGCGCATCAGTTCGTTTTCGAAGAAAATGCACACTTCGGTTACTACAGGGGTACCGTCAGAGTGTTTGGCGGCAGCTATTTCGATGGCAGTGATAAGATTTTCCTTTCCATCAGTGCGCAGGGTGCCGATAGGGAGCTGTGAGCCGGTAAGGATGACTGGTTTGGCAAGGTTTTCGAGCATGAAACTGAGGGCAGAGGCTGTGTAGGCCATGGTGTCGGTGCCATGCAGAATGACAAAACCGTCAAAATAGTCGTAGTTGTAATGGATGATTTTGACAATCTTTGCCCAGAAAGAGGGTTCCATGTCAGAAGAGTCGATAGGAGGATCGAACTGATAGGAAGAAATATGGTAGTTGAATCGTTTTAATTCGGGGACATGCTGTAGCAGCTGGTCGAAATTGAAGTTTTCAAGCGCACCAGTTTCCGGATTTTCTATCATTCCGATAGTTCCACCAGTGTAAATCAATAGTACGGAAGGGTAATCGACTTTCATAAATTTAGCATTTGAGTTCTTTTTCGGACACAAAGATAGAGAAAAAAGTGATAAGTAATAGGCTGCTTCATGCCAAAATAGAAGAAAATATGTGATATGCACAATGATTCTTCTATTTGGGCATGGTATGCATCGCTATATGCTATTTTTTCAATCCTTCCTTCAGTAGCCTGATGGCCTTCTCTGCATCGCCTTCGTTCTCGTTGAGCAGACTGACGAAGCGGCTCCCGATGATGGCACCGGAGGAATGGGCACAGGCGGCATCGAATGTCTGTTTGTTACTGATGCCGAAACCCACCATACGAGGATTGCGTAGGTTCATCTCTTCTATCTTCTTGAAATAGGCTTGCTTTCGGGTATCGAAGTCTTTTTGGGCACCCGTGGTGGTGGCGCTGGACACCAGGTAGATGAATCCATCCGTATGGGCATCTATCTCATGGACGCGCGTTTCACTGGTTTCGGGAGTGATAAGCATGATGACGCGGATGTCATATTTCAGCGCAGTGGCCTTGTAGCTCTCCTCATAGTCGCGGAAGGGGAGATCGGGAATGATGACACCGTCGATGCCACACTCTGCGCATTTTTGACAGAAGGCCTCGAAGCCGAACTGCATGATGGGGTTGAGATAGCCCATGAGGATGAGGGGGATGTGGACATCATGGCGGATGTCGCGCAACTGTTCGAAGAGGAGACGCAGGGACATGCCGTTGTGCAGGGCGCGTGTAGCGGCGTTCTGGATGACAATGCCGTCGGCCATGGGGTCGCTGAACGGGATGCCGATTTCAATCATGCTGACTCCGTTGCGTTCGAGGCAGCGGATGACGTTGGCAGTACCGTCGAGCGTGGGGCAACCTGCACAGAAGTAGATGGACAACAGATTTTTGGGATTGTTTTGGAAAAGTTGATTGATGCGATTCATATTTCTTTGTTTTTAGGGGTTATCATACATGTTTTTGTTTTGAAGGAGTCTTTTGGTAAGCTTTTGTTCCTTTAAGATAGAAGTTTTTTCAAGAAACATGCGATGCGTTCCGCATCCTTTATTCCCGGTGCCGTTTCGAAGCGGCTGTTGAGGTCGATACCGGACAACCGGGGGTGATGGAACTCTCTGATGGCTTTTGCGCTATAAGGGTTGATGCCACCGCTGAGCAAGAACGGGGTAGAACCATTGTAGCGGTGCAGCAGATTCCAGTCGAATTGGTTGCCGGAGCCACCGTACTGTGGGCTCTTGGTATCGAAAAGGTAGTAGTCGCACAGGCTGTCGTAGGTAGAGACGGCTGTCAGGTCACGGGGGTGCGAGATGGCAAAAGCTTTGATGAGATGCAGACCGGCACGATGCAAAGAACGGCAGTATTCGGGGGATTCGTTGCCGTGCAGTTGGATGTAGTCCAGTTCAAAGCGGTCGGTGTACATCAGGATATTCTCTTTGCTTTCGTTGACGAAGACACCGACACGTTTGGCATGTGTTGGTAGGTACTCGGGTATCTGGTACAGGCAACGGGGGGATTGGGAGTAGAAGACAAGTCCAATCATGTCTACTCCCAGCTGTTCTATATGGCGGATGTTTTCAGCTTCGGTCATTCCGCATACTTTAATCAGGAGGGACATCTTTTTAATTATGAATTATGGGTTATGAATTCCTTTAGTGTTTCGCCGGGGTGCTCTGTCTTCATGAAAGTTTCGCCGATAAGGAAGCCACGGAAGCCGACGGCACGCAGGCGGTGGAGGGTCTCCGGATGAGAAATGCCGCTTTCCGATACAAGGAGCGGAGATTCCGTTCCTTGGGTTGCATGATGTAGCTGTTCGGCCAGCCGGAAGGAGTTTTCCACATCGGTGACGAAAGAGCCGAGGTTACGATTGTTCACGCCCACCATGTCGACCTCCTTATTTATATAGGGGAGTTCTGAAGGGCTGTGTATCTCAAGCAGTACTTCCAGTCCCAGTTCATGGGCTTGGGCAGTGAGGAGGTTGCATTGCTCCGGGCTGAGGCAGGCGGCAATGAGTAACACGGCATCAGCCCCTGTGATGCAAGCTTGCAACAGCTGGTAACGGCTGATGATGAAGTCCTTGCGGAGAATAGGGATGTTGACGAGTGGACGTGCCGTACGGAGGTCGCGCAGTGTGCCGCCGAAGAACTGCTCATCAGTCAGGATAGAGAGGGCTGCGGCGCCGGCAGCTTCGTAGGCGGTAGGTATCTTCTCTGCCTGGGCTGTCTTGTTTATCCAACCTTTGGAGGGGGACCGGCGTTTGAATTCGGCGATGATTCCGGTGGGAGAAGCGATTAGAGCCTGTTTCATACTGCGGTGACGTGGTGCATTCTCCCGGACGATGGCTTCGGCCTGTTCCTGCAACTGTTCCAGAGAGACAGCTTGTTGTTGCAACGCTATCTCTGCTTGCTTGTGGAGGATGATTTCGGATAGTATATCTTTCATGATGTTGCTTTTCAACGATTGATTTCAATAAATTTTTTCAGTGTCTTCAGTGCCCGTCCGCTCTCCAGTGATTCACGTGCGAGGGCGATGCACTCTTCAA
Organism: uncultured Bacteroides sp.; assembly: GCA_947176775.1. Taxonomy (GTDB): domain Bacteria; phylum Bacteroidota; class Bacteroidia; order Bacteroidales; family Bacteroidaceae; genus Bacteroides. Next base: position 5,959 of record CAMWRY010000079.1, read on the forward strand.
TTGTTTTCTGCGGTTCCATTACTTGAATGGCAAAGGCGGCATTGACAATGACGCATTGGGTCTGGGCAGGTGTTGCACGCCCGGTGAGGATGCTGTCGAAGATACGGGCGGCGTCTTCCTTACATGCACCGCCGGACAGCTCTTCGGGGCGGACACCTTTGAATCCGAGTTCCTGCGGACGATAGATGCGCTCGTAGGAGCGTGTCATAACTTTGAATTCGTCCGTTAGGGAGATTTCGTCGTAACTGTCGAGGCTGTTGACTACGGCAAAGTCGATGCCGAGCTTATAGAATACATTGGTGTACAGACGCATCTGCGAGAGGTCTGCCACACCGAGCAGTTGGTAAGCCGGTTTACATGGATTCACCAGCGGTCCAAGCAGATTGAACAGGGTACGCACGCCCAGTGTCTTGCGGACAGAGCCTACGGATTTCATGGCCGGATTGAACAGTTGTGCATGCAGATAGGCGATGTTACACTCCTCCATGCTACGTTTCAGCAGGTCGGAGTCATTGCTGAAGCGTATGCCGTGTTGCTCGATGACGTTGCTGGCTCCACTGACGGAAGTTGCTCCGTAATTACCGTGTTTGGCCACTTTATAGCCGGCTCCTGCCACTACAAAACAGGCGCAGGTAGAGATGTTGAATGTGTTCTTGCCGTCACCGCCCGTACCTACGATGTCGATGGGACGATAGGGAGTGAAGTCTATGGGGACCCGTGTTTCCATAAGTGCTTCGCGGAAGCCGATAAGCTCGTCAACAGTGATGCTACGCATCTGGAAGGCAGTGAGCAGGGCGGCTATCTGTGCCTCGGGGTACATGCCACGGGTGATGTTGAGGAGAATTTGCCGGGTTTCCTCCGAAGTGAGTTCTTCGTGATTGAAGAGGCGAGTGAGTATAGCTTTCATTTTGGGTATTTGCGATTTAAATTACTTCTTTTTTGAAATCTTGTTCGTTGGCTTTCGGAATATCTCATTGGAAAAGCCAGTTTCCTACGATGGTCTTCCCGTCGGGAGTCAGTACCGATTCGGGGTGGAACTGGATACCGTGGATGTCATATTCACGGTGTCTTAGTGCCATGATTTGTCCTTCGGGACTGATGGCTGTGATAGCCAATGCCTCGGGGAAATCTTTTGTGTCCACCACCCAGGAGTGGTATCGGCCGACAGGAATCCTGTCTGGCAGTCCCTTGAAGAGAACGTCTGTCGCAACTGTTGTCTTTAACCCCAGTTCTTCATTCTTCGTCCTTAATTCTTCATTCAAAATCATCTCTGTCTGTATCCCGTGAAACACCTCGCTCAGGTTAACGAGCTTTCCGCCGAATACCTGTCCGATAGCTTGTTCGCCCAGGCAGACACCGAGCATGGGTTTTCGTCCGGCGTAGGTGCGGATGACGTCCAGCAGCAGTCCGGCTTCTTCGGGAATTCCGGGACCGGGGGAAAGGATGATTTTGTCGTACACTTCCAGCTCTTCGAGTCGGAACTTGTCGTTGCGCAGTACATTTACTTCTGCGCCAAGCTCTTTCACCAGATGGGCCAAGTTGTAGGTGAAGGAGTCGTAATTGTCTATGATAACCGTTTTCATTCTGATTCTTTTAATTTTTAATTTCCTCTGCCATTTCGATTGCCTTTTTCAGTGCACCGAGTTTGTTGTTCACCTCTTGCAGTTCATATTCTTCGTTGCTTTTGGCGACAATGCCTCCGCCTGCCTGGAACCAGAGCACGCCGTTGCGGCTGACGAAGGTGCGGATGGTGATAGCTTGGTTCAGTGATCCGTTCAGTCCGATAAAGCCGATGCAGCCGCCGTAAGCGCCACGGTTGTGCGGTTCCAACCGGCTGATGAGCTGCATGGCCCGTACCTTGGGAGCACCGCTCAGAGTTCCGGCCGGGAAGGTATCGATGAAGGCCTTGATGGGGTCGGCCTCTTCGTGCAGTGTTCCGCTGACGCGGCTAACGAGGTGGATGACATGGCTGTAGTACTGCATTTCCTTGTAGAAGTCCACCTTCACATCATGGCAGTTGCGTGAGAGGTCGTTACGGGCCAGATCCACCAGCATCACGTGTTCGGCGTTCTCCTTAGGGTCGTCGTGCAGGTACCGGGCGTTACGGGCATCCTGTTCTGCATCTCCCGTGCGCTTCGTAGTTCCGGCAATGGGGTCGATGTAGGCA
>CAMWRY010000080.1 GCA_947176775.1 uncultured Bacteroides sp.
TGTTCAAGCTGACAGACACAAGTGTTTGAGACGACAGACACAAGTGTCTGTCAAGCCAAGGAATATAGGGGAAATTACAGAACTCATTTCCTTGCTGATTTTAACTCCGCCAACAGGTTCTTATAAACCAAGACACCTATGATACATTCTATACCTACCCATAAGCAGAGTAACTTCCCCCCCCTCCCTACAGAGGAGGGGCCGGGGGAGAGGCTGAAACTTCTAAAGCACTACTGGGGCTACGACCACTTCCGCGGCATTCAAGAAGAGATCATCAACAGCATCAGCGAGGGCAAGGACACCTTGGGACTGATGCCTACCGGAGGCGGAAAGTCCATCACCTTCCAAGTGCCGGCGCTTGCCAAGGAAGGTCTGTGTCTGGTCATCACCCCCCTGATAGCCCTGATGAAAGACCAGGTGCAGAACCTGAAGAAACGGGGTATCAAGGCACTCGCCATCTACTCGGGCATGAGCCGGCAGGACATCGTGGTCACGCTGGAGAACTGCATCTTCGGCAACTTCAAGTTCCTCTACATCTCCCCCGAACGGCTCGATACCGACATCTTCCGCACCAAGCTGCAACGGATGAAAATCAGCTTGATTACAGTAGACGAAAGCCATTGCATCTCACAATGGGGATACGACTTCCGCCCGGCATACCTGAAAATAGCCGAAATACGCGCTTTGCTGCCCGGTGTACCCATACTGGCACTGACCGCCACCGCCACCCCGGAAGTGGTGAAGGACATCCAGGTCCGTCTGCAATTCCGCCAGGAAAATGTGTTCCGCATGAGTTTCGAACGGGAGAATCTGGCCTACATCGTCCGCAAGACAGAGAACAAGACAGGAGAGCTGCTGCACATCCTGCGCCGCATGCCCGGCAGTGCCATCATCTATGTACGCAACCGACGCCGCACCAAAGAGATTACCGAACTGCTGCACAACGAAGGCATCACCGCCGACTTCTATCATGCCGGACTGGATGATGCAACCAAAGATATCCGCCAGCAACGCTGGCAGACGGGAGAAAGTCGCGTGATGGTAGCCACCAACGCCTTCGGCATGGGCATAGACAAGCCGGATGTGCGCATCGTCATCCACATGGACCTGCCCGACTCCATCGAGGCCTACTTCCAGGAAGCCGGACGCGCCGGACGGGACGGCCAGAAGGCATACGCCGTCATCCTCTATGCCCCGTCGGACAAAGCGACACTGCATAAGCGCATCCACGATACCTTTCCCGAAAAAAAGTATATAAAAGAGGTGTACGAGCATCTGCAGTACTACTACCAGATGGCAATGGGAGACGGGCAAGGCTGCGTGCGCGAATTCAACATAGAAGACTTCTGCCGGAAATTCAACTATTTCCCCGTCACCGTGGACAGTGCCCTCAAAATCCTGACTCAGGCAGGCTATCTGGAATATACCGACGAACAGGACAATGCTTCGCGCCTGCTGTTCACCATCCGCCGCGACGAACTCTACAAACTGAAAGAGCTGGGGGAAGAGACGGAGAAGCTCATCCAGGTCATCCTGCGTTCCTACACCGGCCTCTTCACCGACCATGCCTTTATCAACGAAGATTCCTTGTCCACACTCACCGGACTCACTCGCCGGCAAGTGTACGAAGCACTCATCCACCTTGCCCGGTTGCGTATCGTCAGCTACATTCCCCGTAAAAAGACACCTTATATAATATACACGCGCGCAAGGGTAGAAGTACGCCACCTGCAAATCCCCCCTGCCGTCTACGAGGAACGCAAAGAGCGCTACGAAAAACGCATCAACGCCATACTGGATTACGCCAACAACGACACCGTGTGTCGAAGCCGCCTATTGCTGCACTACTTCGGCGAGAAAAACGAACACAACTGCGGACAGTGCGACACCTGCATCCGACTGAAAAACCCCAAGAAGCTCTCTTCGGAATCTGAAAAGGAACTCCCGGAAAAGATACTCCAGCTCCTGACCGGCCACCCCATGACACCTGCCGCACTGGCAGAACAGATACCGGCAGATAGAACCGCCCTCGCCGAAGCACTACAGCGCTTGCTGGAAGAAGGCAGAGCAATTGCCGTCAACGGAATGCTGCAAATCAAGAAATAATTCACTACTTTTGTCGAGACAACCTCATAAACGTAAAAACCTATAAACTCAAAACAACATGGGATTCTTTAAATCTTTTTTCTCCGGCAAATCAGAGAACCCGGCAGACGAGAAACAAAAAAACGAACAGAAGAATTTTGAAATATTCAAGTACGACGGCATGCGTGCCCAACGCATGGGCCGGATAGACTACGCCATCAAATGCTTCACGGAAGCCCTCGCCATACAGGAAGATTTTGAGACCATGGGCTACCTGACACAAGTCTACACCCAAACCAACCAACTGGACGAGGCACGCCAACTGCTTCAGCGCATGACCAAGGCAGAGCCGGAACATACCGCCACCTACCTCAACCTTGCCCACGTATGCTACATGCAAGAGGACTATCCGGCCATGGCAGAAGCTGCCCAAAAAGCCATCGCCATAGAAGAGGGCAACGCCATGGCCCACTACCTGCTGGGCAAGGCCGACAAGAGCCGGGGAGACGGCATCATGTGCATCGCCCACCTCACGAAAGCCATCGTCCTGAAAGACGACTTCACCGAAGCACGCCTGCTGCGTGCCGAAGCACTGGTCCAGATGCAGCAATACAAGGAAGCAACGGAAGACATTGATGCCATTCTGGCCCAAGACCCGGAAGACGAAAGCGCCCTCCTGCTGCGCGGAAAAATAGAAGAGACCACAGGCGACCTGGATATGACCGAACACTACTATCGGAGAGTGACCGAGTTGAACCCCTTCAACGAACAGGCATTCCTCTATCTGGGACAACTCTACATCACCCGGAAAAAAATGACGGAGGCCATCGAACTCTTTACGGAAGCCATCGAACTGAATCCCAACTTCGCAGAAGCCTACCACGAACGCGGACGTGCCAAACTGCTGAACGGAGACAAGGAAGGCTCCATGGAGGATATGAGAAAAGGATTGGAACTGAACCCCAAAGAGATACAGAACTTCAACGGCCAATACGGCAACCAGCCGGGCGGAAACACCGGAAACATCTTAGGACTGTAGAGAAGAAATAACTGCAAAATTGCTACTATCCTTAAAAAAAACAGTGTTTTTTGTTTGTATCTAAAAGAAAAGCATTACTTTTGTCGCGTAATTCAAAAATAGAAAAAACAAAGTATGAAGTCATTTATTTATGCATATTACTTCTTTTTTTACTTTTACTTTAGCCGGAAAGTAGAGTGGGAGTTTGTATGTATCAAGTGACAGTGATGCTTAAGGACTGAATAGAAAACTAAGTAATATACGGAATCCCACTCCAGCGCATGGAAGTGGGATTTTTTATATAACCCAGAAAACAAAGAAGAATGAAAAAGGTAGCCATTCAAGGAACATTAGGCTCGTATCACGACATCGCGGCACACAAGTACTTCGAAGGAGAAGACATAGAACTCATCTGTTGCGCAAGCTTTGAAGATGTCTTCGGTGCCATCAGAAAAGACAGCCAGACCATAGGCATGCTGGCCATAGAAAACACCATTGCAGGAAGCCTGCTTCACAACAACGAACTGTTGCGGCAAAGCGGCACGCAGATTATAGGCGAATACAAGCTGCGCATCTCCCATAGTTTTGTCTGCTTGCCCGAAGAGGACTGGGACGACATCACCGAAGTCAACTCCCACCCCATCGCCCTGATGCAATGCCGCGAATTCCTCGGCCAGCATCCTCAAATCAAAGTAGTGGAAGGCGAGGATACCGCCCTGAGTGCCGAAACCATCAAGACCGAAAACCTGAAGGGCCATGCAGCCATCTGCTCCAAAGCCGCCGCCGAGCGCTACGGCATGAAGGTGCTGCAGGAGGGCATTGAGACCAACAAACACAACTTCACCCGTTTCCTGGTGGTAGCCGACCCGTGGCAAGTGGACGAACTGAACCGCCACCGCAGCAAGGAGGTCAACAAGGCAAGCATGGTGTTCACACTGCCCCACACCGAAGGAAGCCTGTCGCAGGTATTGTCCATCCTCTCTTTCTACCGCATCAATCTGACCAAGATACAGTCGCTACCCATTATCGGACGGGAATGGGAATACCAGTTTTACGTCGATGTTGTCTTCGACAATGTACTGAGATACAAGCAATCCATTGCCGCTATCGCCCCACTAACCAAAGAACTGAAAATATTAGGAGAATATGAAGATGGAAAATCAAGCATCTAAAATTGCGCCTGCCGACCGCTTGGCGAGCGTCAGCGAATACTACTTCTCGAAAAAGCTGAAGGAAGTAGCTAAAATGAATGCCGAAGGCATGGATGTCATCAGCCTGGGCATCGGAAGTCCCGACATGCCGCCTTCGGAAGAGACCATACGTACCCTCTGCCGCGAAGCGTGCAACCCGGACGGCCACGGCTACATGCCATACATCGGCATCCCCGAACTGCGCCGCAGCTTCGCCGGCTGGTACAAGAAGTGGTATGACGTAGACCTGGACCCCAACACAGAGATACAACCGCTTATCGGCTCCAAAGAGGGTATCCTGCACGTCACGCTGGCCTTCGTCAACCCCGGAGAGCAAGTACTGGTTCCCAACCCCGGCTATCCCACCTACACCTCGCTGAGCAAGATACTGGGAGCGGAAGTGGTGAACTACGACCTGAAAGAGGAGCACGGCTGGATGCCCGACTTCGACAAACTGGAGAAGATGGACATGAGCCGCGTGAAACTGATGTGGACCAACTATCCCAACATGCCTACCGGAGCCAATGCCACCCCCGAACTATACCGGAAGCTGGTGGACTTTGCCCGTCGCAAGGAGATTGTCATCGTGAACGACAACCCCTACAGCTTCATCCTGAACGAGCATCCCCTCAGCATCCTCAGCATCCCGGGCGCCAAAGAGTGCTGCATAGAATTCAACTCCATGAGCAAAAGCCACAACATGCCGGGCTGGCGTATCGGCATGCTTGCCTCGAACGCCGACTTCGTACAGTGGATTCTGAAGGTGAAAAGCAATATAGACAGCGGCATGTTCCGTGCCATGCAGCTGGCTGCTGCCACCGCTCTTGAGGCCGAACAAGAGTGGTACGAAGGCAACAACCGCAACTATCGGAACCGCCGTCGGCTGGCAGGCGAAATCATGCACTCCCTGGGCTGCACCTACGACGAGAAGCAGGTAGGCATGTTCCTCTGGGGCCGCATCCCCGACAGTTGTACCGATGTGGAGGAGTTGACTGAACGCGTGCTGCACGAAGCCAGAGTATTCATCACCCCGGGATTCATCTTCGGAAGCAACGGAAAACGGTATATACGCATCTCTCTCTGCTGCAAGGATGACAAGCTGGCCGAGGCGCTCAAGAGAATTAAAGAACTAAAAACTAAAGATTGAACCAAATAAACAATATATGGAACTCGAATTAGAACCCATCACATTGCCCGGCGTGGAAAACAAACGCCCGGTGGTAATAGCCGGCCCCTGCAGTGCCGAAACAGAAGAACAAGTAATGAGCACAGCCAGACAACTGGCGGAAAAAGGAATCAAGATATTCCGCGCCGGCATCTGGAAACCGCGTACCAAGCCGGGAGGCTTCGAAGGAGTCGGCGTAGAAGGCCTTGCCTGGCTCAAGGAGGTGAAGCAAGAGACCGGCATGCATGTGGCCACCGAAGTAGCCACAGCCAAGCACGTATATGAATGCTTGAAAGCAGGCATCGACATCCTTTGGATAGGCGCACGCACCACGGCCAACCCGTTTGCCATGCAGGAGATAGCTGATGCACTGAAGGGAGCTGACATCCCGGTACTGGTAAAGAACCCGGTAAACCCCGATCTGGAACTGTGGATTGGAGCGCTGGAACGCATCAACAACGCCGGGCTGAAACGTCTGGGCGTCATCCATCGCGGATTCTCCAGCTACGACAAGAAGCTCTATCGCAACCTGCCGCAATGGCACATCCCCATCGAGTTGCGCCGCCGCATCCCCAACCTGCCCATCCTTTGCGACCCCAGCCACATCGGTGGAAAGCGCGAACTGGTAGCCCCACTCTGCCAGCAGGCCATGGACCTGAACTTCGACGGACTGATTATCGAGAGCCACTGCAATCCGGATGGCGCCTGGAGCGATGCCGCCCAACAAGTCACCCCGGATGTGCTGGACTACATCCTCAACCTGCTCGTCATCCGCAAGGAGACGCAAAGCACCGAGAACCTCAGCGAACTGCGCAAGCAGATTGACGAATGCGACAACAACCTGATTCAGGAACTGGCCAAGCGGATGCGCGTGGCGCGCGAAATCGGTACCTACAAGAAGGAACACGAGATGACCATCCTGCAAACCGGCCGCTACAACGAGATTCTGGAGAAACGTGGTTCGCAAGGTGCCCTCTGCGGCATGGACTCCGAGTTCATCAAGAAAGTGTTCGAAGCCATCCATGAGGAGAGCGTACGCCAACAAATGGAGATTATCAATAAATGATTAAAAACACTACCATTTCATAAGAGGCTTCTTATATAGAGAGAATAACACACATATTAATCCTAAAACACCTCGCTTCCCTTCCTCCCCTCCCTACAGGGGAGGGGCCGGCGGAGAGGCTTTATATCATGAGAATATTAATACTTGGAGCCGGGAAAATGGGCTCCTTTTTTACTGACATATTGAGTTTTCAGCATGAGACGGCGGTATTCGATGTCAATCCTCACCAATTACGCTTTGTCTACAACACCTATCGTTTCACCACACTGGAAGAAATCAAAGAATTTGAACCGGAACTGGTGATTAATGCCGTGACAGTGAAATACACACTCGATGCTTTCCGCCAAGTACTGCCGGTGCTGCCCAAGGACTGCATCATCAGTGACATCGCTTCAGTGAAAACCGGATTGAAGAAGTTCTACGAAGGGAGCGGCTTCCGCTACGTATCCACGCACCCCATGTTCGGTCCCACCTTCGCCAGCCTCAGCAACCTGAATACGGAAAATGCCATCATCATCAGCGAAGGGGATCATTTGGGCAAAATATTCTTCAAAGACCTCTACCAAGGCCTAAAACTGAATATCTTCGAATACACCTTTGACGAACATGACGAGACCGTGGCCTATTCACTCTCCATCCCGTTTGTATCTACCTTCGTCTTTGCAGCGGTAATGAAACACCAGGAAGCACCGGGCACCACGTTCAAGAAGCACATGGCTATCGCCAAAGGACTGCTGAGCGAAGACGACTACCTGCTTCAGGAAATCCTCTTCAACCCACGCACTCCTTCCCAAGTGGCCAACATACGCACCGAGCTGAAGAACCTACTGGAAATCATCGAAAACAAGGATGCGGATGGCATGAAGAAATACCTGACGAAAATCCGGGAGAAGATTAAATAACGTGAATCGCTTATATCGAATTCGCGTCAAATAGCATATCAACGGAATCATTGTGAAGTGAATCCTGTCGGTCTATCCGGCACATACCTGCGTGGTATCTCCGTACCAACTCCGGATCAACTCCGCACCAACTCCGGATCAACTCCGAATCAGCTCCGGATCAGCTCCGGATCAGCTCCGGATTAGCTCCGGATTAGCTCCGGATTAGCTCCGTTCCTATAGATACGGAGTTGATACGGAGTTGATACGGAGCGGGTCCCTTTCGGGTAAGAACCCAATAAAACCACCATTCCACCATAGGATATAAAAAACTGTTTAAACTTCATCCAATCTTCTTTCCGAAGATCCTCTTTAAAAAAAGTTAAACCCCAATATGGCCACATAAAAACTATTCGCAAAGGCACTGACCTTTTAGACGCAAAGCCTGAGGCTGCCCCGACAACTTTCACTATGGCATAACGCAAGATAAATGAATTGGAAAAAGTTCATCTCTTACTAAGAGATATACATAAGCCGAAAAAAGATAAAAAGTTCGTCTCTTACTAAGAGA
>CAMWRY010000081.1 GCA_947176775.1 uncultured Bacteroides sp.
ATTGTAGAATATCAGATGCAATGAATAAAAAAGAAAACATAAAAAGGGAATGAAGAGGAGCGGACGGTGAACGTTTTGTTGGTGCATTGCGTACCGCCCGTTCCCTAACCCATCCCAGAAAGGAGGTACTGGCAAAGATACGCATTAAATTTGAATAAGCAAGACACTTGCTTTTCCGTTGAAATGATAAATACGGGAACAAATTTTATATTAATAAATTAAACAATAAAAAAGTATGAAAAAAGTAATGAAAGCTGCATTTGTTGTAGCAATAGCGGCAGTAGCTGGTTATAACATTTATACAAATCTGAAGTCGAATACAGTGTCGGATCTGGTGTTGGCAAATGTGGAAGCGTTAGCAAATGATGAAAACTCAGAGAAAGGAACTTTGTATGGCAATGCTGAAGGTACACGTTATTGCTGTTGTTCCGGTACTAGAACTTGTGGTGCTGCGACTTGCTCTAATTGCTAATTTTTAACATGAGGGGGGTGAAAGCATTAGCAACCCCCTCTTTTTTATAAATATAATAACCGGAAATTCTATGAATCGTTTTTTATTATTTACATGTCTTTTTTTCTTAGCTTCATGTAATGTGAAAAATACAAAGGAAGGTGATGTTTCACCTGTAAATATTGATTTTGCTTCAATACAACCCTCTTTGGATGTATCGTCCATATCTTCATCAATAAAATATATACCATTGGAAACGAATGATTCAGTTATCATTGATGAGCCTGTCCAAATCTTGATTAAGAAAGGATATGTATATGTAGCGGATAATTCCGCTGTGTACAAGTTCGACATGAACGGTCATGTACTGGCATCTTTGCAACATCGCGGAGATGCTCCAGACGATTATTTATCAATAACTGATATTCAACTGGATGAGGTGGGAAATATCTGGATTTTAAGTAGAAATAACCAAGCGCTGTTGAATTATTCTTGGAATGGAACTTTGTTGAAAAAAGTAAAATTTAACGCTTGGGGTGCTAAAATAAGATTATTGAGCGAAGGAAAAATGTTATTGTATATCGGTAATGAAAAGGACAAGGATAATACTCATCAACTTTTATTACTAGATTTGGGTACAGAAACCATAGAAAAACGCAACCTCGTTATTGATGAACTGAAAGCAAATTACTTGCACGTGAAATCGCGAAACAATTTTTCACAAGGTGAAGAGGCTTATTTTTATCAAATATTTAACGACACTATTTATTCGGTGCCAAGTTCTGGAGTTGCGATACCTGCTTTTAGAGTATGTTTGGATAACAAGAATATTCCAGCTGATTTCTTTCGGCATAAATATCAAGATATAATGGATTTTTATCAAAATCTATTTAAAGAGAATTATGCTTATGGAATTAATTTCTTTTTGAAGCAGGAAAAACAGTGTTGGTTGTCATTTTTCTATAATAAACACACTTATTGGTGGATGACAGATGGGAATCGTGAAAGGGCAAGTAATATTATTATTGATGACACATACTTGTTTGGATATGAAATAGGTTTGGATGGAACTCCTTTCTTTATTCAAGAAAATAGTGTTGTGATACCTCTATACCCTCAAATGATAATGGAATATGCGACCGAACATTTAGATATGGATAAACAATCGAAAATAAAGGAACGTATAAATTATAGTGGTGAAGAACAAAATTTGGTATTGTTGCAAGTAGGAATGGAGTAAGAAAATATGGTTGCTTTTAGTAGAAATATATTGCTATCAGTATTGTGTCTATGTTGTTTCTCTTGTCAAAAGAATGAGAAGAATGAGCTGGCTGGGTATATGAATGAATGGATGGGGAAAGTAATACTTTTCCCAAGTTTATCGTCTTTTTGGATAAATGGGTGTGAAGAAATACATAAAGTGCAAAATAGTACATATTCGATAGTATCTTATATTGATTCTATTGGTTGTACAAGCTGTAAACTTAATTATGCAAAATGGGATCAGTTTTGTCAAGAATTGCGTATATGGAATGTTCCGGTGTATCTTTACATACATCCAAACCAACAAAAACAAACGACTGAGATAAGAACATACTTATATCGACATAAACAATCTTTTTTGGGCTTGTATTGATTTGCAGGATAGTCTTAATGTTCTCAATCATTTTCCTTCTGAAACGGCTTTCCAAACATTCTTATTGGATAAAGACAATAAAGTCGTTGCCATTGGTAATCCCATTCATAATTCCAAAGTAAAAGACCTCTACTTGAAGATTATCAAAGGCGAAACATTTGTACAAGAGGATGAAAGCAAGCAAATCGTGACAAAAGCCGCTGTAGACAAGTCTTTCATCCAAATGGGCAGTTTCAACTGGCAGGAAGAGCAAAAGGCGACTTTCACCTTGAAGAATACGGGTGACAAACTATTGGTGATACATGATATTGTTACTTCTTGCGGTTGCACCACCATGTCCTATTCCAAGGAACCGGTACGACCGGGCCAGGAAGTGACCCTGGAAGTGGCTTACAAGGCGGAACATCCCGGCTACTTCGACAAGACGATAACGGTGTATTGCAATGCAGAGGGTTTTCCGTTGAAATTGAGAATCAACGGGAATGCTCCATAACCTATAAAAAGGAGCTACTGGCAAAGATACGCATTAAATTTGAATAGGCAAGACGCTTGTTTTTCCGTTGAAATGATAAATACGGGAACTGATTTATATTAACAAATTAAACAATGAGAAATATGAAAAAAGTAATAAAAGCTGTGTTTATTGCAGCAATAGCAGCAGTAGCTGGATATGGTGTTTATACCAATCAGAAGGCAGAGCCGATGTCGGATTTGATGTTGGCAAATGTGGAAGCATTAGCTGATTTTGAATGGAATGAGAATGGATGGTATTGCTGGCAACGTAGTGTAGATGATTATTCCTCTGATGTCTTTTTTACTTACATTCGTTGTTTTGATTGTAATGTAAGCACTGCCATCACTGTGTATGATGAAAGTCAGTGTTGGCATTGATGATTTGACGGATTCTATTCTTTATCAACTGATAAAGAATAGAATCCACATCAAAATAATGAATGTTTCTACAAATCACTTTTGCTCCACTATAAATAAAAAGTATTTGTAAAGTATGAATTTGAAAACATGAGAACAATTTTATTATTTTTATTGGCAGCGTACCTTTGCTTGTCATGTACGAACCCTCAAACAATGTGTGAAGCAGTGGTTTCTTTCCCAAAAACTGCGGATTTAGAAGCAGAAATCCTTCCTGTTCCGGTTCCTGTATTGTTGCCTCGATACATAGGAATCATGGATGACTATCTATACATCTATAAAGAGAAGGAAGAGAAGCTTTTTGCTTTCTTCAACTTGAAGGATGGTAGCTATATTACGGATGAAGGCACAAGAGGACAAGGTCCGGATGAATTCATTTTGCTGGATGTGAGGGGATTCAACAAGTTGGACGACAATTGCTTTTCAGTTTTTGAGGCAGGAAGCAATTTGCTCAAGACTGTCCACTTTGATGGAATGAAATTGTCTGTTCAAGGGGCGAAGCCGGTCTTTAAACAAGGCGTGACAAGCAACGGATTTTATAGTTTGGCTGATAGCATGTATCTCACGTTAGGACGCTTGGAAGGAACCTCTGAATATTGCTTATTGAATGGCAAAACAGGCGAACTGAAAGAGATAGGTGAATACCCGTCATGGGTAAGGCGAGAAGATGTGGTTGATAATCCGCCTCTATTTGTACCCTATCTGAAAGTTTGCGCGGTTCATCCGAACGGGAAAAAGGTTGTTGCGTTTTATACACGCTTCAAGCATTTAAGGGTTTATAACGATGCGATGAATTTGTTGCACGATGTGGATGTGCAAATACCGCCATGTTCGTCCGACTTCCAGAAGCCGGTTCAGGAACAGCCGGTTTATTACATCGGTGCTCCTTGTGTGACGGAAAAGTATATTTACGTGTTGTGTGCCAACACCCATACAGATTCCGGGCAGGGCGAATTGCAGGTTTGGAACTGGGAGGGAAAGCCCGTAGCCTGTTTCCGGCTTGACAGGAAGTTGTCTATGATAGCTCTTGACGACCGGAACCATAAAATATACGCTATTGATAGCCAGATTGATAATGAACTGTATGTGTATGATTTACCTTCCATGAATTAGAAAACTATGTATATATTATGAAACAGATTTTACCTTTATTGTTATTGCTTTTTATGTCTATGAACTTAAAAGCGGAGAATGGAAAATGGAGAGTGATAAAGAATAAACTCTATTCTTTGGAACTTCCTGTGGAGTGGAAACCCCAAAACGGCATGCCGGGCGATGGCTATGAGCCGGGTAGGCGAGAAGCGGCACCCTACATCATTCATTATTTTGCATGGTCTAAACCTCTCAAAAGCAAGGACGATGCGCCTACTCTCATCGGCATAAATATTCAGACGTATGAGAAGCAGGATGGTTCGATAATGTCTATGGACGAAGCCCGGAAGCGGACTATCCTGTCTTGGGATCGAATAGAAAAAACATTGCATTCATCTTCGGACGAGTGGCGTTGTACAACTATTAGGACCAGCAAGGAAATGGATGGGAGCATGGTCGATTATAGAGGTTTTTATCTGTTGAAGAAAAAGGGCAATAGAGTGCATTGCATTTCTTTGAGTTTGAGAGAGAATTTTTATAAGAAATCTCCCGATATGCAAAATCTCATATTGCATATATTGGATTCATTTAAAGTAAATTGAAAAGATAAATTCATATATTATCTCCAGTTATAGAAAGCTATTTGAAAAAAAAGAATTTGTATGAATAGTTGTAATTTTGTTAGCATGAGTTTTATAAGTTTTTCAATGTTAGGAAAGCTTAAAATACTTAACTTATGCTGGTCTTGGAAATGATTTACAAGGCGGAACATCCCGGCTACTTCGACAAGACGGTAACGGTGTATTGTAATGCAGAGGGTTTTCCGTTGAAATTGAGAATCAACGGGAATGCTCAATAACCAATAAAAAAGAAGAGTGACTATGTGGATATTTAGAAACCAAATCTTCCGATGCTTCCCGGTGTGGGGGTGCCTGCTGGCACTCTCCTTTCTGTCGTGCCGCCGGGATGCCACGTTGGAGCGTGCCTTGACCTTTGCCGGCGAAAACCGGCAGGAACTGGAACGGGTGTTGCTACACTACAAGGACGACAGCTTGAAACTCGCTGCTGCCCGTTTCCTGATAGAGAACATGCCCTACCACTCCTACGAAGAGGGGGGATATGTGCTGCCCGGTGGGAAGAAGTACCGCCCACAACTGACGGATTTCCCCACGGAGGAGGCGTGCAAGGCACACCTCGACTCACTGACGAAGGCAGGACGCATAGCAAGACGCGACCGGTATAAGGATAGCCGGACACTGGACAGCGCATTTCTGGTGAGGAACATCGACCTTGCCTTCGAGGCGTGGCAGAAACCGTGGGCAAAGCAGGTGCCTTTCCCCATCTTCTGCCGCTACATACTGCCGTATCGTATCAGCAGGGAAGCCCCTTCGGGACTCCGCAAGGAGTTGATGGATAGGTTCATCCCACTGCTCGACTCTGCCGGAGCCGCTACCCCACTGGAGGCGTGCTCGTTGCTGAACGTGAAGCTACGGACGGTGATGAAATATAAACCGAACTCCTTGCCTTTCTATCCCACTATCGAGGAGACGTATGCCTGGGGAGGGGGCTTGTGCAAACACATGTGCAACCTGGGGCTGTTCGCCATGCGTGCCGCAGGCATACCGGTGGCATTGGAGCAAACCGTTTGGAGCCGGGCAGATTTCGGGCATACTTGGGGAACCGTCTGGAGCGAGGGGCGCTTCCACTGCTTTGCTCCCGGAGAGGAACTGCCGGGAGAGTACACGGAAAGACTGAACGGTAAAGGATATTTGAGACCTGCCAAAGTGTACCGCTCCCACTTTGAACTTTGTTCCGTGCCCGACGGCGGAGAGGAGGTTGCCGACGACGGTTACAGCCCGTGGCTGAAAAGCTCCTTGCTGGAGGATGTCAGCTTGGAATACTTGGAAAAACCCCTCGAAATTCGTGTGGCAACCGACCGCGTTAGCGAATTTGCGCAGCCAAAGGGGCAGGTCTATCTTTGCGCCTACAACCATTATAAGTGGGTGCCCATCGCGATGGGGTGCCGCACCGATACGGTCTGCCGGTTTCCCCGGGTGAGAGGCGGCAACATCTTCCTGGCAGCCGATGCTCCTACCGGTAAGGAACTCCGCTTTCTGACTACTCCGTTCTATGTGGATATAAACGGGGAGATGCGAAGGTTCACTCCCCACTTGGAGCGCAGAGAGGCGTTTACATTCGCGAAAGAGCTGGTGGGACGGCCCTACACGCTGCACTATTGGGACGTGGAGGCGGAAGCGTTTCTGCCGCTGGACTACAGCAGTACAAACGATTCTACCCAGAGCCATACAAACATCCCGGAAAATGCGTTGCTGTGGTTCGACGTACCCAATTGCGCCGTCAGCCAGCGAGTGTTTTTTCTGGAAGACGGCAATGTCATCGCCGTGCACCATATAGAATAGGAAAAAAGGAGAGAGATGGAAGAGAAAGAGACGAAACAGAAAAAAGGAATCGGGAAGTGGCTTGACCGGTTGATAAACATCGCTTTCGGGCTGTGCGTGCTTGTCGTGGCATACGTGGTGCTACAGGTGTTCGTGGTGACCTTCTTCAAGATTCCCAGCGACTCGATGGCACCGACCCTGATGCCGGGCGACTATGTGCTGGTGGATAAGTGCTCGGGCGGCGCGCGCCTGTTCAACGTCTTCGATGCTGTGGACGGGAAGGAGGTGGAGATACATCGCGTGCCGGGCTGGAGGAAGTTCAAACGAAACGATGTGCTGGTGTTCAACTTTCCCTATCAGAAGGGGCGGTGGGACAGCATCGCCTTCGACGTGATGAAGTACTACGTGAAACGCTGCGTGGCGGTGCCGGGCGACACGCTGGAAATCCGAAAAGGACACTACAGGATAGTGGGCTACCCGGGAAGCGTGGGCTACCTGCCTGCCCAGGAACGGATGGAGCTGCTGCCCGATAGCGGAGCCATAGGCGTGGAGATGGAGACTTTTCTCCGCCACAAGGATCACAAATGGACGGTGAAGGAGTTCGGACCGCTGCCGGTGCCAGCCAAGGGACAGGTGGTGCGGATAGACTCCATATCGGGGCTGATTTACAGGCAGCTGATAGGCTGGGAGCAAAAAAAGAAATTGCGCCTGGAGGCGGACGGCAGTGTCCGCTTGGGCGACAGCCTGATACACGAGTACCGCTTCCGGGAGAATTACTATTTCGTGGCAGGCGACAGGGCGGAAAACTCGCAAGATTCTCGCTACTGGGGGCTGCTGCCCGAACCGTTTATCGTGGGAAAGGTATGGAGGATATGGAAGTCGGAAGAGAAAGGGACCGGAATCATCAGATGGGAAAGAGTGGGGAAGAAGGTAGAATAGTATAAGTATATTAAAGAATGTGAATAAGTTGAGATACATATTGAGTACGGGGCTGCGAGGCGTGGGCATTGCAGTGGTGTTTGCAATGCCCTTGGTGTCGAATCCGATGCTTCCTGCCGGCGAGACGGCAGGGCAGTGGGTGGAGTTCGACCGGGATGCCCTTGTGGCAGCGGTATGTATTGTGTTGGGTTTGTCGGTTTCGTGGCGGTGGGCTGCCGGGAAAAGGGCGTTGTCCGTTGCCGATGCGGTCGGCGGCGCGCTGATGCTGACAGGGGGCGTTCAGGCACTCTTGGGGTTGCTCCAGCTCTACGGCTATGCCGCTTCCCACCACTCCCTGTATGCCATGACGGGAAGTTTCTTCAATCCCGGTCCCTATTCCGGCTATCTGGCAATGGCGTTACCGGTCTGCCTGCACCAATGGCTGACGGGGGGCAGCGTGGGGAAGAGGG
>CAMWRY010000082.1 GCA_947176775.1 uncultured Bacteroides sp.
AAATACATGGTTCTTTGTCTTCACCCAATTTCTCTCCTTATCTCGCAGCAGCTCCAAAGCCTGCAATTTCTTTCCACGACCTTTACCACCACCTGTGCACTGCAAATTGCGTTGTAACTCCTTATATCTTCGTTGGAAAACCAATCGTTCATTCAGAAAGCCATCACTATCTCCAATATACCTTTTTATGTAAGCAGCGCCATTTGTTGTTAAATAAAGAGGATATTTAATACCCAAGTCCACGCCCAGAACCAATTCTTTATCCAATGTACGTTTCTGCACGGGTATAGTCAGCGACAACAACAGAAAAATCTTGGTTTTTCCATTCTTATTCACTAACTGTATGGAAGAAGTATTAAGTTTATACCCATTGTCTTTATTAAAATCATCAATCAATCGCTTTACAATCTCCCGATTATTACTTCTGTCTTTCCCAAAACACATTTGAAAGCATATCCCACTTCTTTTTTCAAACCATTTAAAAAGGATATCCGTTTTTCCTTCTTCATCCCGTATGATGAAAGGATTCTTATCTTTTGGAAAAGAGAACGGAATGGGCATCCCTTTTCTATAATTGCTCAAAGTTCTATTCCCTTTCCGAATGTCTTGAGAAGCCTTCTTATATGAACCGGTAATTTCCTGCAATAGATTTGTCAAGATATCCGTTGGTATAAGATTACTATATTCTTCTGAGACCAAGCGGTAGATAGAAGTTCTTACGTTAGTTCCACACAGAAAATCCTCTTTTTTTTGCTTGATAACATCCTCCAATCTTTCCAGTTGCTTCTCTAATTGCTCAAAAGATTCCTTTTCCTCTTCTGACATTTTCTTCTTTGCCAACTTCCGAATATCCTTGCTGGCCTTATAATATTCAGGCATTTGCATCCGCATTCGATTCTCGAACTCATCTGTCCAGAAATAATGCGAAGATATTCTATTGGCAGCCAAATAGAGATTATCATCTATCTGACGAAGGAATTGCCAATGAGTTTTATATTCATCATCAGTAATTCCTTCCCTGTCAATGCAAAGCTCTATTTTTCGAGTAATAATCGGCATACACTTCTATTTGCAACAAATATACGAAAGAAAAAATATAGAGTTATTATTCTAACATATTATTTATAACATCATTTGCACATCGCACACCCTTTACACTTATTCAGTTCCCCCCGAAATCGTTTCTCCACCAACAGGTGCAGGCGGTCTTTCAAGGCATCTAGGCGGATAGTATCTACCACCTCGTTGACGAAGGCAAACATCAGCAGCAAGCGTGCTTCGTGCAAGGGGATGCCGCGCTGCCGCATGTAGAAGAGAGCGCTTTCGTCCAACTGGCCCACTGTGGCGCCATGGCTGCACTTCACGTCATCGGCATAGATTTCCAGCTGCGGCTGGGTGTACATGCGTGCCTCACGGGTGGCACAGAGGTTCCGGTTGGTCTGTTGAGAATTGGTGTGTTGGGCACCGGGACGTACCAAAACCAAACCGGAGAAGGCACCTACAGCCTGGTCGTCGAGGACATATTTATAAAGCTCGTTGCTGGTACAGTTGGGCACCGCATGATCGATGGTGGTATGATTGTCCACATGCTGGTTCTTGTCTGCAATGGCCATGCCACACAAGTTCAGTTCGGCATGCTCGCCGGCAAACGTCACATGGGTGGTGTTACGGGTAGTACCGTTGTGCAGGGTCATGCCATTCAGCAACACACGGCTGTTGGCCTCCTGCTTCACATACATATTGCTGATGCGCACCGTGCTGGTGTGCGTCTCTTCCAGTTCATACAAGTCGAAAGACGCATTCTCGCCGACAAAGACTTCCACCACCTGGGTCGCCAGGAAGTTCACGCTATCCATAGCATGGTCGCATACCAGAAAACGGGCTTGCGCGCCTTCCTCCAAGACAACCAGCACGCGGCGGTTAGCCATGAAGTCGACATCACCACGCAGAATGTTCACCAACTGAATGGGTTTCTCCACCACTACATTCCTTGGGACGTAGAAGAAAACACCGTCTTGCACAAAAGCCGTGTTGAACGCCGTTACGCCATCCTTGGCCGTGTCAGCCAACTTGCCATAGTATTTCTTCACCCATTCGGGATTCTTCTCGGCCGCCTCCTTCAAACTGCCGAAGATAACTCCTTCAGGCAGATGCGACTTGGGCAAAGCGCTGCCACAGAAAGCATCGTTCACGACAAAATAGAGAGCCGTGCTCATATTGGGCACATCACACTTGAACACTTCGTGTGGGTTCACCGGAATCTCCAGCCGATTCAAGTTCAATCCGTAATCCGGCTCGAAGAACTTACTAATATCCGTATATTTATACCTCTCTTGCTTACGGGTAGGAAAGCCTAAGCGCTCGAAATCAGCAAAGGCAGCAGCACGTGGTGCGTTCAGCACCTCGGCACTGTGCCGGCATATCATCGCCTCCGTTTGCGAGAAAAGGTCTATGTATTGTTGCTCTGGTTTCATGTTCTGATTTATGATTTCAAATTTATGATTTAAATTTCAGATTTATGATTTTCTATCAACGTCCATAACGTCTAAATCATACATCCAAAATCATAACCCTCCCGTTTCTTTCTTTATCCAATCGAAGCCACGCGTTTCAATCTCCTTCGCCAAATCCGGGCCACCGGTCTTCACGATGCGTCCACCCAGCAGCACATGCACCGTATCAGGCTTGATATAGTCCAGCAAGCGCTGGTAGTGGGTAATGACCATGGCACTGGTCTTCTCCGTCTTCAGCTTATTGAACCCTTCGGCCACGATGCGCAGGGCATCCACGTCCAGGCCGGAATCCGTCTCGTCCAGAATGGTGAAAGTAGGCTCCAGCATAGCCATCTGGAATATCTCGTTCCGCTTTTTCTCGCCGCCGCTGAAACCTTCGTTCACGCTGCGGTTGGCCAGTTTGTTGTCCAGTTCCACAATGGCACGCTTCTCGCGCATCAGCTTCAGAAACTCGCTGGCCGACAAAGCAGGCAGATGGCGATACTTGCGCTGCTCATTCACGGCTGCACGCATGAAGTTCACCATCGAAACCCCCGGAATCTCCACCGGCGACTGGAAAGAAAGAAAAATCCCCTCATGCGCACGGTCCTCAGGACTCATGGCAAGCAGGTCCTTGCCGTTGAAGGTGATGGAGCCGCGCGTCACTTCGTAAGCAGGATGTCCCACCAACACATTACTCAACGTACTCTTACCGGCACCGTTCTGTCCCATCAGTGCATGTACTTCGCCATCGCGTATGGTCAGGTCGATGCCTTTCAATATTTCTTTGCCATTGATGCTGGCATGCAGGTCTTTTATCTCTAACATGATCTATTTAATTCATAATTTATAACTCCAATAATTATCCCACGCTTCCCTCCAGCGAAATGGCAAGCAACTTCTGAGCCTCTACGGCAAACTCCATCGGAAGTTTGTTCAGCACCTCCTTGGCATAACCGTTCACAATCAGCCCCACGGCATCTTCCGTAGAAATGCCACGCTGGTTGCAGTAGAAAATCTGGTCTTCGCTGATTTTACTGGTAGTGGCTTCGTGCTCCACAACGGCCGTTTCGTTGTGAATATCCATGTAGGGGAAAGTATGCGCACCGCATTTATCGCCCAGCAGCAAGGAATCGCACTGACTGTAGTTACGGGCATTGTCCGCCTTCTGCCCCACACGCACCAAGCCGCGGTAGGAATTCTCGCTCTTTCCGGCAGAGATGCCCTTGCTCACAATGGTGCTTCGGGTGTTCTTGCCCAGATGAATCATCTTCGTACCTGTATCGGCCTGCTGGTAATTGTTGGTTACTGCCACGCTATAGAATTCGGCTATCGAATTATCGCCCGAAAGAATACAAGAGGGATACTTCCAAGTAATGGCCGAACCGGTTTCTACCTGCGTCCACGACAATTTGCTGTCCACGCCTTTACAATGGCCGCGCTTCGTCACAAAGTTGTAAACACCGCCCCGTCCTTCGGCATCACCGGGATACCAGTTCTGCACCGTACTGTATTTCACCTCGGCACGGTCGTGCACCACAATTTCCACAATGGCAGCATGCAACTGATTCTCGTCGCGCATCGGAGCCGTACAGCCTTCCAAGTAAGAAACATACGAATCATCATCCGCCACAATCAGCGTTCTTTCAAACTGTCCCGTATTGCGTGCATTGATGCGGAAATAGGTAGACAGTTCCATCGGGCAACGCACCCCCTTCGGGATGTAGACAAAAGAGCCGTCGGAGAACACCGCCGAGTTCAGTGCCGCAAAGAAATTGTCACGATACGGTACCACCGAGCCCAAGTACTTCTGTACCAGGTCGGGATGCTCGCGCACAGCCTCGCTAAACGAACAGAAGATGATTCCCTTCTCCATCAGCGTCTCCTTGAAAGTGGTCTTTACGGACACTGAGTCCATCACGGCATCCACTGCCATGCCGCTCAGCGCCATCTGTTCCTCCAGGGGAATCCCCAGTTTATTGAAGGTCTTCACCAGTTCCGGATCCACCTCATCCATGCTCTTCGGTCCCTCTTTCTTCTTCGTGGGGTCGGCATAGTAGGATATAGCCTGGTAATCTATTTCCGGAATGCGGAGATGAGCCCATGTAGGCATCTCCAGCGTCAGCCAGTGGCGATACGCCTTCAGGCGGAACTCCAACAACCACTCCGGTTCATTCTTCTTCTCGGAAATAAGGCGCACCACCTCTTCATTCAGTCCGCGTTCTATGATATCGGTATGTATATCGGTAGTGAAGCCATACTTGTACTTCTCCTGAGTAAGTTCCTTTACATATTTATTGGGTTCTTCTTGTTGCATCAGTTCTACAATTAGAAAATGTGAAATATAAATTACGCCACAATTGTGACATCAATTAAACTCAGCGTTCACAATCTGTTCCGTCACCGCTTTTGCCGCAGGCAAAAATATACCGGCAAACTCCTTCATTGGATAATACAACACTGATTCTTCTTTTTTTGTTTTGTCTATCAGCTTATTATCCTCATCTATAAATTCGATGACACCAATCAGCAAACTCGTCAGCAGCAGGAGTTTCAAAGCGCCCAAACCGGAACCCAGCCAATGATTGATCCATCCCAGCGACACGGCCTCCATGGCACGGGTCAGTAGAGAAGCCACCAGGGAGAAAAGTAACGGGACAGCTATCCAGATAAGAACAAATGCCAGCCCTTGGGCCACTGTCATAGAGTCCGTTACTGTGGGACACAGTTTCACCGCCAACGAAGCATACAACGCCTTGGCTGCCAGCAATCCGACAATCAGCCCCAAGATAGACGCCAGCTGCTTCAGGAATCCTTTCATAAAGCCGACAATGGCTCCCAGAGCAAAAGCGGATACAATAATAATGTCTATGGTTATCATGGATTAATGTGCTAATAGGCAAATGGGATAATATGACAATGTGCCAATTGCCCTGCGGCATTTTCTTGATGCGCAGCCAATCGGCACATTAGCATATTTACACATTATTCAATTATAATGTTTGCTTCACTTCTATTTCTTCGTAAGATTCGATGATATCGCCCACCTTGATGTCGTTGCAGTTCGTCAGGCTGATACCGCACTCGAAGTTGGTACCCACTTCCTTCACATCGTCCTTGAAGCGCTTCAGAGCGTTGATGGCACCTGTGAAGATGACAATACCATCGCGTATCAGGCGAGCCTTGTCGCTGCGTTTCACCTTTCCGGTCTTGACCATGGCACCAGCCACCAGTCCCACCTTCGTGATGTTGAACACCTCGCGCACCTCGATGGTCGCCGTCACCTGCTCCTTCAGCGTCGGTGCCAACATACCTTCCATGGCAGCCTTCACCTCCTCGATGGCATCGTAGATGACAGAGTACTTGCGGATATCCACACCCTCCTGCTCGGCCAACTTGGCGGCAGCACCCGAAGGACGTACCTGGAAACCGACGATAATGGCATCCGAAGCAGCAGCCAGCGAGACATCCGATTCGGATATCTGGCCGACACCCTTGTGGATGACGTTCACCTGTATCTGCTCCGTAGAGAGCTTGATCAAAGAGTCGCTCAACGCTTCCACCGAACCGTCCACGTCACCTTTCACAATTACGTTCAGTTCGTGGAAATCACCCAGTGCCAAGCGGCGGCCCACTTCGTCAAGCGTCAACATCTTCTGTGTACGCAGACCCTGCTCGCGCTGCAACTGTTCGCGCTTGTTGGCAATCTCGCGTGCCTCCTGTTCCGTCTCAATCACATGGAATGTATCACCGGCAGCAGGCGCACCGTTCAAGCCCAATATCAAGGCCGGCGTAGCAGGACCTGCCTCCTTCATACGCTGGTTGCGCTCGTTGAACATGGCCTTCACCTTACCGTAGCTGGTACCTGCCAGCACGATGTCGCCCACCTTCAGCGTACCGTTGGAAATCAATACCGTAGCCACGTAGCCACGACCCTTGTCCAACGAAGATTCTATGATAGAACCGGTGGCACGGCGATTCGGGTTTGCTTTCAGCTCCAGCATCTCGGCTTCGAGCAGCACTTTCTCCATCAGGTCGGCCACTCCGATACCCTTCTTGGCAGAGATGTCCTGCGACTGGTATTTGCCGCCCCACTCTTCTACCAGGAAGTTCATATTAGCCAGTTCTTCCTTAATCTTGTCCGGATTGGCAGTCGGCTTATCAATCTTATTGATGGCAAACACGATGGGCACACCGGCCGCCATGGCATGATTGATGGCCTCCTTGGTCTGCGGCATCACGTTGTCGTCGGCCGCAACGATGATGATGGCAATATCCGTAGCCTTGGCACCACGGGCACGCATGGCGGTAAACGCTTCGTGTCCCGGAGTATCGAGGAACGTAATCTTACGCCCGTCGTCCAACGTCACATGATATGCACCGATGTGCTGCGTGATACCTCCGGCCTCACCGGCAATCACATTCGCCTTACGTATATAGTCGAGCAAAGAAGTCTTACCGTGGTCTACGTGTCCCATCACCGTAACAATCGGGGCACGAGGTTCCAAGTCGGCCTCATCATCCTCTTCCTCCACGATGGCCTGCGCCACTTCCGCGCTGACATATTCGGTCTTAAAGCCAAACTCCTCGGCCACCAGATTGATGGTTTCCGCATCCAGACGCTGGTTGATAGACACCATGATACCGATACTCATGCAAGTAGCGATGACCTGCGTAACGGAAATATCCATCATGCTCGCCAACTCATTGGCCGTCACAAACTCGGTAATCTTCAATATCTTGCTTTCTGCCATTTCCATGTCTTCCAATTCCTGTTGGCGGTTGGAAGCCATTTCGCGTTTCTCCTTACGATACTTGGCACCTTTGTTCTTTCCTTTGGAAGTGAGGCGTGCCAAAGTTTCCTTTACCTGCTTTGCTACATCTTCCTCGCTGACCTCCTGCTTGACAACCGGCTTCTTGAAACGATCCTTGTTGCGGTTCTTTCCTCCGCCCTGTTGGTTTCCGCCTTGCTGGCGGCCTCCTTGTCCTTGCTGGCCTCCTCCATGTCCGCGGTCGTTGCCGCCACGCTGGAAGTTGGAAGCATTGTTGATGTCCACCTTCTCCTTATTGATGCGGACACGCTTCTTCTTGGCGTTGGCATCGCCGCTCGCATCTTTCAACTTGCTGTCATCACGGCGTATTTCCTTGATGATAGCCTCCTTCATCTGCTTCTTCTGGTCCTGACGAATCTTCTCCTTTTCTTCACGCTCTTTGCGTTTTTCCTCTTTCGATTTCTTCCTCGGGCGTCTGGATTGATTCAGGGCAGCCAAATCTATCTGTCCGATAACGTTGATTTTCGAGACAAACTCAGGCTGATGT
>CAMWRY010000083.1 GCA_947176775.1 uncultured Bacteroides sp.
GGATATAAATGATAATGGGTGCTACCATGCGGCTTAGATGTACCATCACCTTGCGGTCGAACACAATGTCGTCCCACGTAGCTTTGGTCTTCTTCACCAGCTGCGCCACCACCTTCAAAAGAATCGTCCGGCACACGGCATCCGCCAGAAAAGCAATGCCAAGAATCAATGCAAAAGCAATAAACTGGTCGAGCCCGTCGGCCCGGGAGGGGGATATCCCCCATGAAATCAAAAGGTCGTCTATCTTCTTCAAAATTTCCATAACTGCAAGTTCTTAAATTCATCTTCGGGAGTTATAACCCGTCTGTTCTTTCTCCAAAAACTCCCGGATATCCTCCTTCAACCACTGATAGAGATAAAGGTTCCTGTAACCGCTGTTTTTCTTCAGCATCACGGAGACATTGACCTGACTGTTCTCGTACCCTGTCAGCTCGTTGCGGAACTGTTTGTCATGCTCGGCCAAGCGCTTTATCTCCTGCTCGCGCTCGCGACGCAGGAGGGTGCAGACCGGAATAAGGATTTTCAGTACCACACAGTCCATGATGTGGTGTCCCTGCATGTAGAGGTAAGTGTTGTCCGGAGTCAGCCCCAGACGCTCCAGTTCCACACCCAGCTGCTCCACCGGGTCGATGTAGTGCGGAAAGCGGACCTGCAGTTCGGACAGCTTGGCCGATACCGACTTCTGCATCACTTCCAGCGCGCGATAAGGGCGGCGCAAGTTTATCTCTTGCAGGCGCACGCAGGCATTGAAGTCGTACATCGGAAAGGTGTGCGTGTCGTGCCGACGGTAGAACCATACGTTCCACAGGAAGAGCGGATAGACTATCTGCGAATAGCGCCGCATGAACTCCGGGAAGTCCAGAAGAGAGCGGTCGTTCAGCGTGGCCTGCACACAGACTTCGTGCAGGCTCTCGGCAAAGCATTGGAAGTTCTCAATAGCGTAGCCATAAGTCTGGAAGATATAGGGATTCTTGTTTATCTGATGCGACACCCGGGTAGCCCCTTGCAGCAGGAAGTCGTAATCGCTGTCCACACAGGCTATCAGGCTGCGGCCCAGCTCCGCTGTATTCAGTGTGTTCATCAGAACCATCTTCTTGCCTTTTGCCAAGGAGGTGGCGGATGGAAGCATCACCTGGAAATAGCGTTCCTCGTTCTCAAACTCGGACAACAGAGCTCGCCAGAAAGCTATATCGTCATAGCTCTCCACATACGCCACAATGCGCCTGCGTGCCTTCTTGGGGGAAAGCTTGTGGGCAGCATCCAGATAAGCGGAGGTCAGATTATGTTTTAAGGAAAGTGTCATGGGAATTGATTATTTGTGATAGAGTGATAGAAGGTGATAGGTGATAGGGTGATAAAAGGTGAACAGTAAGTAATCACTAAAAACTTTATCACTTATTACATTATCACTTATCACTGCTCACATTATCACTGTAGAAATATCGCTTACTTCGGTCACCGTGTCCAGCCAGCCCTCCATGATGACGGCAGGCGAGTGGGTGGTCAGAATCAGTTGTACATAGGGGTTCAGGCCACGTATCATGCCGATAAGTTTCTGTTGCCACTCGATGTGCAGCGAGGCTTCCGGCTCGTCCATGAAGAGCACACAGCGGTCGCCGTTGCGCACCAGCACGGTCAACAGGATAACCAGCATCTGCTTCTCGCCCGAAGAAAGTTTATAGGGCAGGAGGCGTTCGCCATTCTGGTAGAAGACGATGTCGTTGCTTCTGCGGTCTATCTTCTTGCCTGTGTAGCTGAAGAGTTCGTCTATCATGTCCTGGAACTTCCGCTTGGGAAGGGAAAGGGAGGGAGCCTGCATGCGCTGCTCCTCGTCGCCGCTGAGCAGTTCTATCATCTTGTTGCCCACATTCACCTGATAGTCCAGGTAGCGGCGCTGGAGCAGATAGAGCTGCCAATCGAGTTCCGACTTTACATTGGCATCGGCCATACGCGCCGTAAAGTCGCCCATGATAAGGGGACGGTCGTAGCTGCGGATAACATCGTAGGGGATAAAGGTGGCCTCGGGATTGTCGAAGTAGACGTGCACGCCGTTCTTCTCGTCACTCTTCACTTCGCCCGAAGTCTGTTCCAGATAGTTGACCGAGCGGTTCAGGATGGTGGTCTTCCCCACTCCGTTGATGCCGGACAGTATATTGACATCGGGACGCAAGTCCCAGGCAATGTCATATCGATGCCACAATCCGTGTATCTCGATACGCTTGATGTAATTGGCTTGTACTTCCATGGTCGTCATGTTATATCTATGGCAAATATACATGATAATATCCAATTTCCACAGCACACGAGGCAGAAAATCATGAATAACTCCTTTTAACTCCCGACAGCTCCCCAAATCAGAAAAATAGTTGTTCTTTTGCAGCCGCAAAAAATGAAAGCGTATGAACAAGAACATTCAGGGGCATCTGTTCGCCCTTACTGCCAATATCTTATGGGGACTGATGGCTTCTATCGGCAAGTCGGCTTTGGTGGAATTCTCCGCACTGTCAGTGACGACATTCCGCATGGTGGGCGCGGCAGCCTGCTTTTGGCTTCTCTCACTCTTCTGCAAACACGAACAGGTGGACCACCGGGACATGCTGAAGATATTCTTTGCCGCACTCTTCGCGCTGGTATTCAATCAGGGAGTCTATATCTTCGGCCTCTCCCTGACCTCGCCCATCGACGCTTCCATCGTCACGACCACCCTGCCCATCGTCACCATGATCGTGGCAGCCGTCTATCTGAAGGAGCCTGTCACCCACAAGAAGGTGCTGGGCATCTTTGTGGGAGCCATGGGAGCCTTCATACTCATCATGAGCAGCCAGGGCGCAGAAAGCGGCAACGGCAGCATCATCGGCGACTTGCTCTGCCTGCTGGCACAAATCAGCTTCTCTGTATATCTAACGGTCTTCAAAAGTCTGTCGCAGAGGTACTCCCCCATCACGCTGAACAAATGGATGTTTGTCTATGCCTCCATGTGCTACATACCTTTCTCTTATCGCGACGTGGCAACCATCGAGTGGAACGGAGTGTCTACAGCTGCCCTGCTGCAAGTGGGTTATGTGGTAGTGGGAGGAAGTTTCCTTGCCTACATCTTCATCATGAGCGCCCAACGGCTGCTACGCCCCACCGTAGTAAGTATGTACAACTATATGCAACCCATCGTAGCCTCCACCGCCGCTATCATCCTGGGGCTGGGAATGTTCACACCGGAGAAAGGGATAGCCATAGCTTTGGTATTCCTGGGAGTGTATATCGTGACACAAAGCAAGTCGCGCAAGGATTTTGAACAGGAAGGGAAAGAAGTGTAAGGCAAAAGCAGCTAAAGACACAAGTAGGAATCACAAATCTGAAGAACCTGTCACGCCAGTTCAAGGCTTTAAAGAAGATATCGCCCAACGAATACAGGAAAAAGAACCGGACTAAAAACCGGAACAACGGGAACTGATTATCTTAAAAAAAATGTACTCTCAAAGGGACCCGAACCGTACCCGCTCCGTACCTGCTCCGTATAAAGGTACCCTTATGCGGAGATGATACGGAGCTGGTACGGAGCGGACAGGGCGCAGACCTGAATTTGCACCTCAAAAACTCCCTTTCTTTCTAAAAGGTTATTTTCTTTTTCCTCACGTCCATCTCCCTGTTATCTGATTAAGTTCATAGTTATCACACTGTCGCTCTCGTAGTGGTGCAACACCCGTTTCAGCTCCTGACGGTTGTCGCCGGCAAGCACAAGGGGACGCTCAAGCACAACAGGCGGCAGGATAGAAGGAACAAGACAATCAGGCATCCCCAGACCGAGAAACATCGGAACAGGCTGAGGTCAGGTATTCACATGGTTATCCTCTATATCTGTTATTTGGCATTCCCGTTAATCCTCAAAGTCAGCGGAGAATTCTCTGCATTGCAATGTACCGTCACCGTCTTGTCGAAGTACCCAGGACGTTCGGCTTTGTAAGACACTTCCAGAAGCGTTTCCTTGCCGGGTGGAACCGGCTCTTTGGAGTAGGCGACGGTGGTGCAGCCACAAGAGGTGGTGGTATAATGTATCACCAAAAGGCGGTTACCCGTATTCTTCAGGGTGAAAATGGCCTTCTGCTCCTCTTGCCAGTCGAAATCACCCATAGACACAAAAGTCCGGTCCACAGAGGCTTGGGTCATTATCTGCTTACTGTTATCTTCCGGAACGATCTGTCCACCTTGGATAATCTTCAGGTAGAGTTCTTTCACTTTGGGATTATGGATAGGGTTACCGATGGCAAGGATTTTATTGTCTTTGTCCAATAGAAATGTTTGGAACATCATATCTGAAGAAAAATGATTCAACTTGTTCAAACTATCTTCGTCATCAATACAAATCGGATATTTAAATCTATCCATTCGCAAGGTTTGGTATATCTCCATTCCCGTTTTGGGACACAAGAAAAAAAGAAATTGTAACATATTTGGACGTATCGAATCAACCTCACTCATAAAAATTCTCCACTCTGCAAATCTTAATTTACAACTGGTACAGCCAGTAGAATCAATATAAGTCAGTATCTTATATGTATTCTTAATATGATATTCCACTGTATCCTCACCTTGAATGGTAAAAGTCGGATTAGAAGGAAAAACGATTCTCCTTCCTTCCCATTCCTGTAATAGAGTTGCCACTTCTTTATTTTTAGAATCAGTACAGGAAAACAGCGCTAATCCTAATAAAAATATCATCAAAAGACTTCTCATAATCAGAAATTATCATGCAACATATTCATGGTAAAGAAAACAATGCCTTCCCCTTCTTTCCAGCAACTGCCATACATAGCGTTTCTTTCTTCATCCACAAAGATATCGTTCACATACACACCAAGACGATATTTAGCAACCAGATTACCTTGCCAGTCCAAGACCAGAATGTTACTCTCGAAAACATCTGGAGACATCAACAATCTTCCCGGGTTTATCAGATAAATGTACTTATCCGTTACAAACGCGTCAACAAAATGCACATACAGTTCTTTCAAACGGGCAGGTATCAACTTATAATTTCCTAAAGAACCTTCCAAAAAAACGTCATGCTGCAAGTCCCCTGCCGGATTATAGATACGGATGCGCCTTAAAGCACCATATATAACAACAAAAGCGCTTTTATCCGGTTTCACACAAACGGAATGCGAATAAAGTTCCTTAAAATGCTCTAAATTCTTAAAGCGTTTACTATTATCTTCCGGATAGCTTCCCTTGGAAAGGCGCTTCCGATGTATAGTATCCAAGATGTGGAACTCATACATTCCTGGAAATTGAGGATAATCAGGGTAGAGAAAGACTCCGGTAGACAACTCGCGCTTAGGATTGATAACCCTATTCGGATAGGCTATGACAACAGAGGAAGTTTTACACAAAGAATCATCCTGCAAGACATATGTATCTATGTTTCTACCTGACAAAAAATAAAGACAGCTGTCTCCAACAGAGATATGATCGGCAAAAGGATATGTCATCTTGCGGATAAAGTTCATTTCCGGATAGGTATAAATACCCATTTCACGATATCCGCCAAATACAAATATCCTATCCCCCATCCTTTCTATCCCCTTGGGTTCCACCAAATCACCTTCTATAAAAAATGTTTTTACAGAAACAGCGGTATCCAGCAGAAAATCCTGTTTATAGACAATAGGCACCACTCGCCCATTTTTCCGGCATGCACCGACAAGAAACAGCAGGCAACACCCAACGGCAATATTCAATATCCTACAGGTCATACTTCACCAAGACATAATCCGGATTTGCACCGATGGCATACAACGTATTATCATTCTCTTTTGCAGCAATACGCATCACAGGAATACCCAAGTCTACAATCTTCTGCAAATTACCGGCATAATCGTATAGAAATACCGTATGAGGGCATTTTTTGACATCTCTCCCTACCGTAGATTCGTCCATATCATCTTTAGTCCGGTCACGTTGCAAGGCAATGATGTAATCCTTGCTCAAACAGAGACCAAAAATTCCACCATACCTACGGTCAAAAACAACCTCACCATCACGTACTTCATATTCGCGGCCATCCGAAACATTCTCCCAGGCCAAAGAAAATTCACTTCCATCCCTTTTATACAAAACCAAATATGGGAATCTGGAACAGGCGTAAACCAGTACTCCGCGTTCCTGATTATAAGCCATACTGCCACTAACATGTTGCTTTGCCTGGGGTATCGGATATTTGCCAAACTCTACCTCTTTCCCCTGCACCATTGCTTTAAAATAAGATTTGTCGCCATTTTTTGTAGTGCCTATATACAAACCTTTTACACGCTCCGGCATTTTCGGAAGAGCGGCCTTCTCCTCTTCAGACAATGCCACAAAAGTATCCTTACCCTGCACCAAGCTATCAATGGACAAGAATCCACAGGTATTGCCATTCACATCAATAGCGAAAAAGCGGTTGTCAATGCACTCACTATGAAGTTCACCCGTGATAAATTCACGAGGCCCCTCACCAACCTTGCCCATCACACCAACTTTACGACCTGTCGCTTTTTCATGCACATGCGCAAAATAGTCACGGGCAAAAGGATCTTCCCAGACCAAAAAATCATCGGCAACATACAAAGTTCCCGGCATGGTAGTCATAATTTCATCGTCCAACACTTCATGAGTCGCACTCACATATTCCACATTCTGCTTCTTTTCACTTGCACAGCTGCACAAGAACAAGAATAAAAACGGATAAAAATAAATCTTTAAATGCATATTTTATACTGTTTACGAGTACTGCAAAAAAAAAATCGCATAAGCCATTCGGCAGTGGATTTTATTTTACAGTACTCCATTACTTATCAATGAAAACAATCTATTTCAAGATTAATCTTCATTTTAATAATGCGAACAATTTGTTCTAGTTTCACAATTGTCAGTTACAACTTCTACTTTACGACGCGCGTATGTATGATGTACGGAAAAGCAAACACAACACTCTTTTTCCCAACTGGGCTCACAATTTGGATTTGAGATTTCAGTACCAGCCAACGCTTCCACATTGGCCAGCATTATGTCAGACATTGAATCTGTCTCCTGATTCATATAAATACCATACCCAGCCACTGCTGCAAATACAGCAATAAAGGCATATTTTGTTACTTTTTTCATGAATTTGTTATTTAAATTATTAAAAAAAATATTTTCCTTCCATATCTATCATTTCAATGAAAGGACAAGCATTTTGCTCATTCTATTTAAATCTATATCTTTGCCGAAACCTCCTTTCTGGGATGGGTTACGGAACGGACGGGCCGTCATGTACCACCAGAACGTTTACCGTCCGTTCCTCTTCATGCCCGATTTATATTTTCTTCCTATTTATTGCATCTGATATTCCACTATCGGTTCATCTCCCGTAGCAAGGATGACACACTTCCGCTCGTCTACAGAGATGCCATAGACAGAATGGCCCAAGACATAACGGTTTAACGACTCATCCGTCAGGCTGAAATCCAGCGAACGAACCACCGTTTCATCCAGCCTCACCGCCTCTTGAAAAGACAGTGAGGAGCCGAATAAACTATCACCAAACCGAGTTAATTCAAACTTAACATACCACCAACAAAATATACTTTCACATCGGAATGCGGACAATCTACAGAACCAAAGCCAAAACAATCGAGACTTATTTCAGATTCCCCATTTGCTAAAGCCTCTACATTCTCCAACATCAAACTATCTAAGTT
>CAMWRY010000084.1 GCA_947176775.1 uncultured Bacteroides sp.
TGTCAAAGACAA
Organism: uncultured Bacteroides sp.; assembly: GCA_947176775.1. Taxonomy (GTDB): domain Bacteria; phylum Bacteroidota; class Bacteroidia; order Bacteroidales; family Bacteroidaceae; genus Bacteroides. The sequence goes on from CAMWRY010000084.1 coordinate 13, forward strand.
GCAACTTGCATTGTTCTGAATTTATATCGAACTCACGTTAGGTTAGGGAGTCGGCACTGCCAAGACGTGGGGCGCCGGCAAAAAAGAAAAGGCATTGGGCTCTTGAGGTCCGATGCCTTTTTCTCTGCTCAGTTGTATGCGCTTCTTTTTCATTCATTCCGTTTTTACTATTTTCTGCGCATGCTTTGTATTTGCTTGGTGTCTGTTTAGTTTCTGCTGTGTATCTATGAGCTTTTATTCATTTCAATATTCTTGTTCATCAGAGTGATGTTTTGCACGCTGGTATCGTTGGTGCTGTTGTTTCAGTATAGAGTCCATTTGCCTCTTCCGGGTTGCCTTTCCGCCCCGGCGTCGTGGCAGCCAGCCAAACGGCTGCCACACGTGTCAATTCTAAACGTTTCCTAATACCTACTTTTTTAATTAATCAATCCTGAAAACAAATCTTAATCTAATACCTGTTGAAAATAATCTAAGCACTTAGCTTTTTTTTACCTGTGCAAATATAAGGGCATGTTTTATAACATAAAAGGAAAAGGGAAGAAAACTTCACTATCTGCCTTCACTTTTTGACTTAAATCAATTTTTAGGTATCTAAATGCTTGTTTTTTGGACGATTTTGTAATATGGGCGTAGTGCGAGGCGGAGGAAATCGTCAGAAGAGGCGCTGCTCGGGTATTTCGAAAGTCACCCGGGCTTCTGAGCATGCCCCTACGAATCCCAGTCCACCGGTGACGTTGCTGGGCAGGCAGATGGGTTCCATCAGGGTCTCGTCATAGTCCCCGTCTTCCAGACAGTTCAGCGCCTTCATGTAGCGATAGGTTTCCTCGGTCAGGCTGAGTAGGCGCACGGTGATGGTCTGCTGGCGGTAGAGACGTTGGTATATGTGTGACGGGCGTTTTTCCAGATAGAGTGGCGTGTAGACCTTCAGTGTGGCATGCGAATCGCGGAAGGTGTTATCGGTGAAGATGTTATATTGGTTGCTGATGGTGGGGAATAGTTCGTTCTCCTCGTCATCGTAGTTGGTGGGATGGCCGTCGGTCAAGATAACATCTTCGCGGTTGATAATCTCTGTTTCGCGGTTCATGGGGACGATGGCTTCTTTGAGGGTTTCCCCTTCCGGCTGCCAGTATTCGTCCCATTCGCATCGGAAAGTGAGGTCGTTCCAGATGTCCAGCCGGTAGTAGTTTTTCTCGTTGGGACGGTCTTGCAGCGTAATCTTGTACTGGCGGTGGGGAGTGTACCCTCTGTATTCGCGCAGGTTAGCTACGCAAGTGTCCACGTGTAGGTTTTCTACCGGTTGCGGCACGGTGACTTCGGCGCTGACGTGGTACTTCCCCTCTTCGGCCGTGGCCTCCAGCCGTATGTGGTCGCCGGGACGGAAGGCGGTGGTCAGGCGGAACAACTTGTATCGGATGGATTCATAAATTATGGTGGTGCCTTCAGGGTAATCGTCCGGGCTGCCACAAATCTCCTCCGCAGTCAGGGCTCGGGGAGTTTCTGCTATCTGTCCGTTCACGAACAAGGTGAGGGTGGCCTCGTGCAGGCGACCTATGCTCTGTCCTTCATTCAAGTGTAGGAAGACTTCGTTTTCCGCTTTCCCGGCATCAAGCAGGGTGTTCATGATGAGTTGCGGCTCTGTTGTTTTGGGGGTGAAGGGAATTTCATGTTCGCACGCAGTCAGTAGGCCGATGAAGGCTACATATATAATAAGGTGTAATTTCATTCTTGTTTTCATCTTTAATCTTTTTATTAAAATCTATACGTGTAGGTGACGGAGGGGATGCAGGGTAGGATAGTCAGCTTCTTGATGGTAGTTTTCCCTTCTGTCCTGTGTTCTATATAGTTGTCGTCTTCGGTGGGTTGATAGAAGTAGCTGCCATTTTCATACTTGCTATATACGATGTTCGGGTTCATGGCATTGTAGGCGTTATAGACGCTGATGTTCCAAGTACGCATGCCGTGCTTGGTCTTCTTGTTGAAATTGACTCCTATGTTTAGTCGATGACTGGAGGGTAGGCGGTAGTTGTTCCGGCTGGAGATATAGCCTGTCTCTTCCAGGCGTCCGTTGGGGGTGATGATGATGGTGGCCTTTTCTGGTATCGTGATGCAACCGCCACTGTTGAATATCCACGAGGCACCCACATCGATGCGGTCGCTGAACTTGTGGTTGACGCAGAGGCTCAGGTTGTGTCGGCGGTCGTACTTGTAAGGGAACCATCGCCCTTGGTTAATGTTACCGTTCTTGAAGCGGTGGTCGGTTCGCGACAGGGTGTAGGCCAGCCATCCGGTGGTCTTGCCCATGGTCTTCTGTGCCATCAGCTCCAAGCCGAAAGATCGTCCCTCACCCGACTCTACCTTTTCTTCCCAGTTGGTGGAGGTGCCGAAGAAGGAGACACCGTCCTGATACTCCAATATGTGGCGCATCTGCTTGTAGTAGCTCTCTATGGAGAATTCCCAGCCCGGTATGCCGGAGTAGTAGCTTCCAACGGAGTATTGGTTGGCATACATCGGGCGGATGTCCTTGGTGATGGGCACCCAGAGGTCGGTGGGCATGGAAAGTGGTGTGGACGTGAGCAGGTGTACGTATTGTGCCATGCAGGTGTAGGAGGCTTTGGTGGAGAAGCCTCTGCCGAGGTCGTAACGGGCGGAGAGGCGCGGTTGCAGGGAGTAGTAGCTCTTTCCCTGCGTATGAAACAGGGCGGCTCGTAGTCCGGCATTCAGACTGAGCCGGTCGGTGGCGTTGAAGTTGTCCTCGGCGTAGAGGGATAGCTCCTGTCCATACATGGTGCGGTTGCTGCTTGTGTTGTAGAGTGTATCTTCCAGTACGGTGCCGTCGTCTATGTCCTGCATTTTTGATGTAGAGACTCCGGGGCGGAAGGTATGATGTATGTATTCTGTGCCGAACTTGATGTGATGTTGCGGTATGGGGGTGTAGTCGAAGTCTGCGCGTGCGCTCCAGTCGCGGATGCCTGAGACGAAGCGTGCGTTGTAGCTGTATCGGTCCCTCACCTCGTTGTTGAGGATTCTTGTTTCCTCCATGTCGCTCTTCAGTTTCATGTCATACAGGTTGGATGAGAGGGTGATGTTGCCAAACAGCCGATTGCTGAAGACATGGTTCCAACGGGCATAGGCGATGGTATTTCCCCAGCTCAGGCGACTGTCGTCCTTGTCGGTGCTCAGGTAAGCAGCGTTGGAGTCGTAAGTAGTTTGGCTTTCACTCTTTATCATGTAGAGGTCTTTCCCTTTGTAGAAGCTGAGGAAGAGGCGGTTACGGTCATCGAACTTGTGATTCAACTTGGCATTGAGGTCGTAGAAGTAATAATTGCCTTTGTCACTGTTGCGATAGTGGTAGCCGCTGGATGTATAGGTATCGCTGCCCATGCCGATTCCTTTTGGGATAAAGACCGTCGGTACGACCCTTGCGCTGAGGCTGAACGAGGTTTTTCCCTTCCATAGCGGCCCCTCGAAGTGCAGTTTGTCCGTCAGTATGCCGATGCTGAGTGCGCCGTGATAGCGGTGCATGTCCCCGTCGTTGGTCCGGATGTCTACGATGGACGAGAGGCGTCCGCCGTACCGGGCCGGAAAGGAGCTCTTGAATAGGGTGGTGTTCTTCACCGCCTCGGGTGTGAAGATGGAGAACACGCCCAGCAGGTGGTCGGCGTTGTACACCGGGATGCCGTCCAGCATCACCAGGTTCTGGTCGGGACTTCCTCCGCGCACGTACATGCCGGCGAAGCCCTCCATTCCGGCCTGCACGCCCGGCATCAGCTGGATGGTCTTCAGCAGGTCGGCTTCTCCCAGGATGGTGGGGGTGTGCCTGATTTGGGCCATCGGTATCTCGTGCGAACCCATGGCAGTGCTCTCGATGCCGGCTTCCCGTTTGTCGGAGAGGACGACGACTTCGGCCAGCTGGGTGTTGCCCGTCAGGCTGACGTTGAGCAACGTATCCTTGTCCAGCGAGAGCTTGTGGCGTTGGCTTTCATAGCCCAGGTAGGAGAAGACCACCTCCGCCTCCCCTTCGGGCATCGTGACGGTGTAGAAGCCGAAGGGATTGGTGGCCGTGCCTGTGGAGCGGCGGCTCTCCAGGACATTGGCCCCAATCAGCGTTTCGGCGGATGCCCCGTCGGTGACGTACCCACTGATGGTAAACTTCCGGTTGACGGGTTTCTGTGGCAGGGCTTTCCGGTGGAGCAGGATGTGTTTCCCGGAAATCTCGAACCTGACGGGTTCGTTCTCGAAGGCGCGTTGCAGGATTTCGCTGATGGTCTGCTGCTTGGCCTCTAGGGTGATGCGGCGTTTCAGCTTGACCTCTTCTCCGTAGACGAAGGAGAAGCCGGTGGCATTCTCCAGCGTCTTTACGAAGCTTTCCAACGTGGCGTTGCGGATGTTCAGGTTCAAACGTGTCTCCTGGTTTTGCGCTTGCGCAGAGGGGCAAGCGGCTAAGAATACCACACACATCAGGAGCAGTGCCCTGATGCGGTGGTGTGAACAGATAATAGAATCAGTCATTGTTAGTTAAATTTAGTATGTCAGTATAATAGTATTGTTTTCTTTTTGGTACGTAAAGTTTCCGGCCTCCTTCAGCAGGTCGAGTATTTCCGTCAGGCTTTCCCCCTCGCGGAAGGTGGCTGTCATGCGGTAGGCCTTCAGGCTGTCGTCCTCGATGCGTATCTCGATGTGGAAGGTTTCGGAGAGCTGACGGGCGATTTCCTGCAAGGGTTGCTGCTCGAAGGTCAGTATGCTGCAAGCGGCTTCCGTTTCCTCGGCACGATGCACGGTTTCGCTGGGTACGGCTTTGCGTGGCGGTGCTACGTACAGGTAGTGGTAGGCTGCCCAGCTCGTCACGCACAGCAGGACGACGGCGGCGGCGCTTGCGGCACGCATCCAGAAACGCCGGATGCTGCGTTGTTTCAGCAGGCGTGCTTCGAGCAGCTTCCAGCTGTTGTCGGCCGCGAAGCGCCCCCGGGGCGAACGGGTGGACGAAACCAAGCGGTTCAGTACTTTGTCGAAATTCTCATTGGTCACTTTCATGCTTTCCGAATTTTACCTAACTGTAGATAAAGACAGGGGCAGTTCGGGAATTCCCTATAGGAAGGATGCAAAAGTATGTTAATTGTGAGGGAGGAGGAGAATTACCATGCGGTCGGTGGGCTATCGCTTATATCGAACTTGCGTTAAGTTGCTATGGTAGGTGTTCTTTTCCTCTTTCTTTCTTCTTATCTTCTTTCTCCTTTCTTTTCCTCTCCCTCCCCTTCCCCTCCTCTTCTCCCAACCAATAATGTCTGTCTGCCCGAGATGTGCATCTCATGTAGCATGAGATGTACATGTCGACCTGTACGAGATGTACATCTCGTGCAATCAGCCTTTACCTCTTTTCGTAAGAAGGAGACCTTGTTCACTCTGTCAGCAAGGCTTCTTTGAGTCTTGAGAGGGCGTTTTGCAGTTGCGCGTCTACCGTCTTCACGCTGATGCCCAGCTCTTCGGCCACCTGGGCATAGCTCTTCTTCTCCTCGCGCACGCGGATGAATACCTCGCGGCAGCGTTCGGGCAGGCGGTCCAGCGCCTTGACGTAGCGCGCGAACAGCTCTTCGCTGATGAGCACCGACTCCGGTGACTCGGCCTGCCCGTCGGCTTCGGGCAGCTGATCGGTGGAGAGGGCGGCATGCCGGTTCTCCTTCTCCAGGTAGTTGAGGGCGGCGTTTCGGGTGAGGATGAAGCAGTAGTCCTCGATGTTGTTCACCTCCGGCAGCCGGGCGCGCTGCTCCCATAGCCGCATGAAGACATCAAGCACGATCTCCTGCGCCCACTCCTCGCGCTTCACGTAGAAGCAGGCGATGCGGAACAGGCGGTCGTAGCACAGGCTGTAGAACCCCTGGAAGGCCCGTTGCGAGTCCTCCTCCTTCATTTGGCGCAGATAACGTCTGATTTCTTGTTCGGTCATGCTCTCTTCCGGTTGGGGGTTATTCGATGAACATCAGGTCGCTGATGATGCCGTCCGAGACGAAGATGCCCTGACGGGTCAGACGCAGCCGGCCGTCTTGTATCTCCAGCTTGTGGCTCTTCAGGTAGGGGGCGGCCATGGCCGTGCAGTAGTGGTGCAGCTTGGTGCCGAACGCCTCTTCCACCCGTTGCAGGGAGACGCCCCACCGGGTGCGTAGGGCCGTCATCAGATACTCGTTGTAACGGGTCACCCGGTCCAGTTCCTCCGTTTCGCAGAGGCGGTGTCCGGCTTCGACGGAGCGGATGTACTGCTCCAGCGAGGCCGTATTCCACTCCCTGGCCTTCCGGTTGAAGGAGTGGGCCGACGGGCCGCATCCCAGGTAGGGAATTCCCTTCCAGTAGGCAGAGTTGTGGCGCGAGTGCAGGCCCGGCTTGCAGAAGTTGGATATCTCGTAGTGCTCGTATCCGGCAGCGCCGAGCGTGTCCATGAGCGTAGTGAAGAAACGTACGCTGCTCTCCTCGTCCACCTCGCTGACGCTGTGTTCCTGCAACATTTCGTAGAGTCGGGTGCCCTCCTCGTAGGGCAGGTGGTAGGCAGAGAGGTGCTCCACGCCGAGGGCGACGGCTTGCTGCAAGTCGCGCTCCCACCGCCCGTCCGTCTCGCCCGGCAGGCCGTAGATGAGGTCGATGCTGAGGTTACCGAATCCGGCCCGTCGGCATCGCTCCACGGCCTCGACAGCCTGCGCAGCATTGTGGCGGCGGTTCAGCAGCCGCAGGGTGGGGTCGTCGAAGGTCTGTATACCCATACTGATGCGGTTGAAGGGGTGGGTGCGCAGCATGGACACATACTTCTCCGTCAGGTCGTCGGGATTGGCTTCGAGCGTGATTTCCACGGCATGCTCCAGGCCGTACACCTCTTGGATGGTGTGGAATATCTGCCCGAAATCTTCGGACGCAAGCTGCGAGGGAGTGCCTCCGCCCAGGTAGATGGTCTCCACCGGTTCGCCTTCCAGGTAGGCCTTGCGCTCTCGCAGTTCAGTGCACAAGGCATGGATGTACGGGCGCCTTAGTTCGCTGCGAGTGGTGGAATAGAAATCGCAGTAGATGCAGCGCGTCTTGCAGAAAGGGATATGAATGTATATGCCGGCCATAGGGTATTCGTGGATATTTGGTGCAAAAATAGCCTTTTACCGGTATATTTATCTTTTTTGAGCCGATTCTTTCTTTGAAATTGCCCAACTTCCCTTATTTTTGTAACTGCATTCGGGCATTTTCCCTGTGCTGTATTAATTTTTAAACTATTCATCATGAAGAAACAACTCATTACCGGACTGTTTGCAGCCTTGGCTGTGTCGGCAAGTGCCCAGTCCTTCAAGGAGTGGCTCGACCCTGAGGTCAATGCCGTGAACCGTGCCCCCATGCACACCAACTATTTTGCTTACGAATCGGCAGATGTGGCCGCTAAGGGCCTGAAAGAACAGTCGGCCAACTTTATGACGCTGAACGGCACCTGGAAATTCTTCTGGGTGAAGGATGCCGATGCCCGTCCCACCGACTTCTGGCGCACGGACTACAACGACAAGGGCTGGAACGACATGCCTGTTCCCGGTGTATGGGAACTGAACGGCTTCGGTGATCCTATCTACGTGAATGTGGGTTATGCCTGGCGCAACCAGTTCAAGAACAATCCGCCGCAGGTGCCTATCGCCGACAACCATGTAGGCTCTTATCGCCGCGA
>CAMWRY010000085.1 GCA_947176775.1 uncultured Bacteroides sp.
GTCCACATCCTTCTTGAAGTCTGTCAGCTGCTCGGCAAGGGCGGAGTTCAGGGCTATCATGGCGCTGGCACAGTTGGCTTCGGAACCTACGGCACGGAACTCGAAGCGGTTTCCGGTGAAGGCGAAGGGGCTGGTGCGGTTGCGGTCGGTATTGTCAATCATCAGTTCCGGAATCTGCGGAATGTCCAATTTCATGCCCTGCTTGCCGCTCAGGCTGACGAGGTCGTCCTTGGTGCTCTCCTCGATGTGCTCCAGCACTTGGCTCAACTGCTTGCCCAGGAAGGAGGAGATGATGGCAGGAGGTGCTTCGTTGGCACCCAGACGGTGAGCGTTCGTGGCGCTGGAGATGCTGGCTTTCAGCAAGCCATTGTGGCGGTAGACGGCCATCAGCGTATTCACGACGAAGGTGATGAAGCGCAGATTCTCTTCGGGTAGCTTGCCGGGTGCATGGAGCAGAATGCCGGTGTCGGTACCCAGCGACCAATTGTTGTGCTTACCGCTACCGTTGACGCCCTTGAAAGGCTTTTCGTGCAGCAGTACGCGGAAGCCGTGGTTGCGTGCCACCTTGCGCATCAGGGCCATGATGAGCATGTTGTGGTCCACAGCTAGGTTGCACTCTTCGAAGATGGGGGCCAGCTCAAACTGGTTGGGGGCTACTTCGTTATGACGGGTCTTGACGGGGATGCCCAGTTTCAGCGCTTCGATTTCCAGTTCCTTCATGAAGGCGGCCACACGGCTGGGGATGGCTCCGAAGTAGTGGTCTTCCAGCTGCTGGTTCTTGGCGCTGTCGTGTCCCATCAGGGTGCGTCCGGTCATCAGCAGGTCGGGACGGGCAGCATACAGGCCTTCATCTACCAGGAAGTATTCTTGTTCCCAGCCCAGGTAAGCGTAGACCTTCTTCACGTCGGGGTTGAAGTAGTGGCATACTTCTACCGCCGCCTTGTCTACGGCACGCAGGGCTTTCAGCAGCGGTGCCTTGTAGTCCAGCGACTCGCCGGTATAAGCAATGAAGATGGTAGGGATGCAGAGTGTATCGTCTACGATGAATGCCGGCGAAGAGGGATCCCATGCCGAGTAGCCGCGTGCCTCGAAGGTGTTGCGGATACCGCCGTTGGGGAAACTGGAGGCGTCCGGTTCCTGCTGTACAAGCAGTTTGCCGGTAAACTCTTCCATCATACCGCCTTTGCCGTCGTGTTCCACAAAGGCATCGTGCTTCTCGGCCGTGCCTTCAGTCAGCGGATGAAACCAGTGGGTGTAGTGGGTGGCTCCCATCTCGATGGCCCACTTCTTCATGCCTGCGGCCACCTCGTCAGCGATGCTGCGATCCAGCGGAGCACCGTTATCGATTACGTCCGTCAGCTTGGCATACACCTTGCTGGGCAGATACCTGAACATCTTTTCCTTGTTGAATACATACTTGGCAAAATACTCTGACGGACGTTCCGCCGGAACTGCCACTGCAACGGGTTTCTTCTTGAACGCCGTCTCTACTACTCTGAATCTCAATTTTGACATAATACCTTAGAATTTGGATTTTGTTGGTTAAAACTATGTTAGAGTGAAAAAACATCATGCACCATAGGCCGATTCGCCATGCTCGTAGATGTCCAACCCCTCTTCCTCCACACGTTGGGAAACGCGGAGTCCGTGGATTTTGTCTAGTCCTTTGAAGATAATAAATCCCATGAAGGCGGCCCATGCACCTACGGTCAGTGCACCGAACACCTGTGCTCCGAAGAAGCTCCAGCCGCCTCCGTAGAGTGCTCCCTCGCTGGTGGAGAAGAGTCCGGTGAGAATGGTTCCCGTGAAACCACATACGCCATGTACGGAACTGGCTCCTACGGGGTCGTCTATCTTCAGGGTGCGGTCGATGAACTCTACCGAATAAATCATCAGGATGCCACAGATGGCCCCGATGGCTGCCGCTCCGGTCGGAGATACCATGTCGCATCCGGCTGTGATGCCTACCAGACCTGCCAGAATGCCGTTCAGTGTCAGCGAGAGCGAGGGTTTGCCATATTTCAGCCAGCTCACAGCTAAGGCGAAGAAGCCGCCTGCACAAGCTGCTAGGTTGGTGGTGAGGAATACATGTGAAATGGCCTTTGCGTCATCTGTAGTAGCTGCCGCTAGCTGCGAACCGGGGTTGAATCCGAACCATCCGAACCATAGGATGAATACACCCAGCGCCGCAATTGTGAGGTTGTGTCCTGGGATGGCTCTCGACTTGCCGTCTTTGCTATACTTCCCGATGCGTGGTCCCAGGATGGCTGCTCCTACCAAGGCTATCCAGCCGCCCACAGAGTGTACGATGGTGGAACCTGCAAAATCGTGGAAAGTGGTTCCGAACGTCTCCATCATGAACGAGCCAGCCTCGCTGTTCATCAGCCAGCCGCCTCCCCACGTCCAGTGGCCGGAAATCGGATAAATCAGTACGCTGATGAAGACAGTATAAATCAGATACATGGAGAACTTGGTGCGCTCTGCCATGGCACCGGACACGATGGTGGCAGCTGTAGCACAGAACACTGTTTGGAAAACGAGAAATCCCTCGGTGGGAAGTCCGCCTCCGTCGTAGAACGAGAAGTTGAAGAAGTGGGGCATCCCAATGAATCCGCCTGCACCGAACATCAGTCCGAAACCGATGAACCAGTAGAGCAGGCTACCGAACATGAAGTCGACAAAGTTTTTCATCAGGATATTGGCGGTGTTCTTTACCCGGGTGAAGCCGGCTTCTACCAGTGCGAATCCCGGTTGCATGAAGAACACCAGCATGGCAGCGAGCAACATCCACACGGTGTTCAGTCCATAGGTCAGTTCGCTGGCCGCATCAGGATTCGTGAGGCTTGCCACACTGTCTGCGGCGGTAGCATCTTGTGCAAATAGTTCTGTGGAAAGACCGAACGCCATAGATATGGCAAGGACTATACGCAGTCCGGAAAGACTGCATTTACTATGTTTGTCCATAATTTCTTTTTGTTTTTAGTTGTATTGTATTCTCTTAGTTGCAGCTTGCTGATATCTGCTATCTTTCTTGTTCGGCATAGTAGAGTGCAATGTCTCCTCTTTCGGCAGTGCGTATGCGGATGGCGTCTTCGATAGGGATGACGAAGATACGTCCGTCACCTATTTCGCCGGTTTGTGCGGACTTGAGGATGGCTTGCACGGTCTTTTCTACATTTTTGTCGCGCACGACAATGGATATCAGAATTCGTTCGATGGAACTGGTGTCGTACATCACCCCTCGGTAGATTCGGGCTTGTCTGGACTTTCCGATGCCTCGCACGTCATAGTAGGAGAACCATTCGATGTCTGCTTCGAGCAACGCATCCTTTACCTCCTCGAACTTGGTCTTCCGGATAATGGCTTCAATCTTTTTCATACCTTAAATAATTAGGATTTATAATACCTTAAAAACTCAATCCTATTACGAAATAAGCGCCCTCCGACCGGGGATTCCACGTGGCTTTGGCAAACAACGGGAGGGAGAAGGAATCGGTGATTCTAATATCTTTTGATACTCCCAGGCTGACATCGCATACAGCAAAGCCGTTAGTTCCATAATAGTCGGTAGCCCATGGGGTAGCTCCTACTTCGGCTGTCCAGTCCAGTCCGCCCAGGGTGAAGGGAGCCGCTACAGAGATGTAGGACGAATAGGCACGGTTGCCCTCCTTGTTCACGCCGTCGTCTCCGGCAAAGTTGGTGTACCAGTTCACGGCTACGGGGCCGAAATCATATCCTATTTGTGCTTCGAATGTATGTGCCGTGTTCCGTGCTCCATAGTGGAAATATCCGGGACCACTGTTGAACCAATAGTCGGTGACCGACAGGCTGAATCCGCCCGTGGCATATCCCAACGTCAAGTCCAATTCTTTGTCATCCTTGCTTTCGATGCCTACCGAGCCCCAGGCTTCCAGCGAAAAGCCTTTGTAGGAGATAGAGGCGCTGGGCTGAAGGCTCACGCCTCCTAAATCCTGTCCGCGCCAGATGTAACCACTGACGAGGTCTACTCCTACCGATGCTTCCACCTTATCCTGAGCCTTTGCCGTGAAAGGCAGGGCTGTTGCCAACAGCGCGATGGCTGTGATTTTCCATGTTGTTTTCATACCTTTTTACCTTTTTATATCAACCATTTTCTTATTCTTTTCATAGCTTCCACGCAATCCTCGTGCTTACCGAAGGCGGTCAGCCGGATATAGCCTTCGCCGCTGGGACCGAACCCTACGCCCGGTGTGCCGACCACGTTGGCCTCGTACAGCATCTGTTCGAAGAAGCGCCAGGAACTGGTTCCGTCGGGCGTTTTCAGCCAGATATAGGGGGCGTTCACACCGCCATACACTTTCAGTCCGGCGGCTTCGAGTCCCTGCTTCATGGTTCGTGCATTGTTCATGTAGTAATCTATCGTTTCTTTGATTTGCTGTTGTCCTTCGGGGGTGTAGATAGCTTCCGCTGCTCGCTGGGTGATGTAGCTGGTGCCATTGAACTTGGTGCATTGGCGGCGGTTCCAGAGTTTATTCAACGGGATGCGTTCGCTTGTCAGCGTAGCGGCGGTGAGCTCTTTCGGCACGACGGTGTAGCCGCAACGCACGCCTGTGAATCCGGCTGTCTTCGAGAAACTGCGGAATTCGATGGCACATTTCTTGGCCCCTTTTATCTCGTAGATGGAGTGGGGGACGTCGTCTTCACGGATGAATGCTTCGTAGGCGGCATCAAACAGAATCAGCGTATCGTTGGCCAGTGCGTAGTCCACCCATTTCTTCAGTTCGGACTTGGTCAGGGTAGTGCCTGTCGGGTTGTTCGGATAGCAGAGGTAGACGATGTCGATGCGCTTGTCCGGAATCTCGGGGATGAAGTTGTTTTCGGCAGTGCAGGGCATATAGGTGACGTTGCTCCATTTGCCGTCTTCCTCCAGTATGCCGGCACGTCCGCACATCACATTGCTGTCTATATAGACCGGATAGATGGGGTCGGTCACCCCTACGCTGTTGTCGTGACGCAGAATGTCGCCGATGTTTCCTGTGTCGCTCTTGGCTCCGTCGTTGATGAAGACCTCCGTAGCGTTGAGGTGTATGCTACGGGGAGCGTAATCATGCTTGATGATAGCCTCTATCAGGAAGTCGTATCCCTGTTCGGGACCATATCCGCGGAAGGTCCGTGCGTCCGCCATCTCCTCCACTGCCTTGTGCATGGCTGCGATGCAGACAGGGGGCAGTGGCCGGGTAACGTCTCCGATACCCAGCCGGATGATTTCCTGTTTGGGGTGCGTTATCCTGAATGTATTTACCTTCTTGGCGATGTCCGAGAACAGATAGCTGCCCGGTAGCTTTAAAAAATGTTCGTTTACTAGTGCCATACTCTTGTTGATTGACAATTGACAATGGATGATTGGCAATTGATAGGTTTTTGTTCTGTTTTTATCAATTCTCGTCTACTTCAATTTCTCCGTCGAATACCCGGGTGGCTGTCCCTGTCATCATGACATGCTCTGTATCGACGTCCCATCGGATGTGGAGCGAGCCGCCGTCCATGAGGATGGTGGACTCCCGTCCGGCACGTCCGGTAAGGAAGGCGGCTACGGCAGTGGCGCAGGCCCCTGTCCCACAGGCTTGGGTAATACCCGAACCGCGTTCCCACACACGCATCCTGATTTTTCCTTCTTCCAGAATTTGGGCAAATTCCACGTTGATACGTCCGGGGAATAGGGGATGGGTCTCCAGTTTCGGACCGACAGCCGGGAGGTTGATTGCCTCTATGTCGGGGACGAAGATGACCAAATGAGGGTTTCCCATGGAGACGGTGGTTCCTACATATTCTATACCGTCCACTTCGATGGGGTGCTCTCTCATCGGTCTGGCGCCTTTGCCGTCGTAGTCTGCCGGTTCGTCGGCAGGAATGCCCATGTCTACAGTTACTTCATTCACTTTCCCGTCTACCAAATGCAGTATCAGCACCTTTATGCCTGACAGTGTTTCGAGGATGATTTCCGTTTTCGAGGTCAGCCCGTAGTCAAAAAGATATTTCCCGATGCAACGGCTGGCGTTGCCGCACATCTTAGCCTCCGAGCCGTCGGCATTGAATATCCGCATGCTGAAATCAGCCGTCTTCGAAGGGCCTATAAGCACCAGACCATCACTCCCGATTCCCGTATGCGGCGCACTCCATATCTTTGAGAGTTCTTCCGGATGGGCGATGGGAAACCGTGTCGTGTCCACGTATATGTAGTCGTTTCCGGCACCATGCATCTTGGTGAATCTGATTGTTCTTGTCATTTTGTTCTTTGTTGATTGATTAATATATCCTTTTGTTTTATTTCGATGCAAATATACGACGTTCTGACTTATACTGAATAAAAAGTGTATCTGTTTTCTATTTATTTTTAGCTAAACTTTCATTCATTGAGAATATATGCTCTGGCAATTTCAAATTAAAAGCATATAGCTTTATTTTTTAGATGAATTGTAATCGGACTGAAAGTTTAGTCTGATTCAAAACAAGAAAAAAGATTGTTTATCCGGATAATTGCTTCCTTTTTGGAAAGGGAAAACCGCTCCTTTGCTGACACAATGAAGCGGTTTTTCTGTTTTCTGTTTCTAAATGGACGTGCAAATGCTCTCTTTTCAGATTCATGAGAATAGGGATATGGTTTATTTTGCACACAAAGATAGTGCATGTACCGCAAATACAAAATAGCGGAACACGAATTTTTATGTCGCCTCGTGCACTCCCACCACGGCACGTCCGCTGGGGTCGTTCTTTCCTTGGAAGGAAGCGTCCCATGCCAGGGCCTCGGCAGTGGAGCAGGCCACGCTGGGTACGCTGGGCACGCTTAGGGCGGCACTGTCGCTGGGGAAATGCTCTTCGAAGATGCTGCGGTAGTAATACTCCTCCTTGTTCTGCGGCGTGTGTATGGGGAAGCGTTCTGCGGCATGCTCCATCTGCTCGTCGCTGACGGCAGCAGCGGTGACGGCCTTCAGGGTGTCGATCCAGCTGTAGCCCACGCCGTCGGAGAACTGCTCTTTTTGCCGCCATGCCACACTGTCGGGCAACATGTCAGCAAAGGCTTCGCGGACCACTCTCTTTTCAATCTCCCTGCCGGGACACATCTTCACAGCCGGATGGAGGCGCATGGCAATGTCCAGGAATTCTTTGTCGAGGAAGGGGACGCGTCCCTCCACGCCCCAGGCCGAAAGGCTTTTGTTGGCACGGAGGCAGTCGTACAGATGCAACTTGGAGAGCTTCCGCACCGTCTCTTCGTGGAAGGCTTGCGGCGTGGGTGCCTTGTGGAAGTAGAGGTAACCGCCGAATACCTCGTCGGCCCCTTCGCCGCTGAGCACCATCTTGATGCCCATGCTCTTGATGACGCGTGCCAGCAGGTACATGGGGGTGGAGGCGCGGACGGTGGTCACGTCGTAGGTCTCGATGAAGTAGATGACGTCGCGGATGGCATCAAGCCCCTCCTGAATGGTGTAGTTTATCTCGTGGTGCACGGTGCCGATGTACTGTGCCACTTCGCGTGCCTTGAGCAGGTCGGGGGCACC
>CAMWRY010000086.1 GCA_947176775.1 uncultured Bacteroides sp.
ATTCACTATCTTTGCCCCTAAGCATCAATCAATGAAGAACAGACCATGAAAAAACTGATTTTACATTCTCTGCTTGCGCTCTTTGCGCTAGCTGCTTCGGCTCAAAAAACTACCAAAGTAGCCTGTATAGGCAACAGCATCACTTATGGCTATTTATTACCCGAACGTGAGACGCAAGCTTATCCAGCACAACTGCAACAGATGCTGGGCGACACCTATTCAGTAGGAAATTTCGGTAAATCGGGAGCCACCCTGTTAAACAGGGGACACCGCCCCTACATGCAACAAGAGGAGTTCCGAAAAGCCATGGCATTTGCCGGAGACATCGTTGTGATTCATTTAGGAGTCAACGACACCGACCCACGCGACTGGCCCAACTACCGGGACGAATTTATCCGGGATTATCTGGCACTAATTGACAGTTTTCGTACAGTGAAACCGGATTGCCGGATCATCATTGCCAGACTGACCCCCATCACCCACCTACATCCGCGCTTTGAATCGGGCACACGCGACTGGCGCGCAGAGATACAACAGGCTATAGAGACCATAGCCCATGTAGCTCATGTACAACTGACCGACTTCGAGCAACCTCTATACCCTTATCCCTTCCTGTTGCCCGATGCCATCCATCCCGACCAGGAAGGTGCCGGAATATTGGCCAAGACCGTCTATTCGGCCATCACCGGTGACTACGGAGGCTTGCAGATGCCGATGACCTATACGGACCGGATGGTGCTCCAACGCGACCGCCCCTTATGCATCAAAGGAACAGCCAATGCCCATACCCGAATAAAAGTAAGTATCAACGGACAAAAAAAGAGTACACAGACCGGCAGCGACGGACACTGGCAAGTGACCTTAGCCCCCTTACAGGCAGGCGGCCCGTATACACTGACTGTCACCGACGGAAAGAGTACGCTATCCTACAAAGACATATTGGCAGGCGAAGTGTGGATCTGTTCGGGACAATCCAATATGGAGTTCATGCTAAAAGCCGCCACTACAGCCTCCAGAGATATACCTGCGGCCAATGATGACCGTCTGCGACTGTTCGACATGAAAGGACGATGGCTTACCTATGCCGTGGAATGGCCGGTATCTGTGCTCGATTCCCTGAACCACCTTCAATATTATAAGAAGGCCCGTTGGGAAAGCGCCACTCCCGAAACTGCCCGTGACTTCTCTGCCATTGCCTACTACTTTGGAAAAATGCTACGCGACAGCCTGCAAGTCCCTGTCGGACTGATATGCAATGCCGTGGGAGGCTCTCCCACCGAGGCATGGATAGACCGAAACACCATGGAGAACCGGTTCCCGGCCCTGCTGAGACAATGGACTCACAATGACTTTATTCAGGACTGGGTACGTGGCCGCGCCGCACTGAACATCAAGAAGTCCAGCTACAAAGGGCAACGCCATCCCTACGAACCTTGCTACCTCTATGAAGCAGGCATCCGTCCTCTGGAAAGTTTCCCCATAAGAGGCGTAATCTGGTATCAGGGAGAATCGAATGCCCACAACTTCACCGCACATGAGAAACTCTTCCACATGCTTGTAGAGAGCTGGCGCAAGAACTGGGACAACGAGCAGTTGCCTTTCTACTACGTACAGCTTTCCAGCATAGACCGCCCTTCGTGGCCGTGGTTCCGCGACAGCCAGCGCAAAATGCTGGATGGCATCCGATACACAGGCATGGCCGTCTCCAGCGACCTTGGAGATTCTTTGGATGTACACCCCCGTAACAAAATGCCTGTTGGCGAAAGATTGGGACGATGGGCATTGAACTGCACCTACGGCCACAGTGAAGTACTGCCATCAGGTCCGCTATACCGACATGTGGAGTTCCGTGACGGGGCAGCCTATCTGACCTTCGACTACGGTGAAGGGATGCACAGTGCCGACGGTCAGCCCCTACGTACTTTTGAAATCGCAGAAACAGACGGGCTGTTTGAGCCTGCCGTAGCTGAAGTGGAAGGAAACCGGCTGAAAGTCTACAATAAAAAGATAAAGCATCCACGCTACGTACGCTATGGCTGGCAACCGTTCACACGTGCCAATCTGGTGAATGCAGCCGGACTACCGGCTTCGACTTTCCGCACGGAAAAAAGAAAATAAAAACCTTAAGGAGTTGTTGGGAGATAGAACAAGGACTACTTCACCTCCCAATAACTCCATCCATACAAACTCATATTCACTTTTTTGCTTTCAATAAATGCATAAGGCCGACCGGGCTTTTCAGCAAAAACACCGGGAGTTTTCGTCCGAAACCTTTGGGGGTTTCAGTCAAAAGTCCTGGCGTTTTGAATGGAAACCCCAGGGGAATGCAAAGTATATGCGTGGTACCTTCGGCCTAAGAATGTCATTGATTCAGCAGCAACCACAGAATCAGTGCGGAAGACCAGCCGAAGTCGGGCGAATTCAGCACCTCGCCCGTCAGCGGATTGTAGTTCTTGTGGATGGAACCATCGGTCATCAATCCTTGGGCATGCACCGTGAACTTACGGGGCAGCAGGTCGGCCTCTTTGTCGTAACCATAGCGCTTCAGACCCGTGATGCCGAAGTACACCTGGTGGAACACACCGGTCCGCGCCAGTAGCCGAATGTGGGACGCAATGCCGTTCTCCGCCTGATTAGTTGAAAAGGGAAAGGTTATGCTTATCGGCAAAGGTCTTGTTTTACTCAGTGGAGTAAGCCATTTAATCAAAAAAAGGCTGCCCTACACAACGTAAAGCAGCCTTCATTCTATCAAAAATTGTCTTATACTCAAGCTTTCCGGATGGCTTCCACAATCCAGGCCCCCACCTCTTTGGTGCCGTACTTGTCACCGCCCTCCACTTGAATTTCGGGAGTGCGCACATTAGCATCCAGAGAAGCATCCACTGCCTTGCGAATCAACGCGCCTTCCTCCTTTAGGTCGAAATATTCGAACAGCATCGCTACGGAGAGAATTTGTGCCAGCGGATTGGCGATGTTCAGTCCCTTGGCTTGCGGCCAGCTTCCGTGGATAGGCTCGAATACCGGTGTGCTCTCGCCTGTAGAGGCAGAAGGAAGCAGTCCCATGGAGCCGCTGATTACCGAACCTTCGTCCGTAAGGATGTCGCCGAAGGTGTTTTCCGTCACCATCACGTCGAAGAACTTCGGTTCCTGAATCATCTTCATGGCGGCGTTGTCCACATACATGTAGTCGGTGGTCACTTCGGGATACTGGGGAGCCATCTCCTGGGCAATCTGACGCCAGAGGCGGCTGGAGGCAAGCACGTTCGCCTTGTCCACCACCGTCAGGTGCTTGCGGCGCTTCATAGCATATTCGAAACCCACTTTCAGGATGCGTTCTATCTCGGGACGGGTGTAATAGTTGGTGTCATACGCCTTGTCGTTGTCCTGGTATTTCTCGCCGAAGTACATGCCACCGGTCAGCTCGCGAATGCAGATGAAGTCCGCACCATCCACCAGTTCCGCACGGAGCGGCGATTTATGAACCAAACATTTGAAGGTCTGCACAGGGCGGATGTTGGCAAACAGTCCCAGCTTCTTGCGCATTGCCAACAGACCCTGTTCGGGACGTACTTTGGCGGTAGGGTCATTGTCGAATTTCGGGTCGCCCACGGCGGAGAAGAGTACGGCGTCCGCACGCTTGCAAGCCTCATACGTGGCTTCGGGGAAGGGATCGCCCACCTTATCTACCGCATCCGCGCCGCAGATGGCATATTCATAACTCACTTTGTGTCCGAATTTCTCACAAACGGCGGTCATCACGTCCACACCTACTGCGGAAATCTCAGGGCCGATACCGTCACCGGCCAATACTGCAATTTTAAAATCCATAATCTTCGTTATTTATATCCTTAAATTCCTAATCGTCCATATCTCACTCCTCATACTCCTTCTCAATGATGTTCAGCATCTTCACCGTCGCCTTGATGGCTGCCTCCGTCTGGTCGGCATCCAGTCCGCGCGTGCGGAACACCTTGTCTTCGAAGCTCCAGGTGATGACGGTCTGCACAAAGGCATCGGTGCGGCCGCCGGGAGGGATAGTCACGGCATAATTGGTCAGCATCGGAAACTTGCGGCCCAGCGTCACCTTATACACCTTGCGCAAGGCACGTACAAAGGCATCGTACTGGCCGTCGCCGCTGGAACTCTCTTCGTACTCCTTGCCGTTGATTTCTATCTTCAACGTGGCCATAGGCTTCAAGCCATAGGCCAAGTTCACGATGTAACTCTTGAGTTTGACTCGCTCTTCCACTACTCCATGCTTCAAGACGTCCGAAACTATGTAGGGAAGGTCTTCCTGGGTCACCAGTTCTTTTTTGTCGCCCAGTTCGATGATGCGTCCCGTCACTTTGCGCATAGACTCCTCGTCCAGTTGCAAACCCAAGTCCTCCAGATTCTTACGGATGTTTGCCTTGCCGCTGTTCTTGCCCAAGGCATACTCGCGTTTGCGGCCGAAACGCTCGGGCAGCAGGTCATTGCAATAGAGGTTGCTCTTGTTGTCGCCATCGGCATGCACACCCGCCACCTGTGTGAAGACGTTTTCACCCACTATCGGCTTGTTGGCCGGGATGGCAATGCCGGAATAGGATTCCACCACGCGGCTCACATCGTTCAAACGACTCTCTTCGATGTTGGTGACGGCACTGAAGTGGTCCTTCAGAATGGCCTGCACACTGGCAAGGGGGGCGTTACCGGCGCGTTCGCCCAGTCCGTTGATGGTGGTGTGCAATCCTTTGCAGCCGCTCAACACGGCCGCCAGCACATTGGAGACGGCAAGGTCATAGTCGTTGTGGGCATGGAAGTCGAAGTGAGTCTTCGGATATCGCTTTACCATCTTCCGCATGAACTCGATGACTTGCAGAGGATTCAGGATACCGAGTGTATCGGGTAGCATATAACGCTGTATGTTGGTCTGCGCCAAAGCGTCCATCATGTCGAAGACATATTCGGGCGAATCCTTCATGCCATTGCTCCAGTCTTCCAGATAGACATTCACCTCCATGTCCTGCTCGTTGGCATAGTCCACCACGGCAAGGATGTCTTCAAGATGTTCTTCAGGAGATTTTTTCAGCTGGCAGGTGCAATGCTTCAGGGAACCTTTACACAGCAGATTGATGACGCGACAACCGGTGGCATGTATCCAGTCCACCGAAGCGTGCCCGTCCACAAAACCGAGCACCTCTACGCGAGGAAGCTGGTTGCGGCGTGCGGCCCAGTCGCAAATCATCTTCACGGCATCAAACTCTCCTTCGGACACACGGGCAGAAGCGACCTCCACCCTATCCACCTTCAGTTCCTCCAGCAGCAGACGGGCAATCATCAACTTTTCATGAGGCACAAAAGATACTCCGCTGGTCTGTTCGCCGTCGCGGAGCGTGGTATCCATGATTTCTATTCTTGGATGGTTCATTGTTTACAGTCAGTTATCCGCGTGCCATCGATTCGTACTCCTCTATCTTCCCCTTATTCTCCACCAGAAAATCGATGTCGTCCAACCCGTTCATCAGGCAATGCTTCTTGTAAGCGTTGATTTCAAACCGTTCGCTCTTCCCCGTGGCCTTGTTGGTAATAGTCTGTTCGGGCAGGTTCACTTCTACCTCCATCTTGGGATTCTTCTCTATCGAGGCAAACAGCTCTTTCAAGAACGGTTCGCTGACCACTACCGGCAGTACGAAGTTGTTCAGCTCATTGTTCTTGTGGATGTCGGCAAAGAAGCTCGATACCACCACACGGAAACCGTAGCCGGCAATGGCCCAGGCGGCATGCTCACGGCTGGAACCGGAACCGAAGTTCTTTCCGGCCACCAGCACCTGTCCGCCGTAAGTAGGATTGTTCAGGACGAAATCCTTGTTCAGCGAACCGTCCGGATTGTATCGCCAGTCGCGAAACAAATTATCTCCGAAAAACTTCTCCTCACGAGTAGTGGCTTTCAAGAAACGTGCAGGAATGATCTGGTCTGTATCTACATTCTCCAATGGAAGAGGTACACAAGTACTGGTTATTACATTAAATTTTGTCTTCATTTTCAATCGTCAATTTTCCATTATCCATTAAACAAGTTCTCTCGGGTCGGTAATTACTCCCGTCACCGCTGCTGCGGCAGCCACCAGCGGACTGGCAAGCAAGGTCCGTGAGCCCGGTCCCTGGCGTCCCTCAAAATTACGGTTGCTGGTCGATACCGCATACTTGCCGGCAGGCACTTTATCATCGTTCATGGCCAGACAGGCGGAACAACCCGGTTGACGGATGGCAAACCCAGCCTCTTCCAGTATCTTGTCCAATCCCTCTTCACGAATCTGAGCATCCACCATCCAAGAACCCGGAACCAGCCATGCCACTACATTCTCTGCCTTCCGATGCCCCTTCACGATGGAAGCAAAAGCACGGAAGTCCTCAATGCGCCCGTTGGTGCAAGCCCCCAGAAATACGTAGTCAATCTTTTTGCCCAGCAACAACTCTCCCGGTTGGAAGTTCATATATTCCATGGATTTCATGAAGGAGATACGGGCTGTTTCGCCCATACCTTCAGTGGTCGGAATACGTTGCGTGATGCCCATACCCATACCCGGATTGGTGCCATACGTTATCATCGGCTCGATATCCTCGGCAGCAAAACGGACCTCCTTGTCGAACACTGCATCTTCGTCACTCTTCAGTGTCTTCCAGTATGCCAGCGCCTTCTCCCATGCCTCACCCTTCGGAGCATATTCGCGTCCTTTGATATACTCGAAAGTAGTCTCGTCCGGAGCGACCATACCGCCACGGGCCCCCATCTCTATACTCAGGTTGCACAGCGTCAGACGACCTTCCATCGTGAGGCTGCGCACCGCCTCTCCGGCATATTCCACGAAGTAGCCCGTAGCGCCGCTGGTCGTCATCTTCGACATCATATACAGCGCCACATCCTTTGCCGTCACCCCTTTTCCCAGTTTGCCATTCACGGTGATGCGCATCGTCTTGGGCCGTGTCTGAAGGATACATTGTGATGCCATGACCATCTCCACCTCACTCGTACCGATACCGAAAGCCACGGCTCCCATCGCACCGTGAGTGGAAGTATGCGAGTCGCCGCATACGATGGTCATACCCGGCAAGGTCAGTCCCCGTTCCGGTCCTACCACATGGATGATGCCGTTCCGCTTGTCCATCATGCCGAAGTGTGACAATCCGAACTCTTCCGCATTCTTGGCCAATGTGTCCACCTGTGTCTTTGAGACCGGATCCTCAATCGGCTTGTCTTGATCGTGCGTCGGCGTGTTATGGTCGGGCATACAGAAAATTTTTTCCGGACGGAAACATTTCAGCCCACGCTCACGCATGCCTGCAAAAGCCTGCGGACTGGTTACTTCATGGCAATAAAGCCTGTCTATATAAAGCTGTGTGGGTCCCTCTTCCACTTTCTGCACTACATGGGCATCCCAGATTTTATCAAATAAAGTATTCATTGTTTTTTCTAATTTAGTAGTGGTGCGATAAAAATCTAACCACTGTTATTAAAATATTAGTATTTAG
>CAMWRY010000087.1 GCA_947176775.1 uncultured Bacteroides sp.
CGTCGGGACGGTTCGTCACGTTTCGGTCCGGACTCCCGTTGGGGGACATTCCCTTCTTGCTATGCCGCATGGAGAATCAGTGAAGAACCTTTTATGAGAGACCTGAAAAATGTATTTTCTAATTTGAAATTACGTGCGTCATGGGGAAAACTGGGAAATACAACATCCGGCTATTATGAATGGCAAGCCACGTATGGAGCTGTAAACTATTCATTTGGCGGAAATGTGTACGACGGACTGCGCCAAGGAAAAATCGCAAACCCCAACCTGCATTGGGAGTCCAGCGAGTCAACGGATATAGGAGTGGATGTAGGTTTCCTGAACAACCGCCTTTCTTTGGAGGCCGATTATTACTCACGTGTGACAAAGGGTATTCTTGCTTCTCCCTCCGTATATATGACGATGGGTACCGTCAGCGCTCCTACCACCAATACTTCTGATATGAGAAACCGTGGTGTGGAATTCACTTTGCGTTGGACAGACCGTATCAAGGACTTTGAATACAGCGTCAGTGCCAATTTCACTTACAACAAGAACAGCATTGTGAAATACAAGGGTAAGTATCAGGAAGGATGGATCACCGATGAAAACGGTAACCGGACTTTTGTAACCAATCGAGGAGATGTGGCCGACATCAGCGGCAATACCATCCGTGTAGAAGGACACATGTTTGACGAATATTATATCTGGCAACGCCATCAGGGAAATGGAAACATTTACTTGGCTGATGGAGTAACGCCCGACCCCAAAGGAGGACCGCGTGATGGTATGATTCGTACTAAAGCCGATTTGGATTGGGTAAGAGCCATGTTGGAATACAGAGATGCGGCCGGCAATAAGGTATATGACTTTAATGGTCAGAGCATTGGACAAGGACAAGGTTTATGGTATGGTGAATTGATTTATGCCGATTTGAACGGGGACGGTATGTACGGAACCAATAGCAACGACCGTTTCTTCACCGGCAAATCTACCACTCCGAAATACACATACGGTATCAATCTGTCTGCTGCCTGGAAAGGAATCGACCTTAATATGACATGGGCCGGTAATGCCGGAATGTACTACTACATTTTTGAACGCGGATTCAACAACATGAGCGACCGGAGCTGGCAGGAAGGTACAATTGTAGCTCGCAATGCCCGGAATATCTATTACTATTGTGATCCTGTAGCTTCTGCTACCGATCCTAATTATGACCCGGCCAACGACCCTGCTGCCAATATCCATGCTCCGTATGCCCGTATCGGAAATACGGAAGGAGCCTATCGGGCAAATACCGGTAACTTGTACAACGCCTCCTACATCAAGCTGAAGACCTTGCAAGTAGGATACACGTTCCCGAAGGCGTGGACCGTCAAGGCGCACATCAACAATCTGCGTGTATTTGTATCAGGCGAAAACCTGTTGACCATTACAAACTTCCCGGGAGTTGATCCGGAAATTGGAGGAGGAGGATTCACTTCCTATCCTATTCCGCGTATGATTTCCGGTGGTGTTAATATTACTTTTTAATCGTTTATAACAAAGAAATGAATATGAAAACAATAAGATATTCTTTACTTGCCATGATGTTCTGCGGATTGCAGGGATGTGTGGATTTGGACACCGCACCTTACAATCAAGTAGCATCAAACAATATGTGGAGCAATTCGTCACTGACTAATCAAGGAGTTGCCGGTGTATATGCTAAAATGCGTGATTGGGGTGTCTACTCCACCTCTTACAGCTATAATGTGGTTCCTTTCGAATGTTTGGGAATGACAGGAGAAGCCTATCGTTCCATACCTTATACAAGTGGTACGGCAGGCTCAGACAACGGTTTCTTCTCCACCATGTGGAAAAACCTGTATGAGGGAATCCATCGGGCAAATGATGCCATTTCCAATCTGGATGAAGTAGGAAAGGGAGGTGTAGACGAAGAAACCCGTCTGCGCTTGTTGTCCGAGTGTAAGTTTATGCGTGCTTATTATTACATGCGTCTGAATGAGCTGTATGGACGTTACGGATTGGGCGTTCCTGTCTATACAGAACCGTTGGCATCTGTGGAAGATTGTACCAAAGGGCAATCGCCTGAATCGGAAGTCTGGAATCTTATCGTACAGGATTTGACGGATTGCATCAATGAACCCAATTTCCCCAATCGCTATCAAGAAAAAGGACGTGCTTGCAAAGGGGCTGCATACGCTTTGCGTGGCAGAGCCTATTTGATGCAAGGAGCCAGATACAATTATAATAATGCCATCGGAAAAGTGGAAAACACTACTATAGATGCCAACTTACTGAGGCAGGCAGTGGCCGATTTTGAAAAAGTGAAAGAATGTGGCTTTGACCTTTTCCAAGGTGGATATAAGGCACTGTTTACTGAAGCAAACGAAGATTGTGTAGAAATGATTTTTTCATTGCAGAACATTTCTAAGCCTGGCTACGGATCGGCCATGCAGAAATATTGCGGAACCCGTTCCATGATAGATCATGAGAACAGCACTGGATTCTCCTATTATGCGCCTTCTGCAGCACTCGTAGACCTCTATGAATACAAAGATGGAACACCTTTCGACTGGAATGACATCATTCCGGGCTATTTTGATGTTCCGGCTATTGATCGTCTCGTCTATTTCCTGCGTAACACGATAGTAGACGGAAAAGAAGTCAGTACCAATATTAAGAATGCCATTCAAAACAAGTTGAAAGGAAAGTCAATTGCAGACCAATATTTGCCGGCTGGAAATGAAGAAAGACTGAAGAAAGCATGGGAAAACCGCGACCCACGACTTAATTACAATATCATACTGCCCTATGGTGAAGTTTATCTGGGAGGTGATGCAGATATGTATAAAGTAGGAAATACCACTCCGGTTCCTTATGTGTTCAGATGGCCGGTGAAACAGTCCAGCCATTCCGTCAAGGCACAAGAATCCGATGATTGGGGAGTACACGGTATTTATGACTTGAAACAGGATGGTAACGGTGAAGCCGAATTCGCATACCGTCATCGTAAATTTGTCATGGAGGGGTATGACTGTGAGTATGCCACAGCCAATCCGATTGACGAACCTATATTGCGCTATGCCTATGTACTGCTGATGTGGGCGGAAGCTTTGGTACAACTGGATGATTTGAACGGAGCGGCAGAAAAAGTCAACCTGATTCGCGGACGTGCATCTGTGGAAATGCCTCCTTACACTTTCATCGACAAAGAAGACGGATTGAACAAAATCCGGAATGAATCACGCAGAGAACTGGTCAATGAGAGCGTGAACTTTTATGAAGAATTGCGTTGGGGAACATTGCGTGAGACCAAATACTCCACTTACATGGGATACGCGCCATGTGCCCATACTTGCAACGGAATACAAAGTAGCGGTAATGGAGGAGTTAAATGGTCTGAATCGAACGACTACAGCATCTTCCCTGTACCCAGCAGTGAAATTGAAAAGAATCCGAATCTGAAGAAAACGCCAGGATGGCTCTATTGATTCAGTCAATCGACAAATTTCAATAGCCTTTTTATATTTGAAGTGGGAGGATTAAACAATCCTTCCACTTCTTTTTTGCGCTGTGCATAACTCACCATAGATTACTCAAATTGGCACAAATCTTCTTTAATAATAAAAAACAGATAATCTGTGGTATACTTTTTTTATATCCTAAATTTATAATAAATAAAAGGTTATCAGTGTGATAAGCGTTTTTGCCAAGGATGTATAAAATGTCCATGGACGATTTGTGTAGTACGTTTGGATTATTTTATTAGCCCTGTTTTTTCATTTTAAAAGAATTTTGTGGAAAATTTAAAGAACCAACTATTGGTATGAGAAAACACATTATTAATTAAATCTAATAAAATTATGACGAAAGGCTTTAATCGTTTTTTATGGTCAAGGCAGATGCTTTTAGGAGGCGCAATGCTATTTGCGTCCATGGGCGTTGCTTCTGCCAATCCGGAAATCGCAACTGCGGCTTCCGAAGTGTCGATTACATCTCCCCAGCAGGCAAAAAAGAAAGTAAGTGGAGTTGTTGAAGACTCATTCGGACCATTGGCTGGTGCAAGTATTGTGGAGAAAGGAACGACGAACGGAACAATTACTGATATGAATGGTAATTTCAACCTGGAAGTCTCTTCGAACGCAGTACTGGTTGTCTCTTTCATCGGTTATGTGGACCAAGAGATTCCTGTAGGAAACCAGACAACTTTTGCTATTTCGATGAAAGAAGATGCGCAAGCATTGGAAGAAGTAGTCGTTGTGGGTTACGGTGTTCAGAAAAAGGTGAATCTGAGTGGTTCGGTAGCTTCGGTGAATGGTGAAAAGATTGCCAACCGTCCGGTGATGAACGTGGGACAGGCATTGTCTGGCGTTGCTCCTGGTGTGCGTGTTACGCAAGGCAGTGGTAACCCGGGTGATGAGAAAATCGGTATTCAGGTTCGTGGACAAGGTTCGTTCAACAACAGCAGCCCGTTGGTTCTGGTCGACGGTGTAGCTGCTGATATGGCTCCGCTGAATACGGACGATATTGAAACGATTTCTATCTTGAAGGATGCCAGTGCTGCGGCTATTTACGGTTCGCGTGCGGCAAACGGTGTTATCTTGATTACAACCAAGAAGGGTAAGAGAGATGAAAGCCCGAAAGTGACCTTCAATGCCATCTTCGCGCAAGAGAAGCCTGTGACAGACTTCAAGTTGATGTCGAGCACGGCAGACTTCATGGAATTGCACAACATCGCGAAGTTCAACGCCAACCCTACTGCCAATACTCCCGACTACAGTTATGAAAGTATTGAAGAGTGGCGTGCCGCCGACAAGAACCCGAACGGTATTTACACCAATCCGGTGACCGGACAGCAGATCCCCAACTGGCTGGCGTATCCGAATACGGACTTTGCGCAGATTATGTTCCAACCGGCTTTCTATCAGAAATATGGTGTCAACGTATCAGGAGGTAGCAAGAACACTTCTTATTTGCTCTCTCTCGGTTATCAGGACAATCCCGGTACCTTGACGAACACGAGCATGGAGCGTTTCAACATCCGTGCCAACATTGAAACGAAGATTGCCGATATCATCACCTTCGGTACACAGACTTACGGAACCAAGGAGTTCAAGGATCCGGGTGACGTTGCCATGACCTTCCTGCTTCAGGCATGGCCGGGACAGACTCCCATTTACAAAGGTCTGTATGGATGTAGCGAACATCCCGAAGTAACCAATAAGGATAACATCCTGCGGCAAGTGGCTGCCCAGGGAGGACGTAATACCTATACACGCCTCAACACGACTTGGTATGCCAACGTAGACCTGCCTTTGAAGGGCTTGGTGGCTGAAGCCAAATTCAACTGGAGCCAATACAGCCGTCAGGACGAGCACTATTCCCAGAATCTGCCCAGCTACAGTTTCCGCGAAAGCTTCGAGACTCCGAAAGAAACCATCGGTGTATTGGACCAAGCCACTACTTACCGTTATTCTTACGAGTCGACCAGCTATACGGCCGACTTGCTGTTGCGCTATAACAACTCCTTCGGAAAGCATGATGTTTCCGGTCTGTTCGGTTACGAACAATACCGTGCCGAGACCACCGGATTCAATGCTACAAGAAAAGGTCTGATTGACTGGGGAGTTACCGATATCACTTCCGGTGCGGAAATGCAGTCCATCGGTGGTAGTGCCAAATCGGTGAACGCCATCCTTTCTTATTTCGGTCGTGCCAACTACGCATACGACAACCGTTATTTGCTGGAGTTCAGCTTCCGTGCAGATGCTTCTTCCAAGTTTGCTCCGGGACATCGCAGCAGTTTCTTCCCTTCGGGTTCGGCAGCTTGGCGCGTCAGCGAAGAACCTTTCTTCGAGCCTGTCAAGAATGCTGTAAACAGCTTGAAGCTGAGAGCTTCTTACGGTTCGCTGGGTAACACCGTAAGTGGAAACTACGACTGGCAAGCCCTCTACAAGAAGGTGAACAATGTATTCGACGAACGGGTGCAGAACGGTCTGATTCAGTCTTCTATCCAGAACATGGCACTCTCTTGGGAGAAGGTGACTACCTACAACATCGGTTTGGACGCCCTGTTCCTCGACCAACGCCTGAGCATGGAGGCAGACTTCTACATGAGAAAGACTTCGGACATCCTGACCAACTCCATCATCTACAAGACGATGGGTACCATCTCTGCTCCGATGTCGAACACGGCAAGCCTGTCCAACAAAGGTTTTGAGTTGAACTTGGGCTGGCACGACAAGGTGAAGGACTTCCAATATGGTGTGGACTTCAACATCTCTTACAACAAGAACAAGGTGACCGACTTCAAGGGCGCATTGAGATATGAACTGGATGAAAACACCAAAGACATTTGGGGAAATCCGACTTGGCGTTACACCAACCTGGCTGATGTCTCTACAGGTGGCAGCACTCGCCGCGTAGAAGGACACATGATTGACGAATACTTCCTGCGCCGTCCTTACAAAGGTGATGGTACCTACACCAATGCCGATGGAAGCGTTAACCCGAAGGGTGGTCCGCGCGACGGTATGATTCGCACCAAGGCTGACTTGGACTGGGTGGCTGCCATGATGGCTGCCGGCTATAGCTTCAACAACAACCTGAAACAGATTAATTCCGACGGTTCCAACCTCTGGTATGGCGATATGATTATGGCGGACGTGAACGGTGACGGTAAGTTCGGTAACGACGATGACCGTGAGTTTACCGGCAAAAGCTCTACTCCGAAGTTCATCTTAGGCTTGAACCTCAGCGCTTCTTGGCACGGCATCGACCTCAGCATGTCATGGGCAGGCCGTTTCGGCAGTTATCATTACATCAATAGCAAAGGTGCCAATACCTCCATGCTTACCAACATGGGAGATGCCATGCCTGCCGATGCCTGGAGCAGATACTACTTCTATGATTCAGAGGCCGCTCACGCAGGTATCATCAAGAACGAGAACGGTGTGGTCATCGGTTCTACCTACGACCCGGCTGCCGACCCGAACGCGCGCATCAACAACAAGTACCCGCGTCTGCTGACTTCCGGAGGTACCATGCCGGACAATACGCTCTATCTGTATAACACTTCATTCGTGAAGCTGAAAGCTTTGCAAATCGGCTATACATTCCCCAAGAAGTGGCTTTCCGGTGCCAAGATTAGCAACCTCAGAGTATTTGTGACAGGCGAGAACCTGCTGACATTCAAGTCGAGCGAATTCCCCGGCGTGGATCCTGAATTGGGCAGCTCACTTGCCGTGTACCCGATTGCACGCATGTTCTCCGGCGGTTTATCTCTTACTTTTTAACTAAATGAGCATAACGATGAAAAAGATATTTAATGT
>CAMWRY010000088.1 GCA_947176775.1 uncultured Bacteroides sp.
CCAAGGCGGTGAACTCCTTGATCTTCTTGTAGCTTCCCAGACGTGTGGCAAGTTGCGGCGTGTTGATGGTTTCCGGGTTCCACGCATGCTTCTCGCCGTCCTTTCGGAAGGCATACAGTCCGGCATTGGGCAACAAGGGATGTGCTCCCCCCTCTTGTTGCGCAGAACCGTTCATTCTTGATTCTTCATTTTTGATTCTTGATTCTTCCTTCATCATCTCCTGATGGAAGGCGATGGCATCGCGTGCCACCTCGTCCAGCCGTATGCCCCCGATGCGCGAGCTCAGTCCGCCGAAGTAGGTATTGCTCAGCTCCTCGCTCAGTCCCACGGCTTCGAATATTTTCGCTCCCCGGTAGGAACGGATGGTGCTGATGCCCATCTTGCTCATAATCTTGAACAGGCCTTTGCAGATGGACTTGATGTATTTCTTCTCGGCAGTGGCATAGTCCAGCTGTATATCCTTTTCGTTCACCAGTTTGTCGATGACGGCAAAGGCCATGTAGGGATTCAGCGCACTGGCTCCGAAGCCTAATAGCAGGGCAGCGTGCATCACTTCGCGCATCTCGCCGCTCTCCACAATCAGAGCCGTCTGCACACGCTTGCCCACGGAGATAAGGTGGTGGTGTACGGCCGATACGGCCAGCAGCGATGGGACGGTGGCATGCGTGGCGTCTGCGTCGCGGTCGGAAAGCACGATGTAGTTCACTCCCTCGTTGACGGATTCTTCCGCCTGCTTGCAGAGGGCGGTGAGGGCTTCTTGCAATCCTTGCCGTCCTTTCGCCACCTCGAAGAGCATGGGTAGCTTCACCGTTTTAAAGCCCTTGTAGCGGATGTTGCAGAGGATGTCCAGCTGGGCATTGTTCAGGATGGGGTGGTTCAGCCGTACCATTTTGCAGTGGCTCTCGTTGGGCGTCAGTATGTTCATGCCCACGGCGCCGATGTACTCGGTCAGTGACATCACCAGCTCCTCGCGTATCGGGTCGATGGGAGGGTTGGTGACCTGGGCAAACTGCTGACGGAAGTAGTTGTACAGCAGTTGCTGACGGTCGGAGAGTACGGCCAGCGGCGTGTCGTTGCCCATGGAGTTGATGGGTTCGGCACCGGTGGTACACATCGGGACAATCAGTCGCTCCACATCCTCTTTCGTATAGCCGAAGAGGCGCAGCTTGCTGTCGTAGTGCTCCACGCTGTGCGACACCTTGCGTCCGCTCTTCAGTTCGTCCAGCTCGATGCGGTTGTTGGCCAGCCAGGTGCGGTAGGGCTTGGCTTCGGCAAGCCGCTTCTTCAGTTCGCCGTCATAGTATATTTCGCCTTTCTCGGTATCTACCAGCAGAATCTTGCCCGGTTGCAGGCGTCCTTTCTCTTGGATGTCACCCGGATCGAAGTCCATCACGCCTACTTCGCTCGCTACGACCATCATGCCGCCTCGCGTAATGAGGTAGCGTGCCGGACGCAGTCCGTTACGGTCGAGCATGCCGCCTGCATAGCGTCCGTCGCTGAAGAGCAGTGCCGCCGGCCCATCCCACGGTTCCATCAGGATGGAGTGGTATTCGTAGAAGGCCTTCAGGTCCTCGCTGATAGGATTCTTTTCGTTGAACGATTCTGGCACCAGCATCGCCATGGCGTGTGGCAGGCTCAGGCCGGACATGATGAGAAACTCCAGTACATTGTCCAGCGAGGCACTGTCGCTCATGCCCGGCTGCACGATGGGGCGCAGCTCCCGGATGTCTCCCAGGACGGGCGAGGAGAGTACGCTTTCGCGCGCCTCCATCCAGCCGCGGTTTCCCCGGATGGTGTTTATCTCGCCGTTGTGTGCCAGCAGGCGGAAGGGCTGTGCCAGTCCCCAGGTGGGGAACGTGTTGGTGCTGAAACGGGAGTGTACCAGTGCCAGGCCGCTGGTGAAGTAGTTGTTGGTGAGGTCGGGGAAGTAGTTGCGCAGCTGCAAGGAGGAGAGCATCCCTTTGTAGACGATGTTCTTTGTGGAGAGCGAGACGATGTAGAAGTCCTCACGGGTGGGGATGTCCGATTTGCGTATCCGGTTCTCTATTCTCTTTCTTATGATATAGAGTTTGCGGTCGGCGGTTTCGCTGTCTGTGAATCCGGTGATGAAGATTTGCTTGATGTCCGGTTCGTTGGCCAGTGCCGTTTCACCCAGAATCTCGGGACAGGTGGGTACGTTGCGTAGGTGCATCAGGGTCAGTCCCTCCTTTTCTATCTCTTCGATGATGACACTCAGGATGGCGGCCTGGTCGTTTCCCTCTTTGGGGAGGAAGAGCAGTCCGGTGCCGTACTTCCCTTTTTCGGGAACGGGGATGCCTTGCAGCAGGATGAATTCGTGCGGTATCTGTAGCATGATGCCGGCACCGTCTCCGGTCTTGTTGTCGGCACTTTCCGCTCCGCGGTGGCGCATGTTTTCCAGCACTTTCAATGCCGCTTCTACCAGTTCGTGCGACTTGCCTCCCTGGATGTTTACCAGCATGCCGACTCCGCAGGCATCGTGCTCGTAGGACGATTCGTACAATCCCGTTTGTCGGGAAGGACGTTGATGCCTTTGTACTTTTGTCTCGTTGTTAAAAAGCTCTTTTTTTATTTGCATAACTTTCTTTATTTTCAAATAATGCTTATTTGTGGTATCAAAATGTTTGGCAAATATAGAGTATTAATTCCAAAACGGTATAACTAAATAGAGATTCCGCCTCGCAAAATTCCTCTATCGGGAGATGAAGTTATAATTCGACAGAAAATACTCTCTGTTTCCTTTTAATCTTAAACCGGAAATAGATATTTATGTTTTAAATTGTAAAAGTAGACTTTTGTTTTTAAAATAATTCTTTCTTTTACTTTTTGATATAAAAATTGCTTTTTTCTATTCTTTTGGTAAATAAAAAAGGAAAAGATTGACTTTATGTTTTGTGGAATATATCTATCTTTGCACCGCCAATCTGCACATTCGCATATTGGCACATTTGTACATTAAAACAATATGGAACAACTGAAGCATGAATGTGGCGTTGCCATGATACGCCTTTTGAAACCGCTGGAGTACTATGAAGAGAAGTATGGTACTTGGATGTACGGACTGAACAAACTCTATCTGCTGATGGAGAAACAACACAATCGTGGGCAGGAAGGTGCCGGACTGGCCTGCGTGAAACTGGAAGCCAATCCCGGCGAAGAATACATGTTCCGTGAGCGTGCGCTCGGTTCGGGCGCCATTACCGAGATTTTCGGCACGGTGCAGAGCCACTTCAAGGAGCTGTCCAAAGAGCAGCTGCACGATGCGGAGTATGCCAAGCGCGTACTGCCCTTTGCCGGAGAGGTCTACATAGGGCATTTGCGCTACTCCACCACCGGAAAATCCGGCCTCTCGTATGTGCATCCGTTCCTTCGCAGGAACAACTGGCGTGCCAAGAACCTGGCCCTCTGCGGCAACTTCAACATGACGAATGTGGATGAGATTTTTGCACGCATCACCGCCATCGGCCAGCATCCGCGCAAGTATGCCGATACCTATATTATATTGGAGCAGCTGGGCCACCGTCTCGACCGCGAAGTGGAACGTCTCTTCAACCTGGCCGAAGCCGAAGGCCTGACAGGCATGGACATCACCCATTATATAGAAGAATACATAGACCTGGCCAACGTGCTGCGCACCTCGTGCAAGGAGTGGGACGGCGGCTATGTGATGTGCGGACTCACCGGAAGCGGAGAGTCTTTTGCCGTGCGCGACCCTTGGGGTATCCGTACCGCCTTCTGGTATCAGGACAACGAGATAGCCGTGCTGGCCAGCGAGCGTCCCGTGATACAGACCGCCTTCAACGTCCCTGCCGAGTCCATCAAGGAACTGCAACCGGGACAGGCCGTGTTCATCAACAAGGCCGGCAAACTCCGTACGGTGCAGATCAACAAGCCGCGAGGCATGAAGCCCTGCTCCTTCGAGCGCATCTACTTCAGCCGGGGTAGTGACGCAGACATCTACAGGGAGCGCAAGCTACTGGGCGAGAAGCTGGTGCCCAACATCCTGAAGGCCATCGACCATGATGTGGACCACACCGTCTTCTCCTTCATCCCCAATACGGCGGAGGTGGCTTTCTATGGTATGTTGCAGGGACTGGACGAGTACCTCAACGAGGAGAAGGTGCAGCAGATTGCCACCCTCAGTCACAACCCCAGCCACGAGGAATTGGAACGCATCCTCTCCCGTCGCATCCGTAGCGAGAAGGTAGCCATCAAGGACATCAAGCTGCGTACCTTCATTGCCGAAGGCAACAGCCGGAACGACCTCGCCGCCCATGTCTACGACATCACTTACGGAAGTTTGGTGCCCGAGGTGGACAACCTGGTCATCATCGACGACTCCATCGTGCGCGGCACTACCCTGAAGCAGAGCATCATCGGCATCCTCGACCGTCTGCATCCGAAGAAGATAGTCATTGTCAGCTCTTCGCCGCAGGTGCGCTATCCCGACTACTACGGCATCGACATGGCCCGGATGAGTGAGTTCATTGCCTTCAAGGCGGCTGTGGAGCTGCTGAGGGAGCGTGAGATGCGCGATGTCATTGCCGCTGCCTACCGCAAGTCGAAGGAGCAGGTGGGACTGCCCAAAGAGCAGATGGTGAACTACGTGAAGGAGATTTACGCCCCCTTCACCGACGAGGAGATTTCTGCCAAGATGGTGGAACTGCTCACCCCGAAAGGCACGAAGGCAAAGGTGCAGATTGTCTACCAACCCCTCAAAGGCCTGCACGAAGCGTGCCCCAACCATCCGGGCGACTGGTACTTCAGCGGCGATTATCCTACGCCGGGTGGGGTGAAGCTGCTGAACAAGGCGTTTATTGATTATATAGAGCAGGTGTATCAGTTTTAGTATGTCGGAGATGATATGCGAAACAAAAATTAAGGTAATTAATAAAGGTAATTAATAAAAAGATAATTAGTAATAGAATAAAGAGCATATATATGACTAAAGAAAGCAACAACGCAAATGTAACTTCCTCTTCCCCCCTCCCTACGGGGGAGGGGTCGGGGGAGAGGCTTCTCCTTCTTCTTTCCGACGGTACCGTCTTCCACGGCCGCTCGTTCGGCTACGAGAAGCCGGTGACCGGAGAGGTCGTCTTCAACACTGCCATGACGGGCTATCCCGAAAGTTTGACTGACCCTTCGTATGCCGGACAGCTGATGACGCTGACCTATCCGTTGGTGGGCAATTACGGTGTTCCGCCTTTCACGTTCGAGGCAAACGGGCTGGCTACCTTCATGGAGAGCGAGCACATTCATGCCGAAGCCATCATCGTGGGCGACTACTCTGAAAACTACAGTCACTGGAATGCCGTGGAGAGCCTGGGCGACTGGCTAAAACGCGAGCAGATTCCCGGCATCACGGGCATCGATACCCGGGAACTGACCAAGGTACTGCGTGAGCATGGGGTGATGACGGGACGCATCGTCTTCGAAAATGCAGAAGAGAATGCAGAAGGTAAGGCAACAGAAGCTGAAGCAGTGAAAATGGAGAAGTATGGAGAGGTGAACTATGTCGACAAGGTTTCCTGCAAGGAGATTATCGTCTATGTCGGCACGGAAAGCCGGCGTTTTCCTATCAGCACTCCAAAGGAAGCGCTGAATGCCGCCATTGCGCAGTCCGCCAGTCACTCTGTCACCCGTCCCCTAAAGAGGGTTCTTCTTGTGGATTGCGGCGTGAAGCACAACATCATCCGCTGCCTGCTCAGGCGCGGTGTGGAGGTGATCCGCGTGCCTTGGGACTATGACTTCAACGGACTGGAGTTCGACGGGCTCTTCATTTCCAACGGTCCCGGCGACCCCGATACCTGCGATGCCGCCGTGCAGAACATCCGCAAGGCGATGCAGAACGAGCAGCTTCCCATCTTCGGCATCTGCATGGGAAACCAGCTGCTGGCCAAGGCCGGAGGTGCCAAGATATACAAGCTGAAGTACGGCCACCGCAGCCACAACCAACCGGTGCGCATGGTGGGCACGGAGCGTTGCTTCATCACCTCGCAGAATCACGGTTATGCTGTGGACAATGACACGCTGTCCGCCGATTGGGAACCGCTCTTCATCAACATGAACGATGGTTCCAATGAAGGCATCCGCCACCGCTGCAATCCCTGGTTCTCGGCACAGTTCCATCCCGAAGCCGCCAGCGGACCGACGGATACGGAGTTCCTTTTTGACGAATTTGTGAAATTGCTTGTCCCCTAAAAACATAGAAGAACAGATGAAAGAAGACACTATAAAGAAAGTCCTGCTGCTAGGTTCCGGCGCATTGAAAATCGGTGAGGCGGGAGAGTTTGACTACTCCGGTTCGCAGGCGCTGAAGGCACTCAAAGAGGAGGGTATCTGCACCGTCCTTATCAACCCGAACATTGCCACGGTGCAGACCTCGGAAGGCGTGGCCGACCAGATTTACTTCCTGCCCGTCACTCCCTACTTCGTAGAGAAGGTGATAGAGAAAGAGCGTCCGGATGGCATCATGCTCGCCTTCGGCGGACAGACGGCCCTGAACTGCGGCGTCTCCCTCTACAAGGACGGGATTTTCGAGAAGTACGGTGTGCAGGTGCTGGGTACTCCCGTGCAGGCCATCATCGATACGGAAGACCGTGAAATCTTTGTGCAGAAGCTGAACGAGATCGAGGTGAAGACCATCAAGAGCGAAGCCGTGGAGAATGCGGAGGATGCCCGTCGGGCCGCCCGTGAGGTGGGCTATCCGGTCATCGTCCGTGCCGCCTATGCGCTGGGCGGACTGGGCTCGGGCTTCTGCGACAACGAAGAGGAACTGAACGTGCTGGTAGAGAAGGCCTTCTCCTTCTCGCCGCAGGTGCTGGTGGAGAAGTCGCTCAAGGGCTGGAAAGAGGTTGAGTACGAGGTGGTGCGCGACCGCTTCGACAACTGTATCACCGTCTGCAACATGGAGAACTTCGACCCGCTGGGCATACACACCGGCGAGAGCATCGTGGTGGCTCCCTCGCAGACTCTCTCGAACGACGACTACCATTTTCTGCGTCAGCTCGCAATTAAAATTATACGCCATATCGGAATCGTGGGTGAATGCAACGTGCAGTATGCCTACGACCCCGACTCCATGGACTCC
>CAMWRY010000089.1 GCA_947176775.1 uncultured Bacteroides sp.
CCAACCCCTTGCATTTGTACAGTTAATCCGATGCCATTGTATCGAAGATTACCTCCAAATCCGAAAGTAATCTTCGGCATGTAGCTACCCAAATATTGCTTATCGTCATCCGTAATCTGACCATCGTTGTTGAAGTCTACATATTTAAAGTCACCCGGCTTGGCATTCGGCTGGATAAGTTTGGTCATGCCGGTTTCCGGGTCTTTCCAAGTGAAACTCTTCACATCTTCTTCGCTTTGGAAGATACCTTCGGTCTTCAGCACATAATAAGAATACCAAGGATGGCCGACTGATGAACGCAACGGAGTCAAACTGTTCAATACGATATTGTGCTGCATGTATCCCATGGCACCCAAGTCGAGTACTTCATTGTGTACCGTGGAGATATTGGCATTCAGGCCAAAGGAGACATCACCAATCTTTTTACTATAGCTGGCGCTCAATTCCCAACCGCGGTTCACTACATCACCCACATTTCCGTAAGGGTCTATCTTCACACCGGCCACCGAAGGCATCGGCACAACTTCAATCAGGTCTTTTGTACGCTTATTGAAATAATCCACTGTCAGGTTCAGGCTGTTGTCAAACAAACCCAAGTCCAAGCCTATACCATATTGTTCGGTAGTTTCCCACTTCAGGTTCTTCGTACCGATAGAACCGGCATACACACCGTTCTGTACAAGGTGATTCAAGTCCTTACCATAAATAATAGGCCACTCGGCTTCATTTAAAGGCACATTCCACGAATAACGGGGCACCAAAGCCACGTTACCCACCTGACCCCAGCTACCACGCAATTTCAACATGCTGATAACCGACTTCAGAGGTTCGAAAAAGGACTCGGAGGAAATCTTCCAAGAAGCGGAAACGGCAGGGAATATACCGGAATTGTTGTTCTTGTAAAGTTTGGAAGTGGCATCCCGGCGCAAACTTCCTGTAAAGAAATAACGGTCTCTATAAGAATAACCGATACGGACGAAAGCAGAAAGCATAGACTCTTCCCAAATATTCTCTTCGGGTTTGTACTTGCTCCAGTTACCGGCTTGTCCGTTAGTAATGGAATGTCTGTCCTCCAAATCGAATCCGCTGGTATAGTAACGGTCCCATTTGTATTTTTCATATTTCATGGAATAACCTGCCATGGCACTGACGTGGTGCGCATCGTTGAACACTTTTGCCCAGGTGGCAGTTGTCTCCCACAAGATGTTGCTGTTCCAAGTATTGGACATCTCACGGGTGTTATCCAGATTCGGACGGCCTACCTCAAGTACTTTTGGCGAGAAGATATCTTCGTGCTTCACATCCAGGCCTGCCGTAAAATCGCTCTTAATTGTCAAAGAAGAGATGGGCTTCAGTTCCAAAGAGGTAGTGGAATAGATTCTGGTGGAAGGTCTTTCCTGATTGAGACGTTGCAATGTAGCCACCGGATTGCGCATTTCGCCATAGGGGCTGCTGATACCTTCGTTAATAGCCCAGCGAGGAACTGTTCCGTGATAGAGCGGCTTGCCCTGATCGTCGATCATCAGATTGCCTGATTTGTCATAGTCATAGACCGTTGCCGAACGGGGGAAGAAGACGGCCTGATTCAGCACACCTTCGTGTCCCGTGCCTACATCGCCTTGTCCGTTCTTGTACTCATACGTGACACGTTCGCTCAGTTTCATCCACTTGGTCAACTGGAAATCCATATTGCCCTTGGCAGAGAACTTACGTGCATAGGTATTCAGCATTACACCCTTGTCATTGTCATAAGCAAAGGAGGCGAAACCTTTCATCACTTCGCTACCGCCGGAGAGGGAAAGTGCGTAATGCTCCAGCGAACCGGTACGGAAAATGGCATCCATCCAGTTGGTGCGTGTCACGTTACCGTAGGCAAAAACATTCGGATCTCTCGACGGATTGGCAATACCGCCATAGGTCTTCACTGCATCGGCCCATACCTGATTATACTGTTCGGCTGTCAGAGTTTCGGGCAAATTCATGGCGTTCTTGAAGCTCTTGGAGATATTGATGTTCACCTTCACCTTGCCAACGGCAGCATGCTTGGTTGTCACCACTACCACACCTCCGGAACCTACACTTGCGCCATAGATGGCTGCTGAAGCGGCATCCTTCAATACGGTGATTGTTTCTACGTCTTCCATACTGAAAGGCGCACCGGGCACACCATCCACGACATAAAGCACTCCGTCGCCGCTGTTGTAATTGTCGTCCGTACCACGGGAACCACGACCACGGATAGACAAAGAGACATCGGACATCGGGTCACCGCCATTGGACTGTATCATCACACCAGGCATCTGTCCTTGCAGGTAGGAGCCCAAATTGGCAGGACGGCTCTTCAGTTTATCATCGATTTTTACAGTAGAAACAGCCGTAGACAGGTCTTCCTTACGGGTGGTTCCATAGCCGATGACCACCACTTCGTCAAGCAGTTCCGTATCTTCTTGCAGAACGACTACAACAGGCTGAGAAGAAGCCTTCACTTCCACTGTTTTGTACCCCATGAAGCTGACTTGCAAAACATCTTTCTCCAAAGCTTGCAACACAAACTTGCCATCAATGTCCGTAATCACTCCATTCGTTGTTCCTTTCACGAGAACATTGGCACCAATCACTGGTTCACCAGTCTGATCCTTCACTGTTCCCTTCACTGAAATCTGCTGGGCAAATGCACCGGCCGACAAGAACAGCCCTAACAGTAGGGTCAGAATCGTTCGATAGATTCTAAGATTTACTTGTTTCATTCAATTAAAATTTAAAGTTTATAATATAAAATTATAATTCCGTCACAAAGGTCAGAAAACAGAATTACATACGCATTACAAAAAAGCAATTTTCCGGTTACAGCAGACTCTTTATTCCAAAAGGGCAGAAGCACCCAACAAACTGGAATCCGTCCGACAGGAAGCTATCACCCGGACATTCTCTGATATAATCTTATAGGGAAAACGCTGCATCTCCTGTTTCATAGCCTCCTTAAAGAAAGGAAAAGCCGGCACAATGCCTCCCCCCAAAACAATGGCCTGAGGGGCATAAGCATAGAGCACTGCTTTCATCAAGTTTCCCAGATGCCTGCCAAATTCTTTCCATATTTCCAAGGCTGTCCGGTCACCCTGTGCCGCTTTTTCGGCAACAGCCATACCGGTTGTATCATAACGTTTGAAAAAGAAACTACTGCAATAATGCTCGAAATCGGCATCCAGATAGGGGAACGAACCTATCTCTCCAGCCCCTACGTACTGTCCGCAATACAGACGATGGTCGATAATCACACCGGCACCAATACCCGTCCCAATGGTAATCCCTACCATGTGGGAGTATGGACGTCCCTCGCCAAACAGGCTCTCGCCCAAAGCAAAACAGTTGGAATCATTGTTGACGGCAACCGCCACCTTGAACTCTTCTTCCAGCACCTCCTTCAGGTGTATCTCTTTCCAGGAAGAGATGTTCGCCACATTATATACAATACCCTTTTCAGGGTCAACAATCGAGGGAACTCCTATACCGATACCATCCACCTCGTCGTTCATCCTGCTGCGGATAAGCTGAGAAAGCTGGTTGAGTATCACAGAAGCCTCCTGCTGGGCCAGACAAGAGACCGATGTTTTATTCAGGCACTTACCCTCGGCAACTTGTGCTATTCGAATATTGGTTCCTCCTAAATCTATTGACAGTTTCATGAGTATATCATTTTAAGGCATGTAAGCATATACAAAATTAGAAAACGGCTGCTATTTCAAAGTCTGCAATTGCGCATTTAATTCTTCATTTCACGCAAATTTTCCAGAATCAGGGTATTCACCAAGCGCTGTCCTTCCCGACTATCCACGAAATCGATGAAGACAATGCCGCTGTTCCG
Source organism: uncultured Bacteroides sp. (assembly GCA_947176775.1). Classification (GTDB taxonomy): domain Bacteria; phylum Bacteroidota; class Bacteroidia; order Bacteroidales; family Bacteroidaceae; genus Bacteroides. The sequence goes on from CAMWRY010000089.1 coordinate 3,863, forward strand.
CTTGCCCGACCGTGCCAAGTAATCTGCCACAGGCCCGTTCACCCGGTCCGCAAAGACCTTGGGAGTACCCAAAGGCAGTCCGGTGGCACTGACAAAAGTAATTCCCCACCGATGCGAACAGGACGGCTCGGCGGCCACGCGTTCCAAATTACGAATGCAGGCTTCCAGTTTCCGGCCGGCCTCCTTGCCCGATTCGTACTGGTATTCATCTTCCAAAAGAGCGACTCCCTCCCTTCCATCTTTATTGCGGAGCGTAAGCAGACAGGTAGCATCGTCCTTCCAGCCCACGCAAGCGGCTCCCGGATAACTATCCATCGCATGATCCCGATGCAGGAACAGGATTTTTCCACGGCAATCCTTCAAAGTAAGTCCAGGGCTGAAATCCATGACGAAATATTCCTGATGAACGGAAATGCTTAAAGAAGCGGATAACAAGGAAGCATAATCCTGCTGCTCCCCTCCCTCCTTTTTCAGGGAAACAATCAGCATTTCCGAAGGGTGGGCCTGCAGGAAACCGATAAAGGCAGGCAGCACATCCGTCTCCCAATATATATTCTGAAAGGCACGGCTATGAAACACACCTAGCTTACCATCTTTTTTCGCCAAACGAATGTCGAAGGCACGGATACCCTGTTGTAACTGGGTGGGAATGTCTGTAGACTGTGTTTTCAGCATACGTCCTCCCCGGGTACTGCCGCTATCGTGCGAACCAGGAATGGAAATCTTGCAGACAGGAAGGGCATCGTGGAGCATCTTCATCCACTCCGGCTGCAGCATAGCCTCCTCACGCACCGTTGCATCGGCATCCCGAAGAGTGGCGGTTGCCGCATAGACTGGAATATATAGTAGGAATAGCGTCAAGGCCGATATAACAACCGTTCGTAACCTGTCTCGTTTCATAGCAATTTATTCTAAGTTTTATGCAAATATAGCGAATCTATCTATCTTTTCCTATCCCCGATTGCGTATTTAGTTCTTCATTCTGCGCAAACCTATCAGTCGACATATGCAAACGGGCACATCATTCAGGCAATCGCTCTCGCTTTGGGAATTCTTCTGCCAAGGAAGGGGTACCTTACCACAAGATATAGGTCTCCTGCCTGACAAACACTGATTATAAAGTAGCAAAACACAGGAGACAAAACAGGTATACACAGAGTCTAAATGGAAAAGCCGTGCCTAACTACAAAGATTTTCCATAGAATAAACAACCATTTCAAGAGTTTTTCATACCTTTACACCTTGTTGGATTCTTCAGGTCCGGCAACTTGAGGCAGAAAAAGAAAAAAATAATATATAAAATGACTCACAAATGGAATTATCAACCCATTACACCCGAACAGGTAGAAGCAAGCCGGCAACTGGCCCAAGAATTGGGAATTAGCCCGATACTGGGAAAACTGCTGATGGAGCGAGGAATAACGACGGTCGCCGAGGCCCGGAGGTTTTTCCGCCCCCAACTACCGGAGCTATACGACCCGTTCCTGATGAAGGACATGGACAGAGCCGTAGAGCGCCTGAACAAGGCAATGGGAAAAAAAGAGCGTATTCTGGTTTATGGAGATTATGACGTAGACGGCACCACGGCAGTGGCACTGGTCTACAAGTTCATTCAACAGTTCTATTCGAACATTGACTACTACATACCCGACCGCTACAACGAGGGCTACGGAGTCTCGTTCAAAGGGGTGGATTATGCCGCAGAAACCGGCGTAGGGCTGATTATCGTATTGGATTGCGGTATCAAAGCCGTAGAAGAAATCACGTATGCCAAAGAGAAAGGCATCGACTTCATCATCTGCGACCACCACGTTCCCGACGAGGTGCTCCCCCCTGCCGTAGCTATACTGAATGCCAAGCGCGAGGACAACACTTATCCCTACGAGCACCTCTCGGGATGCGGCGTAGGCTTCAAGTTCATGCAGGCATTCGCCATCAGCAACGGCATCGAGTTCCACCACCTGATTCCCTTACTGGACCTCTGTGCCGTCAGCATCGCATCGGACATCGTGCCCATCATGGGCGAAAATCGCATCCTTGCCTACCACGGACTGAAACAGCTGAATAGTAATCCCAGCGTAGGGCTGAAAGCTATCATCGATGTCTGCGGACTGGCAGAGAGGGACATCACCGTCAGCGACATCGTGTTCAAAATAGGTCCGCGCATCAATGCCTCCGGACGCATACAGAACGGCAAAAAGGCCGTAGACCTACTCATTGAGAAGGACTTTTCGCTCGCCCTGGAGAAAGCCGGACAAATCAACCAGTACAACGAAACCCGGAAAGACCTGGACAAGAGCATGACCGAAGAGGCCAACCGCATCGTCTCCGGACTGGAGGGGCTGGCCGACCGCCGCTCCATCGTGCTGTACAACGAAGACTGGCACAAAGGGGTCATCGGCATCGTAGCTTCCCGTCTGACAGAAATCTACTACCGCCCGGCCGTAGTACTGACGCGCACGGACAACATGGCCACCGGGTCTGCCCGTTCCGTCTCCGGCTTCGATGTCTACAAAGCTATCGAATATTGCCGCGACCTGCTGGAAAACTTCGGAGGCCATACTTATGCCGCCGGACTGTCCATGAAAGTAGAGAACGTACCGGTCTTTATCAAGCGCTTCGAAGAGTTCGTCTCGCAGAACATCCTGCCCGAACAGACCTGCGCCGTCATCAATATCAATGCCGAAATAGACTTCAAGGACATCACCCCCAAGTTCTTCAACGACCTGAAGAAGTTCAACCCCTTTGGCCCGGACAACACCAAGCCCATCTTCTGCACGCACAACGTCTACGACTACGGCACCAGCAAAGTCGTAGGGCGCGACCAGGAGCATATCAAACTGGAACTGGTGGACAACAAGTCGAACAACGTGATGAACGGCATCGCCTTCGGACAAAGCTCGCACGTGCGCTTCATCAAGACCAAGCGTTCGTTCGACATCTGCTACTCCATCGAAGAGAATACCCACAAACGAGGGGAGGTACAGTTGCAGATTGAAGATATAAAACCAAATTAGTCTGGGGCCTCTCCCCTAGCCCCTCCCCTGTAGGGAGGGGGATAGAGATGGTACTGAATGACAGAAGAAAGAAATAGTATTAACCTGTTGGCGGAATTAATTCGCAGGCCTGCTCTTAAGCATTACTTAATACACTGATTGTCAGACACCAAAGAATGGTTTGACAGACACTTGTGTTCAACGTGACAAACACTTGTGTTCAAGCTGACAG
>CAMWRY010000090.1 GCA_947176775.1 uncultured Bacteroides sp.
TTTAAATTTTCTTCAAAAAGAACTCTCAAAAGAAGGCTGAACAAAATTTAAACAGACTCTTAATCACATCTTTTCTGAGAACTGTTCATCTTCTTCAGGCATGTCAAATCATAAAGCAAGTGTCGGGGCGGTTTTTAAGATTCTTTTCACCCGTTGGCGGAATTAATTCGCAGGTCTGCTCTCTAGTATTGTTTAATGTATTGATTATCAGATACTGAAAGACGGTTTGACAGACACTTGTGTTCAACGTGACAAACACTTGTGTTCAAGCTGACAGACACAAGTGTTTGAGACGACAGACACAAGTGTCTGTCAAACCAGGGAATATAGGGGGAATTGCAGAAGTCATTTCTTTGCTGATTTAATTCCGCCAACAGGTATTCTTTTCATATATTTGCATGGAATATTCATTAAATAGACAGATCGATGAAAGAACGAGACATAGAGGAACTGTATCAAAGCATCCTCAAACTGCTGGAACAAAAGCGGCTGAAAGAGGCAATGGTCCAGATAGAGGCACTTGCCGGAGAATGCCGTAACTGGAGCCTGAAAAAACGTCTGGAGCAAGCACAGACTGCCTATCAGTACATGCTGCAATATATGCGTCAGGGAACGGAAGATCCCCAAAGGCAGAGTATATACACCTTGTTGCTGGCCGAGACCTGGGAGACGGCCGAGCAGATACGGTTATCCGTCCTTGACGAGAGCTCCACGCACTATTACCACTCTCTGTGCAAAGACCGGAACCATCAGGCCCAAGAACGCGACATCGCCTCCTACCGGAAGGTGCTGGAGGCGTTTCCCGATGACTTGGCTGTCTGCCGCCTGATGCCCAACAGCCCGAACGTGGAGGCTGTGTTGCAACGTCATGAGCAGGCTGCCCGGGAGTTCTTCCTTGATACCTGGTGCAACAGAGTGTGGTCTTTGGAAGACGCACGGCAGGCCGTGGAACTGATAGGCGCTGAGTTGCTGTCCGTCAACGATGTGTGCCTGTTTACCAGCGCTGTCACGCTTAGCTTGATGGAGTGTTTCGACGTGCACAAACTGTCGTGGCTGATGGAGGCCACGATGCACACCAACACGCAGGTCACCCCCCGGGCTTGGGTGGGTATCGCCCTTGCCATGATTGTCCACCCCCACCGTTTGCCGCTTTATCCGGACCTGGTGGAACGCATCGCAGACCTCGACAGGGAGGGAGACTTCGGCCAGCAGCTGAATCTGGTCTATATCGAGTTGCTCCGTAGCCAGGAGACGGAGAAGGTGGACAAACAGATGCGCGAAGAGATTATCCCGGAGATGATGAAAAGCGTGGGCGCCATGCGCAATACGAAGTTCGGCTTCGAGGAGAACAGCGAGGAGAACGACTTCAATCCGGACTGGGCGGAGGCGATAAACAATCCCAGTCTGGAGAACAATATACGTAAGATGAATGAGTTGCAATTGGAGGGGGCCGATGTCTACATGAGTTCGTTTGCCCAGCTCAAGAGCGAACCCTTCTTCAAGGAGCTGCCCAACTGGTTCTATCCCTTCGACCTGCATCATTCGAGTCTCGTCAAAGAGTTCGGCTTCGATTCCGCCAAAGGGAACGCCATGTGCTCCCTCGTCTTCCATACCGGATTCTTCTGCAACAGTGACAAGTATTCGTTCTTCTTCCTGATGACTCGCATGCCGCAGGCGCAACGTTCGGCGATGTTGGGCCAGATGACGGCCGGGGAGCTGAAGGGGATGTTGGACAAGGAGCAGTTCTCGGCCATGCAGGAGTATGCTGAGCAGCCGAGGGTCGTTAGCAGCCAGTATATCCACGACCTTTACCGTTTCTTCAAGCTGCATCCACGTAAGCAGGAGTTTCGAGATATCTTCAAGGAGGAGGTAGCGCTACATCGCATCCCTGCTCTGAGGAAGGTGTTGTGCAAGCCGGAGCTGTTGAAGGAGGTGGCCGACTTCCACTTCCACAAGGAGCATCCGATAGAGGCGCTGGAACTGTATCAGGAGTTGATTGACATGAATCGGGCCGATGCAGACGTCTTCCAGAAAGCCGGTTACTGCCTGCAGAAGGAGAAGCGCTATAAGGAGGCGATAGATGCTTACCGGAAGGTCGATGTTCTGAAGCCCGACCACTTATGGACCATCCGTCACCTGGCGACCTGCTACCGGCTGAACCGCGAGTTTGGCCTTGCGCTGGAGTGCTACAAGAAGGTGGAGGCTGTGCAGCCCGAGAATTATGGTATCCTGTTCTATGTCGGAAGTTGCCTGGCTGAGCTGGAACGGTATGAGGAGGCGCTGCAATGCTTCTTCAAGTTGGACTTCATGGAGAGCGACTGCGTCAAGGCATGGCGTGCCATAGGCTGGTGCTCGTTCGTCAGCGGAAAGCACGGGCAAGCGATGAAGTACTACGACAAGGTTTTGGAATTCAAGCCGATGGCGGTGGATTATCTGAATGCCGGGCACGTGGCTTGGAGAATGGGGAAGACCGGAAAGGCTGTTGAGCTTTACGGCAAGGCCGTACTGGAGTACGGGAACCGGGAAATCTTCAGGGAGATGTTCGCTAGGGATCGGGAGACGCTCATACGGCTGGGAATAGACAAGGAGGATATGCCGATGATGCTGGACTTGGTGTAGGGAAGGCCGGCATATCCACGCCCTCCGCGCATTGTGATCGCTGCCGTTTGGCAAGGAGGGCGTTTTTTGTCGGTTTTCCGGCGGCTTTTAGCTTTTTAAATCTCCCTCAGCTCCCTGTACAGCCTCTGTACGGGGAGGCCCATGATATTGTAGTAGCTTCCGGCGATGTATTCCACGCCGATGTATCCTATCCATTCCTGCACACCGTAGGCGCCGGCCTTGTCCATGGGGCGGAAGCGGTCTACGTAGTAGGTTATCTCCTCTTCGCTCAGGGGGGCAAAGCGTACTTCGGTGGAGGCGGCGAAGCTGCGTTGCCACTCGGTGGTGGTGAGGCAGACGCCGGTGAAGACTTCGTGCGTGCGGCCGGACATGTCGCGCAGCATCTGTATGGCCTCCTCGCGGTCGGTGGGCTTGCCCAGGACTCGGCCGTCCAGCCAGACGATGGTGTCGGCCGTGATCATCAGTTCGTCGGGGCGGAGCAGAGGGCGGTAGGCATCGGCTTTCGCACGGGATATGTAGAGGGGAATGTCGGCTCCTTGCAGGGTGTGAGGGTAGGATTCGTCTACATCGGGCAAGGTGCGCACTTCGTAGGTCACGCCCAAGCCTGCCAGCAGCTCCTTCCGGCGAGGGGAGTTGGAGGCGAGTATCACGCGGTATTTCTTCAGATTGTCGAATAGCATATAGTAGTTTTTTAGGTTGATACTTTGGGGTTGTTTCCGTTTTACCACCCGAAGGCCTTTTCATCAGCCATCCAGAGGCCGTGCACTTTCAGGACTTGTTCCACGATGTCGCGGCCGCAACCGTAGCCGCCGTCGGCGTGCGAGATGTAGCGTGCCACGGCTTTCACTTCAGGCGCTGCGTCTTTGGGACAGCAGGGGAGGCCGCATTGGTGCATCACTTCCAGGTCGGGGATGTCATCGCCCACGTAGAGTATCTCTTCGTCCTTCAGGTGGTGACGGTCGCGGAAGTCGCGGTAATCGTGGATTTTGACGGAGGAGCCGAGGTAGATATTGTCCGCGTTAAGGCCCAAGGAGAGGAAGCGTTTGCGGACGGCTTCGGTGCGTCCGCCACTGATGATGCCCAGCAACAGGCCTTGTTTGGCAGCCAGGTGGAGGGAGTAGCCGTCTTTGATGTTGACGGTGCGCATGGGTTCGCCTTCCGGACTCATGGGGATGACGTTGGCGCTTAGTACGCCGTCTACATCGAAGACGAGGGCTTTGATTTTCTTTAGGTCGTAGTTGATGTTGCTCATATTAATCGTTTTTTTGGGGAATCGGGGAGGGGACCATTGCCATCCGGTGGATGTCCTCGCTTAGCAGGCGGTAGAGCTGCTGTATCTCGGGCTCATCGGCCAGCATGTCGAGGTGGTCGTGGATGACGTTGGTGTCGTAGCGCACGGCAGGGCCGGTCTGTGCGTCGTGGGGGTCCAGCTGGTGGACCTTGCGCGCGGTCTCGTCTATCAGCGGCAGCATGGCGTCGAAGGAGAGTCCGTGCTTCTGCAGCAGTGCGGCAGCCAGGGCGTACATGTGGTTGGTGAAGTTGCAGGCGAACACGGCGGCCAAGTGCAGGCTTTTGCGCTGTTCGGAGCTGGCTTCGCGGACCTGTTCGGAGAGGGTGGAGGCGATGGCCGTGAGCAGTCGCAGTGCTTCGGGCGAGGAGCTTTCCAGGAAGATGGGTATCTGGCTGAAGTCGGCTTCGCGCTGTTTGCTGAAGGTCTGCATGGGGTAGAGCACGCCGTGGCGTGGGGCGTATCCCTGCCAGATGCTCATGGGGATGCTGCCGGCCGTGTGCACCCACAGGGCGTGTTCCCGTCCGGCGGTCAGCCGTGGTAGCAGGCCGGTGAGGGCGCTGTCCTTGAGGGAGACGATGTAGAGCTGTGCCTCGTGGGTGAGGTCTTCCGGCTCGGTGGTATATCCGGTTCCGACGGCTTGTGCCAGTGCCTGGGCCGATTCGCATGTGCGGCTGTAGACCTGCACGATGCGGAAGCCCTTGCGGTGGAGGGCTACGGCCAGGTTAGTGGCCAGGTTTCCGGCACCGACCAGGGCGATGGGGGTCTCTTCTATATTTCTGTTCATTGTATGTTTATCTTGTTGACAACCAGTAAAGTATCACTCCAAGTAACAACAGGGCCAGGGGGAGCAGGTAGGCGGACATGGTGCCCAGCAGGGCGGTTATCAGTCCGAAGTTCAGTATCAGCCAAAGGCCCGTCAGCACCAGCCCCACGGACTTGTCGTGCTTGATAAGCAGGAAAATCAGAGCTGTGTAGAGCAGGAAGTTGTCCTTCTGCATCACCCAAGGTAGGCCGACAGAGGCGAAGTGCACCAGTCGGTCGATGAGGTAGAGCACGCCGAAGAGCATCAGCGTGACGGCGGTGGCCCGATACGTATCGCGGTTATTGTTTGCCTTTGCTGCACTCATGGTCACTCTCCTCTATACTGGTTGATGTGTATTTTTTCCCATTGCAGGTGTGCTTCATCAAAGGGCTTGCGCTCCATGCCCTTGTGTCCGATGGCGATGATGCTGAGCACTTGCAGCTGCAGGGGGAGCTGGAGGACATCGTGCACGTAGTCACCTGAGGGTATGCCGGATGCCGTGAACCGTTCGCGCACCTGTACCCAGCAGCTGCCCAACCCCATGTCCTCGGCCTGCAGTTGCAGGTAGGCCGATGCGATGGAGGCGTCCTCTATCCAGACGTCGCTGGCCAGTGGGTCGGCCGTCACCACCACGGCCAGCGCCGCGTCGGCGATGAACTGCGATGCCTGCTCCTTACAGAGGGCGAGGCGCTTCAGCGTCTCCTTGTCGTCTACTACGATGAATTGCCAGGCATTGCTCCGTTTGGAGGTGGGAGCCATCAGAGCGGCTTTCATCAGTTCAACCACTTGCTCTTGCGTCAGCTCCTCGGCCGTAAACTTCCGCATGCTGCGGCGTGTCTTTATCAGTTCACTGAAACTTTTCATAATCTATTTGCTTTTATCGAAGGCAAATGTAGCTAAAATCCCCGGGATATGGCAACGAATGGAGAAGAAAATCGGCTTCCGCCCCTTTCCGCTTTTCGGTCAGGCGCTCTTCGGTGGGGAGGTCTCAGAACGTGGGCGCGGACTTTGCGGAACTCCCGAGGCCCTTGTGGCTCCCATGTCGTTCCGCGCCGTCCGCGCCCGTGGAAATAGTGAAAAGGATTTTATTGTGCGAGCAGAAGCCCCTTGCAGAGTCCCTTGCTCGCAGGCCTTTCGGCCGGTTACAGGATTCCGTTAGAACCCAATAGAATCAGCATGGCGTATCCCAGGATCAAGCCGATGGCTCCCATGATGATACCTACCTTCTGCATATCTTTTTGCTCAATCATGCCCGTAGCGTGCGCCAGCGCATTGGGAGGCGTACTGATGGGCAGAATCATAGCTAACGACGAACCCAGCGCCACACCTATCAGCAACGTGGACACACCGCCCAGCGGCATCAACGACTCACGCATACTGATACCGGCAATGGCCAGAATGGGTACCAGCAGAGCAGCCGTCGCCGTGTGCGAGATGAAGTTCGCCATCGCGTAGCACAGTAGTCCCGAACCCACGATCATAGCCACCGGCGGCCACGTGTTGAAGGGGATGGACTCAATCATGTGCTTCGCCAATCCCGTCTCCTGCAGCGCCACACCCAGGGCGAAACCGCCGGACACCATCCAGAGCACACTCCAGTTGATCTCCTCCAAGTCACGCTTGTTGATGACACCCGTGACGCAGAATACGGCGATAGGTAGCATGGCCACCACGTTGGAATTGACACCCGTAAACTTGTCCGACATCCACAGCAGTACCGTCACCGCAAACGTCACGTACACCAGGATAGAGCGCCAGTCCTTCTTCGCCTCGCCCTCAATCTTCAACTCAATGGTCTTTTGCTTGAAGGGGAACAGGCGCAGCAGGATGAACCACGCGATGAACAGCACCACAATGGTGTAGGGCATCATGAAACTCATCCACTCGCCGAAACCGATGTTCATGTTCAGCCCCTCGGGGTCGTTCAGGTATTTCAGTGCGATGGCATTGGGAGGCGTGCCGATGGGGGTACCCATGCCGCCCACGTTAGCCGCCACGGGGATGGCCATGGCCAAGCCTATCTTACCCTTTCCATCGGCCGGAAGCGCCTTCAGCACCGGCGTAAGGAAAGTGAGCATCATCGCAGCCGTAGCCGTGTTGCTCAGGAACATGGAGAAGACGGCAGTCACCAGGATAAAACCCAACAGCACATAGCGCGACTGTGTGCCGAAAGGCTTCAGCATGACGCGCGCCAGCATGAGGTCCAAACCGCTCTTCGTAGCGGCGATAGCCAGGATGAATCCTCCGATAAAGAGCATGATGATAGGGTCGGCAAAACAGTGCATGATAGATTTATACTTCACCAT
>CAMWRY010000091.1 GCA_947176775.1 uncultured Bacteroides sp.
CATAGGACATCTACCGTGAAGTCGGGATTGTCCATGTTCTTCTCGATGTTTTTCTTGACATCGGACATGAACTTCCAGTCAAGGCTGTTAGCGCAGGCAGTGGCGGAGGGCTCTTTCTCGGCTGTGCTGACATCCAGGTCGGCATACTTCCGGCGCAGCAGTGCGCGGTTGGCAAGCAAGTTGGCTATGCTGGCTTTCAGGATGTTCAGGCTGAAGGGCTTCACGATGTATTCGTCGGCACCAATCTGCAGGCCTTCCAGGATGTGCTTTTCGTCTCCCAGTGCTGTCAGCAGCAGTACGGGGATGTGCGAGGTTTCCAAGTCATTCTTGATGGCGGCACACAGTTCGTCTCCTCGCATCTCGGGCATCATGATGTCGGAGAGAATCAGTTCCGGCCAGAATTGCTTCACGATGGTCAGTGCTTCCTTGCCGTTGCCGCACACCTGCACGTTGTATATTCTGGAGAACGCCTGTTGCAGGTAGTTGCGTAGCTCGTCATTGTCTTCCACAATCAGGATGCGTTGCTGCTGTCTGTCACCGTTGTTCTGGAGAAGGACGGCAGGTTCCGGAGGGACGATGGGTACATCCATTTCATGGGCGCCCTTTCGGGCACCGACGGCCAATGTGAAGTTTTTAAATTGTTCCTTCTCCTTGGGAAGGGTGATGCGGATGGTGGTGCCCTGATGCTCGATGCTTTCAATGTGTATCTTGCCATTATGTAGGCTCACCAGTTTACGCACCAGCATCAGGCCGATGCCGCTGCCTGTAATCTTGGCGTTGATGGCATTGGTTCCCCGGAAGTGCATCTTGAACAGCTTTTTCTGCTCTTTGGCCGGGATGCCGATGCCGCTGTCTTTCACCTCCAGTTGCCACGCATTTTTCTGGTCGGACACGGAGATGAGTATGTTGCCATTTTCGGGAGTATATTTCAGAGCGTTGGAGATGATGTTCTTCAGGATGGAATCCATCTTCTCCTTGTCGAACCACACGTTCATATAGCTGAAGTCACTCTCATACCTGAGGCTGATGTGCCTGATGGTGGCGTAGTTGAGGAAACTGTTGTATATCTCCTTGATGTAGGCGTTCAACTCGTACTCCGCTATGCACAGGCGCGAGGAGTAGACTTCCGCCCGTTCGAAGTTTATCAGGTTCGTGGTCATGTGCAGTAGCGAGTTGACGTTTCTCAGCGCCATGTTCAGGTGGCCGGTCTCCGTATCGTCCGGAGCCTTGCCTTCGAGCATCTCCTCCAGCGGTGCTTTTATCAGCGTCAGCGGGGTGCGGATGTCGTGCGCGGTATTGATGAAGAAACGGGTTTTTTCATCGGATATTCTTTTCTGCTTCCTTAGCACTATGATGCGGAAACAGATGGTGAACATCAGTGTTGCCAGCAGGATATAGCACGCTATGGCCCAGAAACTGAGCCATGTGGGGGGCGCGATGCTGATGCCGATGCTTCGCTCCTCGAAATAGTGGTAGGGTTCTTCTTTGGACACTGCCCGTATGCAGAGCCTGTATTTGCCCGAAGCCAGGTTGGTGAAGCGCAGTAGTCCTTCCTGGCCCAGTCGGTTCCAGTCGTCGTAGAATCCTTCCAGTTTCCAGTAGAAAATGACGTTGTTCGGAGCATCGTAGTTGATGGATGAGATGTTGAGCGAGAAAGTATTCTGGTTGTACTTCAGTTTCAAATGTTTGGTTCGGTTGATGCCTTCCTTCAGGGGAGAGTCTTCGCTGCCGGGAAAGACTGTCTGATAGAGTATTTGGAAGTCGCTGAATATCATAGGCGAATAGACGTATTCAGGCAAACGGGTTCCTTTGGGGAACTCGATGGCTCCGTCCGTGCTGCCGAAGACCATTCCCTTGTTCTTGCGCAGTGCTCCGGAAGTGGCGCTGAAGCAGGAGGAGGTCAGACCTTGCTCTTTCGTCCAGTTGTGAAATATCTTCTCCATGGGGTGGAAACAGCTGATGCCGTTCTCGGTGCTCATCAGGATATGATCGTCTACTTCGGGGAGGATGGTATAGATGCTGTTGGAAATCAGGGCACAGTTCTCTTTATGATAACGTTCGAAGGTATTGTCCTTTGCATCGTAGATAATGAGTCCGGAGCCGTTTGTACCAATATACAATGAACCGTCTTCCGCCTGGTGGAGAGTATTGATGTAGATCGTCTCTTCCTGCAACGTGATATATTGGAGTTGGCCCGACACCTTGTCCAGCAGATAGAGCCCGGTATCGGTTCCGACCCACATGTGCTGTCCGTCCTTCTCTGCAATGGCGGTGACGGAATGTACGCCGGGATACAGACGGACAGATTTTTGAGACAGGTCGAAGCGCTTCAGATTGTAGAATCCGCCGGACCAGACAAAGCCCTCGGAGTCCTTTACGATGTCCCGAATGTATCTGTCAGGACGTATGTTGTCCGGCCCGAGCATTGCAGGAGAGAAGTATTCTACTGACAGCGTCTTCTTGTTTATCTTGTATATGCCCGACGTGTAGCCTCCTGCCCAAATGACACCGGGAGCCACTTCGCACAGCGTGATGAAGATGTGGTTCTTGTTTTTCAGCAGGGGGTCGAATGAACTCAGGAACGAGTGCCATTGTCCGGTCTTCGACTGGTATAGGCTGATACCGTTGCTTGTCCCGAACCACAGGTCTCCGTCGCTGTCTTCGATGACGGAGTGTACTTGGTCGTTGACCAGCGACTGCTTGTTGCCGACGGAGTGCTTTATCCAGTTGTAGTTCTTGTATCGGTTGTCTATAATGGTAATTCCTTCCGGGTAGTTGGCTATCCAGATGCGCTTCTTTTCATCAATGTAGAGATTGTTGACGTTGTTGCTGTTCATCTCGTTGCTACTGTTGTAATTGGAGGTGATGTACGGCTCTGAGATGCACGTGCTTACATCTATTTTATGTATGCCCATGCCTTCGGTCGCTATCAGCAGTTCGTTCTGGTTCAGGGGTTTGATTCGGGCTATGTTTACGTCGCTCAGGTCCGTGTTGGGGTGTATGATTTGCTGTTGCCGCAGGTCGTAGGCAAAGACGCCTTTTTCAAAGGTGCCGATGAACAGTCTTTGCACTTCCCGGTGGTAGTAGAGCACACTGATTTGAGCCTGTATTTGGTCAAGAGGGGGGAGGGGGAGCACCTGCAATGTCCCGTTCTCCAGCTTGACATGTCTCACTCCCTTGCCTGTAGCCACGAAAAAGTGGTCGTTGTCCACCTGCTCGATGCTTGTGATACTGCTTTTCAGTTCGTTGGATATTTGGCTGGTCTTTCTGGTCCGGATGTCATAGAGAATGATGCTGTACCTGTTGCACAGCCAGATTCTGTCCTGCCGGTCCATGTAACCGTAGCTGATATCGGCCGGTGTCTTGGGCAGCCTGTACATTTTATTGAACATGTTGCATTCCTGGTCGTATCGGAAGATGCGCCCTGCTTTGCCTATTACCCATACTCCTCCTTTCTCGTCCAGGTGTAGCCAGCCGAGGTGGATGGGAGAGCCGGATGCTTTCTCCTCCTCGATAAGTGGGTAGTGTTTGATGTCCTTCCCGTTGTATCGGTCTATGCCTTCGTTGGTGAGAAACCACATGTAGCCTGTGGAATCTTTTTGGATATCGAAGATTCTGCGGTTGCTTAATCCGTCTTCCACCCCTATGTATTTATACGTTTGTGCTGTGGCAACGAGAGGCAAAAGGAACAGAAAGCATACAATGTTGATGATGAACCTCATATAAATATTAGTCTATGGATATTATAACAATCAGTGTGTGATGAACGCCTTTGCCGCCTCTGCGCATCGTTCGCCGTCAACACCTGCAGAGACAATGCCTCCGGCATATCCGGCACCTTCCCCACAGGGGAACAGGCCCTTGATGCGTACATGTTGCAGCGTCTCCTTGTCGCGGATGATGCGTACCGGTGCCGATGTACGGGTCTCTACACCAATCATTACCGCTTCGTTCGTCAGGAAACCGCGGCTATACTTGCCGAACAGCTGGAATCCCTTGTTCAAACGCTCTGCAATGAACGAAGGCATCCAGAAGTGCAGAGGCGAGGATACCAAGCCCGGCGCATACGAACTCTCCGGCAGGTCGTAGCTCAGTTTCTTCCGGGTGAAGTCTGCCATCCGTTGTGCCGGTGCCGTCTGCTTCCGGTTGCCTTGCTGCCAGCAGAGACGCTCCAGGTACTCTTGGAAGAAAAGCATTTTTAATTGAGAATGGAGCATTGCAGATTGAGAATTAGGAGTTGCGAAGTCCTCGTTTTTCATCAGGTTTCCATCAAAATCGTTCATTGCTTCCAGGTCTTCCGGCCTCAGTTCCACTACCATGCCCGAGTTGCTCCAACGCGAACCGCGGTTGCTGGGACTCATTCCGTTGACCACTATCTGTTCGGGGCCGCTGGCGGCTGGCACTACGAAACCGCCGGGACACATGCAGAAGCTGTAGACACCCCGTCCGTCCACCTGGTTCACAAAACTGTATTCGGCGGCAGGCAGGTATTTTCCGCGTCCGTTGCGGTTGTGGTATTGTATTTGGTCTATCAGGGCAGCCGGATGCTCCAGGCGTACCCCTACGGCGATGCCCTTGGCCTCTATCTCTACGCTGTTGGCTGCCAGCCAACGATAGACGTCACGGGCGGAATGTCCGGTGGCCAGTATCACCGGGCCGAGGAAGGTCTTGCCCGTGTGGGTCTCGATGCCTTTCACCTCATCATTTTCTATAATCAGGGCATCCATGCGTGTTTCAAAGTGCACCTCGCCACCGCAGGCGATGATGGTGTTTCGCATGTTCTCGATGACACGCGGCAGTTTGTCCGTACCGATGTGGGGATGTGCGTCCACCAATATGGAGGTAGAGGCGCCGTGCTGGCAGAAGACATTCAGAATCTTGTCGATATTTCCGCGTTTTTTGCTACGCGTGTACAGTTTGCCGTCCGAATAGGCGCCGGCTCCCCCTTCTCCGAAGCTGTAGTTCGATTCCGGGTCTACGGTTTGCCGACGGCTGATTTGCGCAAGGTCTTTCTTCCGCTCCCTCACGTCCTTGCCGCGCTCCACGATGATGGGGCGCAGACCGAGTTCTATCAGGCGCAGGGCGGCGAACAGTCCTCCGGGACCGGCACCTACCACTATCACTTGCGGTTTATCTTCTACATTCTTATATTCGGTATGCTGGTATTCATCCTCTTTCGGCTTTTCGTTCAGATAGGTCCGTACGTTCAGGTTCACGTAGATGGTCCGCTGACGGGCATCAATGCTACGCTTCAGGATGCGCGTGGCAGTTATCTCCTGTAGATTCAGCCCCTTTTCCTGTACGAGGTACTCTTTCAGACGTTGTTCGTTGGCCGCCACTTCGGGCAATACGCGTAGTTGGTATTCCTGTATCATAATCTTTTTGTTCTTCTGATTTGTGTAAATCCGTGTAATCTGTGGTGGGTCTATCCGAACAGCGCCCGGAACGCTTCTTCCACCTTCCGCACCGGAATGATTTCTATCTTCCATTTCGATGGGTTCATTCCTTGCAGGTTATGTTTCGGTATGAGGATGCTTTTGAATCCCAGCTTCTCCGCCTCTCCGATGCGCTGCTCTATGCGGTTCACGGGACGGATTTCGCCCGACAACCCGATCTCTCCTGCCATGCACACTTCCGGTTCGATGGCTGCATCCATGTTGCTGGAAAGTATGGCACTGATGACAGCCAAGTCTATGGCCGGATCGTTTACCTTCAGCCCCCCGGCAATGTTGAGGAATACATCCTTCTGCGCCAGTTTGAAACCGACACGCTTTTCCAGTACTGCCAGCAGCATGTTCATGCGGCGGATGTCGAATCCGGTGGCAGAACGCTGCGGATTGCCGTACACGGCACTGCTGACCAGTGCCTGCGTTTCGATGAGGAATGGCCTCACCCCCTCGATGGCCGAAGCGATAGCCACACCGCTCATTCCCTCATGATCTTGGCTTAGCAACAGTTCGGAGGGGTTGCTCACTTGTCGCAGGCCGTCCTGCCTCATTTCGTAGATGCCCAGTTCGGCTGTACTTCCGAAGCGGTTCTTGATGCTTCGCAAGATGCGGTACATGTAGTGCTGGTCGCCTTCGAACTGGAGCACGGTGTCCACGATATGCTCCAGCACCTTTGGCCCGGCTATGCTACCCTCCTTGTTGATGTGTCCGATAAGGATGACCGCCGTATGCGTCTCCTTGGCAAAACGCAGGATGGAAGCGGAGCATTCGCGCACCTGGGCGATGCTTCCCGGCGAGGATTCCAGGCTTTCGGTAGAGATGGTCTGTATGGAGTCTATGATAACGATGTCCGGACGAATGTTCTTGATGTAGACATAAATCTGTTCCAGAGAGGTTTCGCACACGATGAGGCAGTCGCTGGAGGTTTTTGCCAGGCGGTCGGCACGCAGTTTCAGTTGTCGGGCGCTCTCCTCGCCGGAGACGTAGAGGATGCGTTTCTCCGGTATGCGAAGCACGGTTTGCAGGGTCAGGGTGGATTTCCCGATTCCCGGTTCGCCGCCAATCAGTACCAGGGAGCCCGGTACCAGTCCGCCACCCAGCACCCGGTTCAACTCGGCGTCGTGAAGGTCGATTCGTGGTTCGTCATCGGCCACAATCTCGTGCAGGGTCACGGGCTTGGCCTTGGCGGTTTCCATGCCCGACAGGGGGCGCTTGCTTATCGTCTCTTTCCGTACCACCTCTTCCACATACGTGTTCCATGCTCCACACGATGGGCACTTTCCTACCCATTTGGGTGAATCTTGTCCACAGTTGCTGCATACATACACTGTCTTTTCTTTAGCCATAGTTCCACGTTTTTTCGATGTAGTGATGGCAAATGTAAATAAAAACAGTGAGATAATTGCTTTACCTTGTTTAAATAAAAGTGTTTTGGGAAAGAATAATGTTTCTTTTGTTATTATATATTTTCTGACCAAAACAAGAGTTGATGCATTTTTATCTATGACTGATTTATTGGTAAGATTACAATTTGTCAGATAATGTGGTGAAATTGTATAT
This sequence comes from uncultured Bacteroides sp., assembly GCA_947176775.1. Classification (GTDB taxonomy): domain Bacteria; phylum Bacteroidota; class Bacteroidia; order Bacteroidales; family Bacteroidaceae; genus Bacteroides. The sequence continues at coordinate 7,008 of CAMWRY010000091.1, forward strand.
AAATATAC
>CAMWRY010000092.1 GCA_947176775.1 uncultured Bacteroides sp.
ATCTACACATAAGTTACCGGCAAACCGGAATCAAATAGGTTGGTAATGTAACTTTTTTGTTTCTGAATTTTTCTTTTTATCAGTTTAATATGTATTTTTGTACTGAACTTCAATAATGGCACATGGAAGAAAAAGATTTCAAGGATTTAGAAGGTCAAGAGATTGAACAGGAAGATACTTCTTCTGGCGTATCGATTACCCAGCCTTTTTCGCCTAATGATATAAAATTGAGTAATCCTCCTATGAATCTGGGCGATTTGATAGATATGATTCAATATGGTTGGATTGATTTTCACACGGAATATCAGCGAAATGAGGATTTATGGTCATCCGGAAAGCAAAGCCGATTGATAGAGTCGGCTATGTTAGGACTGCGTCTCCCTGCCTTTTATTTTGAGGAAGTTACCCGGAGGCATTGGAAGATTATCGACGGTTTGCAGAGATGCTGTGCGATTCGTAACTTTTGCGTGGACGAATCGTTGGAATTGTGCGAGTTGGAGTTCTTGGATTTTAACGGGAAAAAATTTGGCGACTTACCTTTTGATTTAAAACGAGATATCCGAATGCTTCCGGTTACTGTAAACTTGTTGAATAGCGGAGTGCCCGATAAGGTGAAATATATCTTGTTCAAACGGCTGAATACCGGCGGTACGGAGCTGAAGCCTCAAGAGATAAGGAATGCCGTTTTCCAGGGGAAAGCCATTGAATTGGTGAAAGAACTGGCAGTGAATTCCGCTTTTTTAAAAGTCACCGGTCATAAAATTCCTTCCAAACGGATGCAGGATCAAGATTTTGTCACACGCTTTATGGCTTTTTATCTGCTGGGTTATGAGAATTATGAGCCCGATTTGGACAACTTTATGAATACATGTTTGGAGAAAATCAATCATGGAGAAATTTCCGAGGAGAGCATCAATCGTATGAAAAAGGATTTTATCCGGGGAATGGAACTGGCGTATGTGATATTCGGCGATGATGCTTTCCGGAAACGGGAGTCTGCCGCTGATAACAGAAGACCTATAAACAAAGCTTATTTCGAAGTGATAGCCGTCACTCTGGCCAAATTGGACGAGAAGGACAGCGACTCCATATTGTCTCACAAAGAACTATTCAGGACGAATTTGATAACGGAGATGCACGGAAACAAGTCATACAATTCTTCATTTTCGGGAGGTACAGGGCAGCCGGACAATGTTAAAAGACGTTTTTCCCGTTTTGCCGAAATCCTTAGAAAGAGCATAAACAATGAAACCATAAATAGTAAATAGTATCTGATGATAACTCAATTGTATATATCCAATTTCAAGTCGCATAAAGATACTCGCATCACCCTTGGTAACTTGACACTGCTGACGGGCGTGAATGGCTGCGGAAAAACCAGTGTCATCCAGTCTCTTCTCTTATTAAGACAGTCTTATCTGAAAAACCGCCTTGCACAAGGTTTGGACCTGAACCAGCCATTGTGTAGCATTGGCATTGCCCATGATGCGTTGTACCGTTTGGCTGAGGATAACATTATCACTTTTCACTTTACCGCTGACCATAACGAATATCATTTTAGTTTCAAAGCGGCAATGACGAATTTGCAGGATTCATTCATTCGGAAAGACGCATATAACGACCATGCGCTCAATGATATCCAATTAAAGGATTTGTCGCTGTTTAACAATGATTTCCAGTATATCAGTGCGGCCAGATGGGGTGGGAAAAGTGTTTTCCCAAAAGAAACCTATGCTGTAGAAATCCAAAAGCAATTGTCGCTGAACGAAGGACAAGGCGAACTGGTGGCTCATTTCCTGGACAAATATGGCGCTGAAACCGTGCAGGACTATTATGAAGAAGGGCCGAAAGAGGATTTGAGTCTGTTGCAACAGACCATTTATTGGGAACAGAAAATCAGTCCTGATGTGACCATAAATGTGGAGCAACGGAAAGACAGCAGCACGTATGCCATCAGTTACGGATTCAATGGAGAGGACAGCCAGACCAAACCTGTTATGGACTTGCGAGCAGAGAATATAGGCTATGGTATATCATACACTTTGCCGGTGATTGTTGCGTTGTTGTCTGCACGACCGGGGGCTCTGGTTGTACTGGAAAATCCGGAGGCTCATTTGCATCCCGGCGGACAGGCCGCACTGGCAAAGTTGATTGCCAAAGTGGCTAGTAGGGGAATACAAATAATTGTAGAAACGCATAGCGATCACATCATCAACGGTGTTCTTTTGGCTTGCAAAGCCCATCAGAAGGACTATCAGCAGGGCATATCCAATCATCTGGTCAAGGTGTATGATTTTCATGACAAGGAGAAACACGCATCCAAAGCCGAAGAAGTAGTGATTAACGAGGATGGTACGCTTCGCTACCAGCCCAAAGGTTTCTTTGACCAGGCGGAAAATGATTTGTATAGTTTGTATAATCAATGAGGACCATGCTCGATATCTATTTTCATGTATTGGATGAAGTGACCCAACCTATATATAAAGAGCTGAGGGATTGGAGACCCAGGGAAATCAAATTATGGCTCAATAGTACGGATTGCTACAAGATAGGAACTCTGTCTAAAGACCTGCGCTTTATCGACCTCAACGTAAAGGATGATGGTTTGCATTGCTTTCATTGGGATGTGAAGGAGACTGAAGTCCGTATGCTATTTGATGGTTTGAAACATCTGGCGATGTGGCATGACACGTTTCAGAAAAAATTTATTTGCATAGACAGCACCGTACCTCCCAAAAACCGGTTGGTGCTTTTTCGGGATGCCGTGCATGAAAAAGACCATCCAAAGGAATTCATACAAGTACCCTGTTTCAATGATTTAGACGAACTTATCGCTTATCTGAAAAGCCAGGGCCTTTTCCAATTCTCACTGGAAGACCCTAAAAGGTTCACTAAAACGAACTTACAGATGCAAGGCGTTTCTGTATATCAAGAAAATGACACAAAATACTATTGGTATTTGGATAATTTTCATAAGACGCATTATGAAGTGTTTGATAGCAACGGGAAAAAACATTTGGGCGAAGCGGATCTCGACGGTAACATAGATAAGAGTAAGAAGGACAAAAATAAGAAAGCTATTTTCTGAAAAAGACAGTTGGGAAATGGTTGCCGAAAGTGTGTCAAAATGCGCACTTCCTTTTTTATGTACAAAGAGGGCGTGTCGAAACGTCAACAAGCCTATCATGCTGCCATGCTGAACGTGGTGAAGCATCTCTTTTCCTGTTCGCAAAGGGAGTAGGCCCTTCGACTTCGCGTAGGATGATAGAGCAAAGGATAGGGAATTTTTGTTCGGACACACCCTCATTGCATTCAGTTTTCTTTACGGCCTGTTCATCGCCTGCACCCCCAGCGCGCTGGCAATGGCGGCGATGGCGGCACCCACGACTTTCAGGATGGCTTTCCAGGTTTCTTTACTGATTTTCATAATTCGTAGTTTTTTTAGTTTTATAACTCCTTCCGATTCACAATTCCGAACCCACATCGAAGCACGGGCATGCCTTCAGCCACTCGTTGGGTTCCACCGTGCCGTTGCCGTTCAGGTCGGGACTGAGGTCGCGGTGGCCGCAGACGCGGACGTTGCCCTTGAAGCGGCGCAGCAGGTGGGCCACGAGCAGGCGCAGGGCGGCGCGCTGTTCGGGGCTACGGGTGTCCTTGGGACAGCCCCGGGCATCCAGTCCGCCTTCGTAGCAGATGCCGATGGAGTGCTTGTTGTAGCCTTGCACGTGCGCCCCCACAAGCTCCAGGGGACGGGTGCGGACGGTGGTGCCGTCGCGGCGGATGTAGTAGTGGTAGCCCGTCGTGCGGAAACCGCGGCGACGGTGCTCGGCCTCGAGCGCCTCGGGGGTGAGGGTACATCCCTCACGGGTGGCGCTGCAATGGATGACGAGGTAGTTGATTTTGCGCATGATGATGATGATGTTTTTAGTTTAGAGAACAACTCCTTTTATCCCAGCGGATTATCTCCTTGGTCGCCATCGCCGGTATTGCCGCCGCCGGTGTTGCCGCTTCCGCCGGTGTTGCCGCCGCTGCCACTGCCGGAGGTGCCGTCGGCGGTCACCAGTTCGAACTCGATGTTGTTGGGGCTGCCCTTGGTGGTGGCGTTGGTGTCGTTCACCAGGCGGAGCGAGGTGTCGGCCATGAAGCGGATGTTGACGCGGCTGATGTTCTTCACCGTGCAGTTCTTGGCCTCCTCGGCAGGCTCGCAACTGAAGGTGGTGCGAAACAGGCCCAGGCCGTCTATCTTCACCGTGTTGCCGTCCGTCAGAATCTGGCGGATGCTGCGGATAAGGCCGCGCGACACGTGCAGCACGTCTTCGGCCGACATGCCGCCCAGGGCCTCGATGTCGGCGGCGATGCGTTCCAGGTTGTAGGTCTTGGCGTCTTTGGGCTTGCGCACGAGGGTGTAGACCATAGGAGATTCCTTGTCTCCGATTTTCTTGTGGCGCTGTATGCGCACTACTAAAGCTTTTGTCATAATCGTGTAAGTTTTGTTTGTCGTGATTGGAATCGGTTCGGCGTTCCTCCCGGGCAGGTCGGGATGGGGGTTCCATGGCACCTCCTTTCCTGACTTGCCGAAGCAAAGATAGCTATTCCTGTTGACCTACAGTCGCGTTATGTCGCGATGTGTCGCGTTGCGTCGCGATAAGTCGCGTTATGTCGCGTTTGGGAGGAGAAAATCTGTGGAAAATGTTGTATATGTCTTGCTTTTTCGCTATATTTGCAACATAGGTAAGCCGAATTGTTAACTACAAAAAAAGCGACAAGACGATGAAAGATGAAGATGTAACCGTACAGAAGTTCGAGCTGCGCAGCTACGGAAAGAGGGAGCTGGCAGCCAAGTTCAATCCGCAGATAGACGGGAGGAGTGCACTGAAGCTGCTGAACCGATGGATCAAGGAAAAGCCCGGCCTGTCCGATGCTTTGGAACGGGCCGGGCTGAGCACCTGTGCCAAGTGCTACACCCCTCTGCAGGTCAAGCTGATTATCGAGGCTTTAGGTGCTCCTTGAGGCAGGCTTTATCGAGGCTTTAGGTGCTCCTTGAGGCAGGCTTCCCAGAAGCTTTCGGGGTATTCCACGTCGAAGAGTTCGTGGCCGTTGCCGCCCAGCCGTTCCCGGCAGGGCTGGTAGCGGCCACAATCTGTGTTGTAGCTGAAGCTGCAATGGCCGGTCTCGCCCAGGTGGCGGAAGCGCACTTTCTCCACGTGCACGCGAGTGACCTTGGCGCTCCGGTCGCGCTCCACCACGAGGCAGTAGTCGCACTTGTTGGCAAAGTCGGCCGAGCCGTTGATGTCGTTCATCTCCACCCGTCGCAGTTCGCCGGAGAGGTTGCGGTTCACCTTGCGCGGATGGGCCACGAGGATGACGAGGCAGTGGTTCTGCACGGCGAAGCGGCTCAGGCGGTTCAGCAGGTCCGAGATGTATTGCAGTTCGGTTTGCCCCGGGGCCAGCTGCTGTTCCAGCCGGTTCAGGGGGTCGATGACGAGGATGCGGATGCCCCGGCGCACCACCATCTGCCGGGCGGTGCCCAGGACGCGGTCCAGGGTATAGGCTTCGATGCCCGGTTGCAGATGGAAGATGTTCTCGCTGAGCCACGCTATGATTTGCTCCACGCGCTGCGGTTCCAGTCCGGAGCTGCGGCGGAACTTCTCGCCGGCAATGCGCTCGATGAGCTTGCACTGGTGCAGGGCCAGCGGCTGGTTTTCGGGGCTGAAGAAGAGCGTTTTCCAGTCGTGCAGCAGGGCGAGTCGGGTAATCAGTTCGTCCACGAATTCCGACTTTCCGTCGCCGGGTCGTCCGGTGACCACGAGCAGCCGTCCGGTTTCGAAGGTGCAGAGGCGGTCGAAGTTTGCCAGAGCCGTCTGGGCGCCGTGCGTCAGCCCGTTTTCGAAGAGGGCCTTCAGGTCGTCGCGCAGGTCGTTGGCCGTCACCACGTCCTCCAGGGGCAGTTCGCCGGCCTCGTCAAGGCAGCGCAGCAGGCTTTCGCGTCCGTGCCGCATCAGTTCTTCGTTGGCATCCTTGCAGTCGGGGCTGAAGGTGACGACGCGGCAGCGCTCCTCGCCGAAGCGGCGTATCAGTTCGTGGCGCATCTTCAGGCCGTTGGCATCGTTGTCCGTGGCCAGGTAGATGGTCTGCATGTCGTCGAAGTGGCTCTCCATGAAGCGGTCCAGCCAGGTGGAGTTGGTGTTTCCGCCGGCCGGTACGGAGATGACGGCGGTGCGCCCCACCTCGTGCAGGGTCAGGGCATCTATCTCGCCCTCCACGATGTAGCAACTCTCTTTCCCCTTCAGCGAGTCGAGGTTGTAGGGGATGAGTTCGGCCCCCTTCACCATCTTGAAGCCCTTCTGCAGGGTGCGGAACTTGGTGTTCACCAGCCGGCCCTCTTCGAAGTAGTTGAAGCCGATGCAGGGTTCGGGGTCGCGGAAGGGCGCGCCCGGGGTGGTGGAGGGCATGGCCTCCCACTGTCCGGTGACCTTCAGCCGGCGCAGGGTTTGCAGGCTCAGGCCGCGCTGCTTCACCAGGTAGTTGGCGATGGGCTCGGGCAGGTCGAGGTTGGCCTCTACGAAGAGGGGGCACACGTAGCGCTTCGTGGCGGTCTGCGCCTGTAGCAGGCGTTGCTGCCGGTTGCGTCGTTGGCGGCGCAGCCGCTCTTCTTCGAGGTCGGGCACGCGGAAGTTGGCTTCGCAGTGAAAGCAGTGGCACCAGCCGGTATCCAGGTCTACGGAGAGCGATTTGTCGCCGTGGTTGGTGCGGGTATCCCTGCACTTGGGGCAGGTGGTTCGTATTTTGCCGCTGATGCGGCCGCCGGTGTCGATGCCGGCTTGGCTGAAGTTTCTCATTTTTTGTCGTTTTTTTGTTTGAAGGGGTTTGTGGAATGTGGAATGGGGGGATGTGCCTGTGGCAAAGTCCCCGGGTTTCTCCCCTTTTCCCCCGGTGGCTGCCTCGGAAAGGGGTGGCCTTTCAGGGGCGGATGCGTGGGGACAGGGGAGGAAATCCGGCGGCT
>CAMWRY010000093.1 GCA_947176775.1 uncultured Bacteroides sp.
GCCAAGTATCCCTTCACGCGCCTAAAAGGAAAAGACGTCAATACACTGGTTTTCACCAACCTGAGTTCTGCCAATGCCGCTTACAAGCTGTTGCAGGCCATGGATACCGATTCCGAGTTGATTGGCCCTATCCAGATGGGACTGAACAAGCCTATCCACTTTACCGACTTTGAAAGTTCCGTACGCGACATTGTAAACATCACGGCCGTAGCAGTCATCGATGCCATCGTAGACAAAAAGAAGACAGGCAAATGAGACGACCGTTGTCTAAATTCCAAATAGTATGTATTGTGCTGCTTTGGGCAGCACTTTGCTACATTGTCCTGGTATCTGCCGAACGAATTGACGGACCAATCCTTCTGACGCTTGCCATTTCAGCAGCTTTGGTATTTATTCCCGTCATCAAGTCCATAAAAAGAGGATAAATAGTATCTTTTTATTCAGTTTTGCGCCACAAAACAATAAAATTGTTGTTTTGTGGCGCATTTTATTTATAAATTGCTTGTTTATTCCATTTTTATATATACTTTTGCAACCGCTTAACAGAATAATGTGGCAATGTGCTAATGTGGCAATGACCATTCGGCATAAAAGCATACACAATGCAACTATCAGTATTTTGCATATTTGCCCATTACCACATTCGCATAGTAAGAAACCAATAAAAAAAATAGATTATGAATGCAGCTAAGGTATTAGAAGATTTGAAAAGACGGTTCCCCAATGAACCGGAGTATCATCAGGCAGTAGAAGAAGTTCTCTCTACGATTGAAGAAGAGTATAACAAACATCCGGAATTCGACAAAGCCAATCTGATTGAGCGTCTTTGTATCCCCGATCGCGTTTACCAATTCCGTGTTACTTGGGTGGATGACAAAGGGAATGTACAGACCAATATGGGCTACCGTGTGCAGCACAACAATGCCATCGGCCCCTACAAAGGCGGTGTGCGCTTCCACTCTTCCGTCAATCTGTCTATCCTGAAATTCCTTGCTTTTGAGCAGACTTTCAAAAATTCACTGACCACCCTCGCCATGGGCGGTGGCAAAGGCGGTTCCGACTTCTCTCCACGTGGCAAATCCAATGCCGAAGTTATGCGTTTCGTTCAGTCCTTCATGTTAGAGCTGTGGCGCCACATCGGTCCTGAGACAGACGTACCTGCCGGTGACATCGGCGTAGGTGGCCGTGAAGTAGGCTTCATGTTCGGCATGTACAAGAAACTGACACGCGAATTTACCGGAACATTTACAGGAAAAGGCCGCGAATTCGGCGGTTCACTGATTCGTCCGGAAGCTACGGGCTACGGTAACATCTACTTCCTGATGGAAATGCTGAAGACCAAAGGTACCGACCTGCAAGGTAAGACCTGCCTGATTTCCGGTTCGGGCAACGTGGCACAATACACAGCCGAAAAGGTATTGCAAATGGGTGGTAAGGTATTGACCATGTCTGATTCTGATGGCTATATCTACGACCCGGACGGCATCGACCGCGAAAAACTGGACTACATCATGGAACTGAAAAACCTCTACCGTGGACGTATCCGCGAATATGCCGAGCAATATCCGGGCGTGAAGTATGTAGAAGGTGCACGTCCTTGGGGTGAAAAGGCAGACATCGCCCTGCCCTCTGCCACTCAGAACGAAATCAACGGGGATGATGCCCACAAGCTGATTGCCAACGGCGTGATGGCCGTGTCCGAAGGTGCCAACATGCCTTCTACTCCCGAAGCCATCCGTGTATTCCAAGAAGCCAAAATCCTGTATGCACCGGGCAAAGCTGCCAATGCCGGCGGTGTATCTGTATCCGGCCTCGAAATGACACAGAACTCCATCAAACTGAGCTGGAGCGCAGAAGAGGTGGACGAAAAACTGAAGAGTATCATGAAGAACATCCACGAAGCCTGCGTACAATATGGTACAGAAGCCGACGGCTACGTAAACTACGTGAAAGGTGCCAACGTCGCCGGATTCATGAAGGTGGCAAAAGCAATGATGGCACAAGGAATCCTGTAATTTCTCAACAGTATATAGCTTAATAAAGGCGGAGTATATCAATGTATGCTCCGTCTTTTTTAGTTTAAGGATAATCAGATGTGCGGAAATGGAATACATCCTAAATAACGTCAGTTCGATATAAGGGCCGCATGACAATTCTCCTCCTCTTGGGAGGAGGAGTACCCGAAGGGGGAGGTGGTAGGTAGAAAAGGATTCTTAATATTCAGAACATCTATTCAACGAATTAAAAGCGCTGCTCTGGTGTAGTAATTTAATCTTGTTTGATTATAACATCTTGAGAAAAAGCTGTAACTTCGCACAGGATAAGAACAAAGTATTTTTCAAAAAAGAATCCTGAAGATTATGAATGCAATAGAAATCCCCGTCCTCCTGCTGACCGGCTATCTGGGCAGCGGTAAAACCACCTTAGTGAACCACATCCTTTCCAATAAACACGGCATCAAGTTTGCCGTCATCGTCAATGACATAGGCAAGGTGAACATCGATGCGGACCTGATACAGAAAGGCGGCATAGTAGGCAAGAAGGACGAAAGCCTGGTGGCACTACAAAATGGCTGCATCTGCTGCACGCTGAGAACCGACCTGATAGAGCAGATGCTCGAAATCATGAAGATGCAACGTTTCGACTACATCGTCATCGAAGCAAGCGGCATCTGCGAGCCTGAGCCTATCGCACAGACCATCTGCTCTATTCCCCGTATGGGAGGTGCTTACACCAAGTATGGCATCTGCCACCTGGACTGCATCACCACTGTAGTAGATGCCCTGCGCCTGCAAAGCGAGTTTTCCTGTGGCAACGACCTGACCCGTAAGGGCATTGACGATGAGGATATCGAAAACCTCATTATCCAGCAGATTGAGTTCTGCAACATCATCCTGCTGAACAAGGCCGCCGAAGTGGAACCGGAAGAACTGAAACGCATCAAGCAGATTCTACACACCCTGCAACCCGGTGCCGAGATTATAGAATGTAACTATGCCGATGTGGAACTGGACAAGATTATCCATACCGGCCTATTCAATTTTGAACGTGTCGCCACTTCTGCCGGTTGGATTCGGGGAATAGAACGGCAAGTCACCGAAGAGGAAGAGAGGGAAGCACACCATGCTCATCACCATCACGAGGAAGAGCATCATCATCACGAAGAAGAACACCATCATCATGAAGGGTGTCACAAACATCACCACCATCATCACCACGCCGAAGGCGGAGAGGTGGAAGAGTATGGCATTAGTTCCTTTGTCTATTACCGCCGTCCGGCATTCGACATCCATAAGTTCGACCATTTCGCCGCCACCAAGTGGCCGCGCAACGTCATCCGTGCCAAGGGTGTCTGCTATTTCAGCCACAACCGCGACATGTCTTTCCTCTTCGAGCAGGCCGGCATACAAAAGAAGATAACCGAAGCCGGGCAATGGTATGCCACCGCCCCCGAAGAAGACCTGATAGAACTGATGCGCCAAGAACCGGGACTGCTGAGGGACTGGGACGAGAACTACGGCGACCGCATGCAGAAGATCGTCTTCATCGGCCAGCACATGGACAAGGAGCAGCTGATTCGTGATTTGGACGCCTGCCTGGAATAGCCAGCTCCTTATACACCGCCGGATGGAGGAAATAGCGGACATCCCTCCCCTCCTCCATCGCCCGGCGGATAAAAGTGGAACTGATTTCAAAGACCGGAGCATCGACCCATCCCACATGCGGCGGCAAAGAGCCTGCCTCCACCGGATAGCCGGGACGGGGATAGACAAGAAGACGGTTTTCAGCCAAGATGCGTTCCGACTGATACCAGCGAGGGAACAGCATCCAATTGTCCGAACCGATGATAAGATGAAACGTATCTGCCGGATAGGCCTGCTTCAGCGCATCCAGCGTATGGACAGTATAAGAAGGACGGGGCAGATGGAATTCAAAATCGGAGGCACGAAACCGGGGATAACCCTCAACAGCCAGCCGCACCAGTTTCAGGCGCAGCCGGTCGTCCATGAGTCCGCTTTCCTCCTTCAGCGGATTGTGGGGCGTAACCATAAACCACACTTCATCCAGCCCTGCGTATTCACAAAGATAATTGGCGAGGGCCAGATGGCCGATATGTATCGGATTGAACGAGCCACTGAAAATTCCTATATCCACTTGACAAATTGAAATTTTAAAAATTAGGGAATCAAGGAACGAGTCATTGATTTAAGAACTGCGTGATCACCTTCAAAGCTTCCGCTTTGGCAGTCTCCAAGTCATCATTCACTATTACGATATCGAATTTCGGTGCAAACCCCAGTTCATATTCAGCTTTCGCCACGCGGCTCTCTATCACCTCGGGGGCATCCGTTCCACGACCCACCAAGCGCTTGCGAAGCTCCTCCACCGAAGGCGGCTGAATGAAAACGGACAACGCACGTTCACCGTAGAACTTCTTGATGTTGCAGCCCCCCACTACATCCACATCAAACACGACGTTCTGCCCGGCAGCCAACTGCTTTTCCACCTGCTCCTTCAACGTGCCATAAAAACGGTCCTGGTACACCTCCTCATACTCCAGGAACTCATCCGCTGCTATACGGCGGCGGAACTCGTCGGGAGTCAGGAAGAAGTATTCCACACCATCCTTTTCCGTCCCACGGGGCGGACGGCTTGTGGCCGAGATAGAGAATGCAAGATTCAGATGCTGAGTCAGCAGATAGTTGATAATCGTTGACTTACCGGATCCCGAAGGAGCCGAAAAGATAATAAGTTTACCCATGGCTTTTCTTTTTTTTTACATTACGTTCAACACCTGTTCCTTGATTTGCTCCAATTCATCCTTCATCTGGACGACAATCTTCTGCATCTCCGCATGATTGGACTTGCTGCCCAACGTATTGATTTCACGTCCCATCTCCTGAGCAATGAAACCCAGCTTCTTGCCCTGTCCGTTTCCTGATTCCAGCGTGCTGATGAAGTACTTCAGGTGATTGCCGAGCCGCTGCTTCTCCTCGTTCACGTCCAGCTTCTCGATATAGTAGATAAGTTCCTGTTCCAGGCGGTTCTTGTCATAATCCACGCTCAAAGTCTTTTCCAGCGCATCGATGATACGCTCCTTCACCTTGGCCACGCGTTCCTTCTCGTAGGGAGCAATGGCTTCCAGCAGCTGGGAGATGTTGGCAATCTTCTCGCGGAATTTCTTTTCGAGAGCGACCCCTTCCTGCTTGCGAAACTCCACCAGCGCATCAACTGCCGTTTCTATGGCCATGTAGGCCACAGCCCACTCTTCCTCACTCAGCTCCTGCGTTTCATTCTTGGTCATCACGTCCGGCATTCGGAGCAAAGTAGCAAACCAGTCATCAGGCACCGGTATGCCGAGATTTGCGGATATGCCACAAATCTGCTTGTAGTATCCCTCCACCAATGCCTGATTAATAGGAGTGGCACTCCCCTCACCCTCCTTCTTCTCTATCCAAAGGCTGAAATCCACCTTTCCCCGTTCCAGTTTCCGGGATATTTCATTACGGATTTCCATCTCCTTCTCCCGATAAGGCGGAGCGATACGGGCCGACAAATCCAGAGCCTTACTATTCAGTGACTTTATCTCAACGTTGATTTTCTTATCAGGCAATTCGACAGTCGCCTTGCCATAGCCTGTCATAGATTGTATCATAATGTTATAGTTTTGCGCAAAGATAATCATTCCCTACGATTATCTTTGCGCAAACGCCCATAAATCTTTGACTGCAAATCCTCTGATTTTTCTTTCACCTTATATTATTAGAATGAGAATCAGATTATTACTATTACAATACCCATTCGGGATATCCCAATCTCAATCCATTCTTACAGCCGCTGCGCGTGAACGGCAAGACAGGCCGGGGATGCCGATGCTGCATGTGGCCGACACCTGTGCTAAGTGTCACCGACACTGGTGCTAAGTGTGGCCGACACCTGTGCTAAGTGTCACAGACACCTGTGCCAAGTGTCTGAACCCATCCACAGGCCTCTGTAAGGCATGCCTAACTCTAAACACAAACCATCCAAACGTTATCGACAGCCACACGCTATCTCCAAAGGTATATTTAGCACGGATACTTTAGCACTTTATTATCTGTGTTTTACAACCTTACAGCAAGTATCCGCCGGACCGGAGGCCTATATCCTGCGCCGAGATTGCCGCTCTTGGTCAGAAACACCCCCGGAAGAGGAGGCAACGGCCTAAATGGAAAAGCTTTGTATTCCGATGCAACATAAGGATCCGGCTCAAGATAAGGCCAAATTAGCAGGAGGAAGCAGAAAGAGGCAAGAGGATTCATTTGTGTATCTGAAAATAATCACGTAAATTTGCCACAATAAAATCAAGAATAGAAGTTATGTCATGTATCTTACATATTGAAACGTCCACTTCCGCTTGCTCCGTAGCCGTGAGCGAAGACGGTCAGAACGTTTTCAAGAGAGAGGACCTGAATGGCCCTTCACACGCCGTTTCGCTGGGAGTCTTTGTAGATGAAGCGCTATCGTTTTCCGACAGCCATGCCATGCCGCTGGATGCAGTTGCCGTAAGTTGCGGCCCGGGTTCGTACACAGGATTACGCATCGGTGTATCCATGGCCAAAGGTGTGTGCTATGGACGCAACTTGCCGCTTATCGGGCTGGAAACGCTGAAAGTGCAGTGCGTGCCGATACTGCTCTACCACGATGAACTGCCCGACGACGCACTGCTCTGCCCCATGATCGACGCTCGCCGCATGGAAGTCTATGCCGCCATCTACGACCGCGCCCTGAAGCCTATACGCGACATTGCTGCCGACATTGTGGACGAGAATTCCTATCTGGAATTTCTGGAGCAGCACCCCGTCTACTTCTTCGGTGACGGTGCGGACAAGTGCAA
>CAMWRY010000094.1 GCA_947176775.1 uncultured Bacteroides sp.
ATGTTGTACTGTCCGCCGTGCAGATGCGCGCCAAAGAAATGCGCACCGAAACGGTCGCACAACCAGTAGCGCACTTCGGGCTGGAGCGCCCAATGCTTCCACCGCCTGTCATGCGAAAGTGTCCATCCGTTGAACTGTCCGGTCACGTCCAACGTCCACTTGGGGGCAAGGCCGATTTCAATGCCCAGATTCGGACTCAGGACCACATCGGAGAGCAGGTTGGTCTTTACCGCTACATTTTGCCCCCGGACAGCCTGAGACACACCGGCAATGGCGATTGCCAGAAGTAAAATGATCCGTTTCATTTTTCTTTGTCCTTTATTCTTCATTTCCTGTATTTTGGTCTCTTTTTCCCTATTTCTCTCCGTAAGAGAAGTATATCTCTCCGTAAGAGAAGTATTTTGGGGACAAATGTACAAATTTTATTGGAAATGAGACGTAATATGAATACTTTTTTAAAGTTATTTCCGATTTTATTCAAGTTTACATAGCAGATGTTGAGCAAGCCCAATCCGTAAGCAACTCATTCATACTGTATATCAGTCGACTACCGATTGCGCTTTGTCTTGTATTTCTCTTACGGAGAGAAATAGTTTTTTTGCTCAACACCTTCCCTCTTGATTTTTCCCTTTCCGAGGAGCCTTGTTATCAGTCAGCGAAATGCGAGGATGTGCCGACGGATTTCAAAATCAGACTGTTTGCCTTGTCCACTACCGAAGTGTCCAAAGAGGCGAGATAGATGCGTGTCGTAGCCTCTGAGTCGTGACCCATTGCTTCGCTGATAGTGGCGATGGGGATATTCTTGCTCTTGGCAATGCTCGCCCAGCCATGCCGGGCGACGTAGGTGGTCAGCGGAATGACCAGTCCCAGGCGTTCGCCTATTTTCTTCAGGTTGCTGTTTATCCGGTGTGCCTCGCTCTTGTATTGTTGTCTTTCATCTTTACCGTTGTTCTTGATGATGGGGAGCAGATAGGGCGAGTCGGTCGTGTCATATTTGTCTATCAATTCCTGCATGGGTTTCTCCCATTTGATGAACAGCTGTTGGTTGGTCTTGTGCCGGCGGTAGGAGAGGATGCCGTTTTGCAAATCTTTCTTTTTCAGGAACGCCATGTCTACGAATGACATTCCGCGTGTATAGAACGAAAACATGAAGACATCCCTTGCGTAATCCATGGCCGGGTGCAGGCTTAAGTCCAGATTCCGTATCTGGCGGATGACATTCAGCGGCACGGCACGCTTGACCGTCTTGTCGATTCCGGTATAGACATGCTTGAACGGATAGCGCTGTGCAGTCAGTTCCTTGTCCACGGAGCGGTTGTAAATGGCCCGGAGGTTGCGCATATAAAAGGATATGCTGTTGGGGCAGATGCCGATGGATTGGAGGTATGCCTCGTATGCCGCCATCAGGTCGGAATCCACGTCGTCCAGAAGGATGTCACGTTCTTTCCTGAACCTGACGAAGCTGTTGATGACCGTCGTGTAGGTCTCTGCCGTACATTGTTTTCCGATTAGCTTTAGCTGTTCCACAAGGTGTCGGGCAAAGGCTATAAAGCAGAGGTCGTCTGTCGGCGAGAGGTATTCCGCCACCACATCCTCTGCCGTGTAGCTGTTCCCCTCACGCTTAAGGTGCGAGATGACGCTTTTCAGTCGCTTCGCGTCTTCCTGTACAATCTTTTGCAATGAAGCCAGGTAGTTGCGGCGTGCCTTCCCGATGTTGGGAGGAAAAACGATTTCCTTACTCTCCGCATTCCATTCCTGTGGGTGCAACTTATAGTCGGTGCGGATCTGTCTGACCACCCGGTTGTGAATCACTTGATAGAACAATGTGCCCTCTTTCGTTCCGGAAGAGGAAGCACGAAATTTGGTTTTTACTGTTGTCATGGCTTGTGTGTATTGGATTCTTGTTTTGGTTTATGGAAAGCAAGTATAGAGCTCTTTTCTTTCGCTGCTTCCCTTTTCGCATACAAAGTTACTTTGGACAGTAGGGTAACGTGAGTTCGACATTGGCTTTCGCCTGTTATTCTCTCCTGTCTGTCTGCCGGAATGGGATAGTGTGGTAATAATGAGGGGGATATATGAAAAGATATGAGAGCAGGCATGAGGGCAAATGCTTGCCCTCATGCCTGCTCTCATGTGCAAATAATTGTAATGCCGCCCGAATACTCAAGGTATTCGGACGGCATTCTCCTTAATTAATAATATGATTAATAAACCTTATTGTATGTCCCACCAGATGCGGCCTTCTGTCTTAGAGACATCATTACCGTATTTGGCGTCTTCACACAATTGCTTGATAGCCTCGTTGTAGTTACTGATATTCAATGTGTTCGGCGTGCCCAGAGAGTTGCGGCGAGGAATAATCAGTTCCACACCGGCATCGCGAATCTCTTCCAAGTAGGCTATACCGTTTTCAGGAGTAGGCACTCCCTTGAATGCCGGCAGGCCGGTACGCTTCCATGTGGCCCACATCTCTTCCGGCTGGTTGTACAGATTGATCCATTGCTGAGAGATGATTTTCTCCAACGTGGCTGTTTGGAATTCCGGTTGTGCCAGGTAAGCCTCGATTTTGGCCTCGGTCAGCGGATTATAAGTCGGAGCAGTCGAAGCAGTCTGTGCCACTACGTACATGTTTTCGGCCCATCCGGCATATTGCTGCATGGATGCCTTGATGCCTTCGCGCATCCAAGCCGTTGCATCCTTACCGGCTACGGCACTGCCCTTCTTGATGGCTATTTCGGCCAGCATGAGGCAGGTTTCGGGATAGGTGATAACCGGAGTGTAGCAGTGCATGCTCTGGAAGTCCTTCTCATAATCAATGTGCTCGATGGCGCGTGCCGGCATGTTGTTGTTACCGTTTCTACCACCGTTCTTTACGTAATAGCGGCTTTCTGCCTGAGAGTACATACGAATCTGCAGGTTGGCTTCCGTTCCGTCTTCCTGATGGTAGGGAAGGGTCAGATAGACATTGTTGGCAGTAACAGAACCCGTACTGTCCGGATTGGCGGGCATACCCACATAGCGGCTGTCGGCAAAACGGGCATAACGGGTAGCATAGTCGGGATATTCCTTACGGAATGTGTCGAACCATTTGTCGTTTTCATCGTTGTTGTTGCCTTCACCGAAACCGTTCGGACGAACCATGATATAGAGGCGAGGGTCGTTGTAGGCTTTCAGATAGTTGACAAACGCTGCGGAAGCCGCAAAGTTGCTGGTTATGTTTTGGATGTCATCCGTATTGTCGTTATAGTCGTTGGTGTGCTGGTAGATGCAGGAAGCCTCGTTGCTGTCTATCACTTCGCTGGCGGAGGTCAGCACTTCATTGATGACTTTGTCGTAGAAGGATTTGTCAGCCTTCTCCAGGCGTTGTGCCATCTTCACGCGCAGCGTGTTGCCGAACTTAATCCATTTCTTGACGTCGCCGTTATAGAAGAAGTCGTTGGTTCCCAGGTTATACTGAGTTTCATTGGACTGCTTTAAGGTAGCAACGGCAGCTTTTACCTGATTGTCCAGTATCTCGTACATCGGCGTTCCGTTGACAGATTTCTGGTAGAGGTCGTACTTGGGAGTGCGGATGCCTTCGGTCTGTGCCTTGAATGCTTCCGTGATAGGAGCAGCGCCGTAACAATCCAGTATCAGGAATTGCTGGTGGCTCAACAATATCTCTCCGATGGCTTTGACGTCGGCATACCGTGCTGATTCGGCATGATTAGGGATGACCGAGTTTACCAGATGATCCAGGTACAGGCCGAAACTGCTGTAGTAATAGCTGTACGACGGGTTGCTGGGGGCAGGATGTTCGTTCGGTTTGGACAAAGATACGTAATAGTTGCTGCTTGCGCCGGACGACGGTACCAGATATTGCATAATAGTCATCACGCCGCTGTATTTGCCGGTCAAGTGGCCGCGGCTGCTGTTGTTGTAGTTTAAGGTCGCTCCTGTGAAGATGGCACGGGGATCGGTAGTTCCTAACTGTTCCGGATCGGTATTCAGTTCCTGATAGTCACTCAAGCAACTGGATAACATGAACATGGAGCAAATACCTGTGAGAAAATATTTATATGTTTTCATAATTTCTATCTGTATGATGTTTGTTAGAATCTTACTGTAAAGTTGACAGCGTATGTACGGTAGAACGGTACACCGCCGATATCCATCGGTTGCAATGGGTTGTTGTTGGAGATGGAGGCAGGATTCAGACCGTCCGTCAGCTTGTTGATGATGTAGCAGATGTTACGGGCCGTGAAACCGATACGGAGGTAGTTGGCACCGAACTTCTTGCAAAGGCGTTCCGGCAAGCGGTAGCCCAAGGTGATTTCACGCAAGGCAAACCAAGTGTTGTCCTGGATGGAACCCGGCATGGCAGGCATACCCCAACCATAGTTCCAAGCATACCAAGAACCGGTCATCACCGGACGGATGCCCAGACCATTCCATTCAGACTTACCGGCAACGGCTTCAGCGTAGGTCATACCGCCTACATCTACCATCTTGCCCACTGTTCCGTCTGCATTCTGCAACGGTGCTTGTGTGCCTTCTGCAAATACGGCGTTCAGCATCAGACCGTCGTTGTTGGTCTCGCCTTTGTAGTTGATACGGGGGATACCACCGTGTGCTTTGTCACGTCCTTCCAGCGTAGAAGCCAAGCTACCTTGCGGTATGGAGTACTTCCACATGTTAGAGAAGTAGTTACCGCCGAAGCGTCCGTCTCCTTGAATGTACAAGTCCCAGTTCTTATAAGAGAGAGAGGTGTTCAAACTCAGTGTGAAGTCAGGCTCTACTTTACCCAAGACGTGACGGTCGCGGTCACCCTCTTCGTTGCGACTGTAGTAAGTTACCGGAGAGTACATGGAAACAGAGTTCGGAGAACCGTATTCCTGGTCGTACCGGATAACCATTCTGCCCTTGTCGTCGTAAACGAGCGGAGACATGTAAGAAGAGTTCAGATAAGAGGTCAATACACCGAATTTGCCATTTTCGTAAGCCCAGATTTCAGGAGCGGCATCATAGCCATCCATCAATCGCCATTCTTTTACTTCGTCATCCAGTTCCACTACCTTACCGCGGTTCACAGTGATGTTACCGCCGAGGCTCCAACGCCAGTTGGCCGTGCGGATGGGGGTTCCTTCAATCTGCAATTCGATACCTTGGTTCTGGATGTTACCGGCATTGATCAGCTTGCTGCTGGCACCCGATTCCACTACAGAACCTACGGTCATAATCTGGTTGTAGGTATTGGTCTTGTAGTAAGCGAAGTCGATGTTCAAGCGTTCGTCGAAGAAACGGGCATCGAAACCTAATTCGATGGACTGTTGGATTTCGGGTTTCACGTTGCTATTGAAGGCTGTACCCAAGTTAGGCTTGGCTGACAGAACGGAACCGCTGCGGTCGGGCAAGTAGATGGATTCCTGACTGAATACGCCATATCCTTTGGTTGTGGCGTAAGCGCTGGTACCCATACCTACACGGGCGATAGAAGCGCGAAGCTTGCCGAAGGAGAACCATTCGGGCAGTTTGTCACGGAAGGTGTCTGTAACCACCCAAGACAAGTTGGCCGACGGATAGAACACACTGTAGTTGTTCTGGCCGGAAACGACATAAGTCGGGTAAGTCAATGTAGACAGCCAGTCGTTACGTCCGGTCAATTCCAAGAACACTTGGTCTTTCCATCCCAAGTTGATGATACCGGAAATACCAAACACCTGTTCGTTGCGCGGCGTGTAGGTGAATTTCGGTTCAATCTTGTTCACGGAGTTGGAGAAAGAGAAGTAGCCGGGAATCACCAGACCGCCGTTTGTACTTTTGCTCCAAACGTGCTTTTCAGTGTTACCGTAGAGTTCGGCTGCCACAATGGCCGATGCGGTAAAGTCTTGTCCCCACAACTGGAATGCCTGTTCGGAAGTTTGCAACATGGCGTTGAAGTTGTAGTTTCCGGAGCGTTCGCCACCACGTGCGTAGCCGCCCGAACCACTCGGACCGTAGTTTTCTCCCGTACCGTATGTCTTGGTTTCGGTGCTGATGTTATAGAGGTTGTAGTTACCCTTCAAGCTGGCAGTCAACCAAGGCGTTACGTGAGCACGCAAGGTCAAGTCGGCCAACAAGGAGTTTTCGCTGCGTACATCGTCCTTGGTGTCGCGTGTGTGGAAATATGAACTCAATGTACCATAGCTGTTGCTGGTATCGAGCAGTGCATGTGTCTCCGGGTCGCGGTATTGGGCATAGTGGGCACCTACGTCGTAGTTACGGGGCAGGTTGTAGGCGGTAATCATACCTACGTTGTTACCCCAGTCCCAACCACCTTGGCTGGCACCGTTTCTGGCTTCGGATAAACCGTATTTCACACCGATTTCCACATCGAACACTTTGTTCAGCTCGGTCGTACCGCGGAAAGCGATGTTGTGACGGCCGAAGTCGTTGTTCTTGAACACACCTTTGTTGGAAGTGTAACCGTAGGAGAGGCGGAAGGAGGATTTCTCGGAACCGCCGCTGATGGCCACATTGGTCGTGCTGTTCAATCCTGTCTGGTAGAACTCCTTCCAGTTGTCCGGATGGGCTACATACGGAGTGGATTCACCGTTCGGCAGGTATTGGTTGATCATGCGTCCGTCCATCTTCGGTCCCCAGCTGGCAGAAGTTCTTGCCAAAGAACCGTCGGCACGGAAGTCGCCTTGATAGCCGTTATAGGTAGTACCGGCACCGTATATGTTCTGTAGCTTCACCGGGCTGGCATATACATCGGTGGCTTCTACAGTCTGGTTGATTTCTACACCCAGTCCCTGTTTGCCTACTTTTCCTGTTTTGGTCTTGATGACGATGGCACCGTTTGCACCACGTGCACCATAAAGTGCTGTGG
>CAMWRY010000095.1 GCA_947176775.1 uncultured Bacteroides sp.
CTTGGCTTTGCCGGTGCTGCAGTGGATGTAGACACCTTGCGCGGAAAGTCCTAGCTTTCTATGGGTAGCGGCTCCATGGGTATTGCAGGCTCCATTGTCAATCCGGATTTCTTCCAGGAATATTTAGGCATGAGAAACGAGTCGGTAGACTTGACAGAGATTATCCGCCGTATGGAAGAGGGCATTTATGATAAGGAAGAATTTGAAAAGGCAATGGCCTGGACGGAGAAATACTGCAAGGTGAACGAGGGGGATGACTTTAAAAACCGTCCCGAAAATCGCAAGACTCGCGAACAGAAAGAAGCAGACTGGGAGTTTGTGGTGAAGATGATGATTATCATGCGCGACCTGATGATAGGCAATCCCAAACTGAAAGAGATGGGCTTTAAAGAAGAGGCATTGGGCCATAACGCCATCGCTGCCGGTTTCCAAGGACAGCGCCAATGGACCGATTTCTATCCCAACGGCGACTATCCGGAGGCTTTGCTGAATACTTCGTTCGACTGGAACGGTATCCGTGAAGCCTTTGTGGTGGCTACGGAAAACGATGCCTGCAACGGAATCGCCATGCTGTTTGGCCATTTGCTGACCAATCGGGCACAAATCTTCTCGGATGTGCGCACTTACTGGAGCCCTGAAGCTGTGAAGCGTGTTACAGGCAAGGAACTGGAAGGATTGGCTGCCAATGGTATTATCCACCTTATCAATTCGGGTGCCACGACTCTGGACGGTTCCGGACAGTCTGTAGATGAAGCCGGCAATCCGGTGATGAAGGAACCTTGGAACATGACTGAAGCCGACGTGGACAACTGCCTGAAGGCTACCACCTGGTATCCTGCCGACCGCGACTACTTCCGTGGCGGAGGCTTCTCCTCCAATTTCCTTTCCAAGGGTGGAATGCCTGTGACCATGATGCGCTTGAATCTGGTGAAGGGACTTGGCCCTGTGCTCCAGCTTGCCGAAGGATGGACGGTGACTATCGACCCGGAAATCCACCAGATTCTGAACATGCGTACCGACCCCACTTGGCCTACCACTTGGTTTGTACCTCGCCTATGCAACAAACCTGCCTTTGAGGATGTCTATTCGGTGATGAACAATTGGGGAGCCAACCACGGTGCCATCAGCTATGGTCACATTGGTAAGGACCTGATAACACTGGCATCCATGCTCCGCATTCCTGTCTGCATGCACAATGTGGATGAGAAAGAAATCTTCCGTCCGGCGGCTTGGAATGCTTTCGGCATGGATAAGGAAGGCGCTGATTACAGAGCTTGTGCTACTTACGGACCTATTTATAAATAATCAAAAAAAATTGGAATACGATGATTACAGATAAACATATCAAAGAATTTATTGCCCAGGCCCATCGGGTGGGTGATGCCGGACTGACGGTGTGCAGCAGTGGTAACCTTTCCTGGCGTGTAGGAGAAGAAGTATTGGTTTCGGGTACTGGTTCCTGGGTGCCTGAACTGACCGAGGAAAAAGTCTCAGTTTGCCATCTTTCTACAGGTGAAGTGCTCAACGGGGTGAAACCTTCAATGGAAAGCGGTTTCCACTTGGGTGTCCTTCGCGAGCGTCCGGATGTGAACGTGGTGCTTCATTTCCAGTCGCAGTATGCTACGGCCGTGGCTTGCATGAAAAACCGTCCGACGAACTTCAACGTGACTGCCGAAGTGCCTTGCCATGTGGGAAGCGAGATTCCGGTGATCCCCTATTTTCGTCCAGGTTCTCCGGAGCTGGCACAGGCTGTGATTGCCGCCATGAAGGAGCACAACTCCATCCTGCTGTTGAAGCATGGACAGGTGGTGTGTGGAAAAGACTTCAACCAGGCTTTCGAACGTGCCATGTTCTTCGAGATGGCTTGTCGCATCATCATCCAGTCCGGAGGTGACTATACGGTGCTCACACCGGAAGAGATAGAAGACCTTGAAACCTATATTCTCGGTAAAAAGGGCAAATGATGAACACTTATTTAGCAGTGGATTTTGGAGGTGGAAGCGGCCGTGTGATGGCCGGTTCCATCTGCCAAGGTGTCTTGAAACTGGAGGAGGTGTATCGTTTCTCCAACAAGCAGGTGCGTATGGGCAATCACATCTATTGGGATTTTCCGGCACTGTTCGACGAGATGAAGAACGGTATTCGCCAGGCAGTTCGTCAAGGCTATAGGGTCAGAAGTATAGGCATTGATACTTGGGGAGTGGACTTCGGTCTGATAGACAAGGACGGCAATTTGCTGGGCAACCCGGTATGTTACCGCGATACCCGGACGGACGGACTGCCCGAAGAACTTTTTGATGAGCCGGCACTCCGAGCACATTATGCGGAAGCAGGCATCCAGGTAATGTCTATCAACACACTTTTCCAGCTCTACAGCCTGAAGAAGAAGGAGGATGCACAGCTGCAAGTGGCAGACCGGTTGCTGTTTATGCCTGACCTTTTTAGTTATTATCTGACCGGGGTAGCGAACAATGAGTATTGCATCGCTTCTACCTCCGAGCT
Organism: uncultured Bacteroides sp.; assembly: GCA_947176775.1. GTDB lineage: Bacteria > Bacteroidota > Bacteroidia > Bacteroidales > Bacteroidaceae > Bacteroides. The sequence continues at coordinate 2,503 of CAMWRY010000095.1, forward strand.
TTTGGATGCCCGTACACGTACCTGGAATCGTGCCTTGATTGATAGGTTGGGCGTGCCGCAATCTCTTTTTGGTGAAATCGTGATGCCGGGAACCGTGCGCGGAAAACTGAAGAAGGAGATTCGGGAAGAGCTGGGTATCTCCCAAGAGATAGAAGTGGTGGCAGTAGGCTCGCACGATACCTCAAGTGCTGTGTTTGCTGTTCCCGGGGCAGGCAAGAACAGAGCTTTCCTCAGTTCGGGCACGTGGTCGCTGCTGGGTGTGGAACTGGAGGAACCCATTCTCACGGAAGAGGCGCGCAAGGCCGGATTTACCAACGAAGGAGGAGTAGGAGGCAAAATCCGCTTCCTGCAAAACATTACCGGCCTGTGGATGTTGCAACGGCTTATTGGCGAATGGAAGGAAGAGGGCAAAGAGACCGATTACGAATACTTGATCTCGGCGGCAGAAACGGCGGATATCACTTCGGTGATAGACGTGGATGACAAGGTTTTTCAGAGTCCTGTGAATATGGCGGAAGCCATTGCCGGATATTGCCGCAATCATGGAGTGCAGATACCCGTTTCGCAAGGAGAGTATGTGCGTTGCGTCTTGCAGTCACTGGCACAGCGCTACAAGCAGGGAATGGAAAGGTTGAATACCCTGTTGCCGGCCCCGATAGAGCAACTGCACATCGTGGGAGGCGGTTGCCGAAACCGTCTGCTCAATCGGTTGACTTCCGAAGCTTTGGGAATTCCCGTCTACGCAGGCCCTGTGGAGGCTACTGCTATCGGTAATATTCTGGTGCAGGCTCTGGCGGCAGGCGAGATAACGGACCGCAACGAGATTAAAGAAATCATTTAAAAAGAATTCTTACCATGAATAACACTGAAAAAACTTCCATACTTAGTAAAGACGGCGTAAGCTATCTGGTACCTTTTATTCTGATAACAAGCTGCTTTGCCCTTTGGGGCTTGGCGAACGACATTACCAATCCAATGGTGAAGGCTTTCTCTAAGATTTTTCGGATGAGCGTTACGGACGGAGCCTTGGTGCAGGTAGCCTTTTATGGCGGTTATTTCGCAATGGCGTTTCCGGCTGCCATGTTCGTCCGCAAGTACTCCTATAAAGCAGGTGTGCTTATGGGGCTGGGGCTCTATGCCGTGGGTGCCTTCTTGTTTTTTCCTGCAATGCTGACGGGGAGTTATTATCCCTTCCTGATAGCCTACTTCATTCTGACGTGCGGCTTGTCCTTTCTAGAGACCAGTAGCAATCCTTACATCCTCTCCATGGGAACGGAAGAGACGGCTACCCGACGGCTGAATCTGGCACAGTCGTTCAATCCGATGGGGTCGTTGCTGGGCATGTATGTGGCGATGAATTTTATTCAGAATCGTTTGAACCCGATGGATACGGCGGAGCGTGCTAGTTTGTCAGCCGAGGATTTTGAAGCAGTACGCAATGCGGACTTGCATGTGCTGATAGGCCCTTATCTCATTATCGGACTTGTCGTATTATGCATGCTTTTCCTGATCCGTATGGTGAATATGCCTAAAAACATGGAACAGTCGCATGACATTCATTTCTTTGCTACGTTGAAACGCATCTTCACCGTCAAGCATTATCGGGAGGGAGTTATAGCCCAATTCTTCTATGTAGGTGCGCAAATCATGTGTTGGACCTTCATCATTCAGTATGGTACCCGTCTGTTCATGGCATCCGGCATGGAAGAGAAGGCGGCGGAGGTCTTGTCGCAAAAGTATAACATCATTGCCATGGTTATCTTTTGTTGCAGCCGTTTTATATGTACCTTTATTTTGCGTTATCTTAGTCCCGGATTGTTGCTGAAGGCGCTGGCAATCGCAGCTTGCGTGTTTACGGCAGGTGTCATCGGCTTCCAAAATATTGGGGGCATGTATTGCCTGGTAGCAGTGTCGGCCTGCATGTCACTGATGTTCCCCACTATTTACGGCATCGCGCTGGAAGGTTTGGGAGATGACGTCAAGTTTGGGGCCGCCGGACTGATTATGGCGATTCGGGGAGGCGCTAGATTGCCCCCGAGCCCAGCGAGTAGCATCGACTGTCACACGTTGCTGGGCATGCCTGCGGTGAATCTCTCCTTCATCCTGCCTTTCATCTGCTTTGTGGTGATTGCTTTGTATGGACATCGTTCGTATAGGAGGCGTCAGTGCAGCCGGTAGGAGAAAAACGGGAATGAAATTGAAAGGAAAAATATTTTTTTTATGATAATCTTTTTGATGTTTCAAAGTTTTAGTTTACTTTTGTCGCATTAAAACAAGAAAACATGAAGAATATTGTTGCACATCATCACCATCATCATCCTGACGAATACTCGGTGGGCGTATGAGTGTATATGTACAACAAAGGACATAAATGACGAGGCTTGCCGAATTGTAGGTAAGCCTCGTTTTTTTGTTTTTGCCAGTCTTCATGCCGATAGTGCGAATCATAGAAAAAATAAATAGTGTTATGTTAAGAATTGCAGTACAAGCTAAAGGTCGTCTTTACGACGAGACCATGTCATTTTTAGGAGAATCGGATATCAAGTTGAGTGCCGTCAAACGTTCGTTGTTGGTGCAGTCGTCCAACTTTCCTCTGGAAGTACTGTTCCTGAGGGACGATGACATTCCGCAGTCGGTGGCTACGGGAGTGGCGGACATCGGTATCGTGGGCGAGAATGAATTTGTGGAGAAACAGGAGGATGCAGAGATTATCAAGCGCTTGGGATTCAGTAAGTGCCGTCTCTCGCTGGCCATGCCGAAGGATATTGATTATCCGGGAGTGCAGTGGTTTGAAGGGAAGAAGATTGCGACTTCCTATCCTGGTATCCTTACCGCTTACCTGAAAGAACAGGGAGTGAAGGCAGAGATACACGTCATCACCGGTTCGGTGGAAGTGGCGCCGGGCATCGGGCTGGCCGACGCGATTTTCGACATTGTGAGTTCCGGTTCTACTTTGGTGAGTAACCGCTTGAAAGAAGTGGAAGTCGTGATGAAGTCCGAAGCTCTGCTGATAGGTAACAAGCACCTGAGCGAAGAGAAGCAGGAGATATTGCGCGAACTATTGTTCCGCATGGATGCCGTGCGGACTGCCGAGGACAAGAAGTATGTGCTGATGAATGCCCCAAAGGAGAAGTTGGACGAGATTGTATCCGTGCTTCCGGGCATGAAGAGCCCCACCGTGATGCCCTTGGCACAGGAAGGTTGGTGCTCGGTGCATACTGTACTTGATGAGAAGTGTTTCTGGGAGATTATCGGAAAACTGAAAGCGCTGGGTGCCGAAGGCATTCTGGTGCTGCCGATAGAGAAAATGATTATTTAACTTTTCGTTTTTAAGATTATGATCGTAATAACCAATCCCGATAAATCCCAGTGGCCGGAGATACTGAAGCGTCCGGTACTGAATACGGAGAGCCTGTTTGATACGGTGCGCAGTGTCATCAATCGTGTGAAGGCCGAAGGAGACCGGGCCGTGCTGAGTTATGAAGAACAGTTTGATAAAGTGGTGTTGACCTCGTTGGCCGTATCGAACGAAGAGTTGCAGGAGGCAGAGCTGTTGGTGAGCGACGAACTGAAAGCCGCCATCTGTCTGGCAAAGCAGAACATCGAGACTTTCCATGCTGCACAGCGTTTTGAGGGCAAAAAGGTGCAGACCCGTCCCGGAGTGACCTGCTGGCAGAAAGCCGTGGCCATCGAAAAGGTCGGACTGTATATCCCCGGAGGGACAGCACCGCTTTTTTCTACAGTATTGATGCTGGCCGTCCCTGCTAAGATTGCCGGATGCAAGGAGATTGTCCTTTGCACCCCTCCGGGCAGGAATGGAAAGGTACATCCTGCTGTGCTGTTTGCCGCCAAGGTGGCCGGTGTCAGCTGGATTTTCAAGGCCGGTGGCATACAAGCTATTGCCGCCATGGCATACGGGACGGAGAGCGTGCCCAAGGTATATAAGATATTCGGTCCCGGCAACCAGTATGTCACGGCAGCCAAGCAATTGGTAAGCCTGCGTGACGTAGCGATAGACATGCCGGCCGGACCCTCCGAAGTGGAGGTGCTGGCTGATGAGACGGCCAATCCCGTCTTTGTGGCCGCTGACCTGCTGAGCCAGGCAGAACATGGCGTGGACAGCCAGGCTATGCTGATTACCACTTCCGTACAGTTGCAGCAGGCCGTAAAAGCCGAAGTGGAACGCCAGCTGGCTCTGTTGCCCCGTAAGGAGATTGCCGAGAAAGCACTTGCCAACAGTAAGTTGATAGTGGTGGGCAGTATGGACGAGGCCGTTGAACTTACTAATACTTACGCCCCCGAGCACCTAATCTTAGAGGTGAAAGATTATAT
>CAMWRY010000096.1 GCA_947176775.1 uncultured Bacteroides sp.
GGCAAAGTCGTTGACGTGTTAACTCCGAGATACGATGTTGTAGCTCGTTTCCAAGTTGGCCCGAATGCTGGTCATACACTCGAATTTGAGGGACAGAAATATGTGCTCCGTTCTATTCCTTCGGGAATTTTCCAGGGGGATAAAGTGAATATCATCGGTAACGGTGTAGTGCTCGATCCGGCTCTTTTCAAGGCGGAAGCAGAAGCATTGGAGGCATCCGGGCATAACTTGAAGGAACGCTTGCACATTTCCAAGAAAGCGCACCTCATTATGCCTACCCACCGCATATTGGACGCTGCTTACGAAGCTGCCAAGGGAGATGCGAAGGTGGGAACTACCGGCAAGGGTATCGGCCCCACCTATACGGACAAAATCAGTCGTAACGGTGTGCGTGTGGGCGATATTCTACACAACTTCGACCGGAAGTATGCAGCAGCCAAGGAGCGTCACGAGCAGATATTGAAGAGCCTGAACTATGAGTACGACCTTGCGGAGATGGAAAAGGCTTGGTTCGAAGGCATCGACTACCTGAAGCAATTCCAACTGGTGGATAGCGAGCATGAGGTAAATAACCTGCTGGTTGCCGGCAAGTCCGTATTGTGCGAGGGTGCGCAAGGCACCATGCTTGATATCGATTTCGGTTCCTATCCCTTCGTGACCTCTTCCAATACGGTTTGTGCAGGAGCTTGCACAGGTTTGGGCATCGCTCCTAACAAGATTGGTGAGGTATATGGTATCTTCAAGGCTTATTGTACGCGCGTTGGTGCCGGCCCGTTCCCCACGGAACTGTTCGACGAGACGGGCGACCGGATTTGTACGTTGGGGCATGAATTCGGTTCTGTAACCGGACGTAAACGCCGCTGTGGCTGGATTGACTTGGTGGCATTGAAATACGCCATTATGGTGGACGGCGTCACCAAACTGATTATGATGAAGAGCGATGTGCTCGACTCGTTCGAGACCATCAAGGCTTGCGTAGCCTACAAGGTGAACGACGAGGAGATAGACTACTTCCCGTTCGACATCAACGAGAATGTGGAACCGATATATGTGGAACTTCCCGGTTGGCAGACCGACATGACGAAGATGCAGAGCGAAGACGAATTCCCCGAAGAGTTCAATGCTTACCTCTCCTTCTTGGAAGAACAGCTCGGTGTGCCCATCAAGATTGTTTCCGTAGGTCCTGACCGCGAGCAGACCATTGAGCGCTATACCGAAGAATAAAATCAATTGATAACCTATGGGCATGGGGAACTCCATGCCCATTTTTTACTATTCCACCGTTATGAAAACACGTTTTTTATCGTTTATGCTGCTGTTGTGTCTGTTGGCGCCCGTGAAGTCGCAGACCTACCAGCCCACTGCCGAGAATTTGAAGGCACGTCAGGAGTTCCGGGACAATAAGTTTGGTATCTTCCTGCATTGGGGACTCTACTGTATGCTTGCCACAGGTGAGTGGACTATGACCAACAACAACTTGAATTATAAGGAGTATGCTAAGCTTTCCGGCGGATTCTATCCTGCCAAGTTCGATGCCGCCAAATGGGTATCGGCCATCAAGGCCTCGGGGGCGAAGTACATCTGCTTCACCACTCGTCATCACGAAGGCTTCTCTATGTTCCATACCCGTTATTCCGATTACAATATCGTAGATGCCACTCCGTTCAAACGTGACATCGTGAAGGAATTGGCAGACGAATGCCACAAACAGGGCATACGCATCCACTTCTACTATTCACACATTGACTGGTTCCGTGAGGATGCTCCGTGGGGACGTACCGGCCGTGGAACAGGACGTCCCAATCCGAAAGGTGACTGGGGCAGCTATTACAAGTTTATGAACAACCAGCTGACCGAGCTGCTGACGAATTACGGTGAAATCGGTGCCATCTGGTTCGACGGCTGGTGGGACCAGGACCAGAATCCCGGCTTCGACTGGCAGTTGCCTGAACAGTATGCCCTGATACACCGCTTGCAACCGGCTTGTCTGGTGGGTAATAACCATCATCAGGTGCCCTTTGAGGGCGAAGACATCCAAATCTTCGAACGCGACCTGCCGGGCGAGAACCGTGCCGGGCTCTCCGGACAAGATATCAGCAGCTTGCCCCTCGAGACCTGCGAGACCATGAACGGCATGTGGGGCTATAAGATTACTGACCAGAATTATAAATCGACCAAGACCCTGATTCATTACTTGGTGAAGGCTGCCGGAAAAGATGCCAATCTGCTGATGAACATCGGCCCTCAGCCAGATGGCGAGTTGCCTGCCGTTGCCGTGGAACGCTTGGCAGAAGTGGGCAAATGGATGCAGACGTATGGTGAAACCATTTACGGAACCCGTGGTGGCTGCGTGGCTCCGCACCCTTGGGGAGTGACGACGCAGAAAGGAAACAAACTGTATGTGCACATCCTCGACTTGCAGGACAAGGTGCTTTTCCTACCTTTGGAAGGTAAGCAGGTGAAGCAGGCTGTCCGCTTTGCCGACAAAACTCCGGTGAAGTTCCAGAAGTGCCAGGGTGGCATTACACTCTCCCTCGGCAAAGTGCCTGCGGATATGGATGAAGTGATTGAATTGGAACTGAAGGATTAATTCATAATTAACCCTAAAAGATAAGGGAAACTACGGGAATGCTCGGGGTTTCCCTTTATTTTTGGCAAACTATTTGTATTATAGAAGAAAGACAACTTAATTATTCACTAAAAGAAAGAAATTATGGGAACAGGAATGATAGGAATGCAATGGATTATCTTTATCGGCATTGCCGTAGTCAGTTGGCTGGTGCAGATGAATCTTCAGAACAAGTTCAAGAAGTACTCCAAGATTCCTACCGGTAACGGTATGACGGGAGCGGATGTGGCTCTGAAGATGTTGCACGACAATGGTATCTATGATGTGAAGGTGACTCACACGTCCGGACATCTGACCGACCACTACAATCCGGTGGATAAGACCGTGAACCTGAGTGAGGGCGTTTATAGCAGCAACAGCATCATGGCGGCTGCCGTAGCTGCCCATGAGTGCGGCCACGCTGTGCAACATGCCCGTGCCTATGCTCCGCTGACGCTGCGTAGCAAGCTGGTGCCGGTGGTGAGCTTCGCTTCGCAATGGATGTCGTGGTTGCTCTTAGCAGGCATTTTGATGTTGAACTCTTTTCCACAACTGCTGTTGGCCGGTATCATTTTGTTTGCTATGACCACGCTGTTCAGCTTCATTACACTTCCAGTAGAGATTAACGCAAGCCAGCGTGCCTTGGTATGGCTCAGCCGTTCCGGCATTACGAACTCTTACAATCATGCCCAGGCGGAAGATGCGCTTCGCTCGGCGGCTTACACCTACGTGGTGGCTGCTTTGGGTTCTTTGGCAACGCTGATTTATTATGTGATGATATTCTTGAATCGCAGAGACTAAGTGCATATAAAAAGCAGACCATCTGACCGCATCGATCAGATGGTCTGCTTTTTTATTCCTGATAAGGAGATTGCCAGAACCAGGCATCGTCATAGACCACATGCTTAACGTGGAAGAAGTTCTCCACTTCCGGGTCCGAAGGACAAAGCAGTACATCGCCTGCTCTTATGCTGTAGAGGTTTTTGGGCATATAGCTATCCAGATAAAATTCTTTGGTAATTTTTTGCTGGTTGTTCCAATTGGCCTCTTCGTTCAATCTCACTGGACGACCATCGCGCAGGCGTTCACGCACTTCCTGTACACTGAGCATGATGCCGTCTTCGTCCATAACCCAAGCATTGTTTGTGGGGTCCACCCATAGCCATTTGTCTAAGGTGTTGGAGTAAACCACATTGATGGAGTGGCATTCCCCTACATATTTCTTGGGCAATCCGCTGATGTGGCGCGCTTTGAATCCCATGGCAAGATAGCAGGTGTTCAACACATGGGCAAGTCCTCCGCAGTGCAACCCCCGTGAACCATCCTTGCAGGCTTCCGCCCATCTGATAACGTTGCTGCCTGCCGGACTTTCGTGGTTTCCGTCATGCTTGATGGTGTTGTGGATGTAGGTCAGTATGTTTTTTATTTTGGATAACTCGTCGCCTGCGCCTGCCACACTGTCCAACTTGAAGTATTGGCGTACTTCTACCAGATATCTGTTGTTGGGATTGGGGTATTTGAAGCGTGGCAGTGTGTCGGTACGCTCATTGTGTGTGTAGCCTGGTGCTTGCTGGAGGATGTAGAGGTAGTCGCCCGTTTCTTTCAGTTTGGCAAGTACGGCTTTGAAACGGCGGTCGTTGCGTAGGTTGTCCAAGTCTGTGTCGTTTATTACGTGATTATACTCTTGGAAACCGCTTTGCTGAGCTAACTCTAAACTTTTGATGGCTTCACTTCTCTTTTTTAGCATGGATTGGGCACATGCCAAATTGTAGTAATAGTTTGCTAATGCTCTATCGTATTCTTTTTGAATCTTTTCGTCTTGTTCATTAAACAGGTCTATTAATGCCTTGCTGTTCTTTTCAACCTCCCGGTAGTTGTTTTCTTCAAAGGCTTGTTGTAGCTTCTGTGTGAGAGTTTCTTCCTTCTTCTCAAACTCTTTGTAGTTTTCAGACTGTGCCAGGCACATACTGATACTGCACAGCAACAACAGACTGAATAAAATGAATCTCTTTTTCATAAGTTTGTAAGTTAGTGGTTTATTCTTGTCGCTTTTATGCAACGGTAGGGGCACAAAGGTAAGCATTTTCTTTTCTTGATAAAGAAAATGTTGTAATATCTTTCCTTGTCCTGAACAGGGAAACGAAAGGCGATTTGCGTGCCATCGGCCGGGGAGAAACGCCGGAGCAGTTCAAAGGGTCGGGTAAGGGAATAAGCTTCAGCGAAGAGGTGCTTGTGTTCGACTGGGAAGGACGCTTGTGCCACAAGCTGCACCTAACGCCTTTCGTTGTCAACATCGCCGTGACAGAAGATGACAGCACCCTTTATGGCATCACAGAGTCGGAAACATACGAGCCGCTCTTAGTCCGCTACAATGTTTCAGGAATCTAAAAAGCGGTAGCCATGTTTTGAATTTCCTAAGCATTCTTTTTTCATCCTCAATAAAATGCTGTAACTTTGCCGCTCCATTTTTAAAGCAATTGAAATACTTATGGCAGCAAAACCCAGTATTCCGAAAGGAACCCGTGACTTTTCGCCGGTAGAAATGGCGAAGCGTAACTATATATTCAACACGATTCGTGAAGTGTATCACCTCTATGGCTTCCAGCAGATAGAAACGCCTGCCATGGAAACGCTTTCCACCCTGATGGGAAAGTATGGCGAAGAGGGCGACAAACTGTTGTTCAAGATACAGAACTCCGGCGACTACTTCTCCGGACTGACGGATGAAGAGCTGCTGAGCCGCAATGCCCCCAAGCTTGCCTGCAAGTTCTGCGAGAAAGGCTTGCGCTACGACCTCACCGTTCCGTTTGCCCGTTACGTGGTGATGCACCGCGACGAAATCACTTTCCCTTTCAAGCGTTACCAGATACAACCCGTGTGGCGTGCCGACCGTCCGCAGAAGGGGCGTTACCGTGAGTTCTACCAATGCGATGCCGACGTGGTGGGTAGCGACTCCCTGCTGAACGAAGTGGAACTGATGCAGATTGTCGATACGGTATTTACCCGTTTTGGCATCCGTGTCTGCATCAAGATAAACAACCGCAAGATACTGAGCGGCATTGCCGAAATCATCGGCGAGGCAGAGAAGATTGTGGACATCACCGTAGCCATTGACAAACTGGACAAGATAGGCCTGGACAACGTGAACGCCGAATTGCGAGAGAAGGGCATCAGCGAGGAAGCCATTGCCAAACTGCAACCCATCATCCTGCTGAGTGGCAGCAATGAAGAGAAACTTGCCACCCTGAAAGAGGTGCTTGCCTCCAGCGAAACCGGACTGAAGGGCGTGGAAGAGAGCGAGTTCATCCTCTCCACCCTGAAGAGTCTCGGCTTGCAGAACGAGATAGAGCTTGACCTGACGCTGGCACGCGGCCTGAACTACTATACGGGTGCCATCTTCGAGGTGAAGGCGCTCGACGTGCAGATTGGCAGCATCACCGGCGGTGGCCGTTACGACAATCTGACAGGTGTGTTCGGCATGTCCGGTGTCAGCGGTGTGGGCATCTCGTTTGGTGCCGACCGCATCTTCGATGTGCTGAACCAGCTCGACCTTTATCCGAAGGAAGCCGTCAACGGCACACAGTTGCTCTTCATCAATTTCGGTGCGAAAGAGGCGGCCTTCTCCATGAACGTGCTTGCCCAGGTGCGTGCGGCAGGCATCCGCGCCGAGATATTCCCCGATGCCAGCAAGATGAAGAAGCAGATGGGATATGCCAACGCCAAAGCCATCCCCTTCGTAGCCTTGGTGGGCGAGAATGAGATGAACGAAGGCAAAGTCACCCTGAAGAACATGGAGACCGGTGAGCAGAAATTAGTATCTCCCCAGGAGCTGATTGGCGAACTGAACTAATAAAAGCTGAAATACATTTAAAAAGGAGCCGTCTTGTGCTCCTTTTTTTGTATATTCGGGGCAAATGTAGAAAAAGGAGGTTTTATGGTTTCTGTTGAGTTAAAGCAAGAAAAGCACAATGCCGTCGTCAGCTTCTTGATGATTGTCATTGCCACATTGTTCCTGCTCTATATGGGCAGTTCACTGGTTCGCTCCACAAAAATGTTTTGGGAGAGCTGCTCCATCGAAGAATTGTTGGAGTTGGAGTAAATCTTCTCCTTTTATTGACTATCTTTGTTGACGAATACAATAAATCTTGAACACTTATGATATTCTATTTTACCGGAACCGGAAATTCACGGTG
>CAMWRY010000097.1 GCA_947176775.1 uncultured Bacteroides sp.
AAATATCACTATTCCAAGAAGTAACTACATTATCACATCTTATTAATTAAAAGGAGGTGTGTCAAAATGCGCACCTTCTTTTTTTTAGATAGCCTGGTGTGTGGCAACAGCTCAGAAACTCCCCCACGACTCCACTGGAGATGTTGCGCCTGTTCCTTCCTGTAGGCCTGCTTGACTATTTTGACCTGGTTAACCTTGTCTCTCAAGAAAATAGCAAAACGTTGTTTTCCAGGGGCTATGCAGGTAGTGGATCGTTTCCATGTTTCAAAGTTGGCTTATGAAGCTGTACAAGATCTCCGGATCGCTTATCACTGGCAAGTTATGAAAGATGAAAACAAGAGAATAAAAATGCTGCTGCGGAAGCTTTTAATGCAAAAATAAAGCATTCAGGGCTTCATTTCGTGGAGTAGTAGATAAGAGATTCTTTCTGTATAGATTGGCAAAGGTATATGCATAAAGGGGAATTAGCAAAAGGTAATCCCCCAAGAATTACAACTGACCCGTGATTTTCTCAAAAAAGGAGTTATGGCATATCCTCCTTTTCTTTCTTGGGGTCTCCCTTTATCTCTTCTTCAGATTCGGCAAACAGCAAGCCACCAACCCCAGCAAAGGCATAAAAGCACATACATTATAGACGGCCTCGATACCATACTTGTCCGCCATGCCGCCCAATACCGCCGAAGCAATGCCGGCAATACCGAAAGCAAAGCCGAAGAACAGCCCGGAAATCAGTCCCAACTTATTGGGCAGCAACTCCTGCGCATACAGCAGTATGGCCGGAAAAGCGGAAGAAAGCATCAGGCCGACACAGAAACTCAGCGCCACCGTTCCCACAAGCCCGGCATGAGGCATCAGCATGCTAAATGGAGCCGTCCCCAAAATGGAAGCCCAAATGACGTACTTGCGGCCCACTCTATCGCCTACGGGGCCTCCTACCAATGTGCCTATGGCCGTAGCCACCAGAAAGACGAACAAGAAAAGCTGCGAATCCTGAACCGTAACCCCAAACTTATGAATCAGATAGAAGGTATAATAGCTCGTCAGACTTGCCATATAAATGTATTTGGAGAAAATCAGTATCAGCAGAACAGCTATGGCAAACACGGTCATTTTTGTGGAAAGTGGGCGTTCTATCTTTTCTGCCGCCAGCATCGGGCTTTCCTTGATGCTGTTCAAATAGGAACGGAACCAGCGGCATATAGGAACCATCACCACAATGGCCAGCAAGGCAAAGACCGTAAACAGGGCTATGTAGTGTCTGCCGTAAGGCGCAACCAGCAAAGCCACCAGCAACGGTCCAAGCGACCCTCCCAAGTTACCGCCTACCTGAAACAGGGACTGCGCCAGCCCACGCTTGCCACCGGAAGCCAGGAACGTAATGCGCGATGCCTCAGGATGGAGCACGGACGAACCGATGCCCACTATGAATACGGAAATCAGCAACCAATAGAGATTAGTGGCAAAAGCCAGATTTACAATCCCTAACAGCGTAAAACTCATTCCTATCGGCAACGACCAAGCCACGGGACGTTTGTCAAAAAGCAACCCCATCAAGGGCTGAAACACGGAAGCCGACATCTGATACACCAGCGTAATCAGACCAATCTGGGCAAAACTCAACGCCAAGTCTTCCTTGAACAAGGGATATACTGCGGAAATGACCGACTGCAACATGTCGTTCAGGCAATGCGAAATGCTCAATGCAATAAGAATGGGAAAAGCTATTTTATGGGCGGAAGTTTTCTGATTTTGTATCATCTCAAGACTGTCTATTACAAAAAAACGGCGCAAAGGTAAGGAAAAATATCTTTTAGCCAGCCTTTTACAATAAAGTTACCCACAAAAAAATCAGATAGTATTCATATCCAGCGCCTTGCACATTTGAATACGATGTTCCCAATACTCGGCAGGAATGCGTGTGTAGTGCATCTTCGGCGGCTTTGATAATGAACGGCCTTCCGTCCAGCAGGAAGCTCTTGTTCCCCACTTCGAACCGATGTGGTTCTTATTTCTGCGAACCATATTTCTTTTCGAACAGTTTCCGGTTACTTTCCCCCCACTCAATCATGGCATCAAGAATGGGAAGCAGGGAACTTCCAAGCGATGTGATGAAGTATTCCGATCGAGGCGGAAGTTCGGGATATATGGTTTTAGCCACCAGTCCGTCTTCCACCAATTCTTTCAGCTGGAGATCCAGCACCCGAGGCGTAGCTTCAGGCAACACTTTATGGAGTTCGCTGGGCCGCATGGAGGCATTGCGCAACTCATCCAAGATACACGATTTCCATTTCGAATCTATCAGACTCATCGTCAACCGTAGCGGACAACTTAAATCTACAGGGATTTTTCTTTCGTACATACATTGATTCTTTAAAAACGCTGCAAAGATAGCCATAATTGGCTGAAACAAAGAATACCGAAAAGATTTTCAGTATATGAATAATTTTTCGGTACTTGTATATAAGCGGACTACCCCATAACTTTGCAGGCAATTAATAAACCTAACATTTTCATTATATTATGCGTGATTCAATCAAGGAATATGAGGCAGTGCAAGAAGCTGCCATGAAGTTTGTGAAAAGTGTGGCGAAAGGCGACAGCCGATACGCCCGTGAGTTATTTACCGACGATGCCGTGTTGTTCGGTTTCTTAAACGGAAAGTTGGAGCACGGCTCTATCGAGCAGTTCTATCACAACGTGGATACCGTCAGCGGCGGCGAGGCGTTCAAGGCCCGGGTGGACGTGATGGCAGTAGAAGAAACGCTCGCCGTAGTCCGCGTACTGGAAGAAGGCTGGGGAGGGGAAATCGACTTTACCGATTACCTGCTTTTGCTAAAAATAGACGGCGCATGGAAATGCGTGGCGAAAGCCTATAACCAGAATTCAAATACTATCCGGGAATAACAGTATAGACAAAAAATCAGGAGGACAAAACAATGATTAAAGAGTATCAAGAAATCAAGGACGTCGTTATGCAATACGTCAACGGTTGTGCAACAGGCGATGTGGAACTCACCCAAAAAGCCTTTCACAAAGATGCCATCATGTATGGCTACCTGAACGGAAACTTATGTGCCGGAAACATCAACGTGCTCTACGATGCCATCAAGCAACTTGGAGGTGACAGTGCCACCCAGTCAGAAATAGATATCCTCGAAGTCGCAGGAACCGCAGCTACGGTCCGCGTTGTATTGGAAAACTGGCACGGTATGAGATTTATCGACTTCCATTCGCTTGTAAAAATAGATGGAAAATGGCAAATTGTTTCCAAGATTTTTCATCAATAACAGTATAGACTTTCATCTCCGGAGTATCTCCGGATGATCTCCGTAGTTTCTCCGTACCTGCTCCGTACCAACTCCGTATCATCTCCGAATAGAAGGATCCGGAGATGATACGGGGCAGGTACGGTCCTGACACTGCCAAAATACATACAAATCACTGTAAAACATATACATACAACACAAATACCATCATTCTGCCGACAGTTTTTTCCACTTACGGTGAATTTACATGAATTGTAACTTTTCCGGCTACCCGTCAGGAAACTACAGATTAGTGCTTAGGGGAGTTCCGGTCAGTGCTTCCGGCACGTTTCTACCTACATATCACCCTTCACAGAAAAATTAAGCAGCCTCCACGAAGCGATATACTAAGAAAATTGTATCTTTGCACCGTCTTTAACGTAGAAAATTAATAAGATAACAACGATATGATAGCTAAAATCGACCAGCTTCTGCAAGAAGTGGAAGCACTGAAAGCCGCTAATGCCGAGGAATTGGAAGCGCTTCGCATCAAGTACCTCAGCAAGAAAGGAGCCATCAACGAACTGATGGCAGATTTCCGCAATGTGCCTGCCGAACAAAAGAAGGAGGTAGGCATGCGCCTGAACGAACTGAAAAACAAAGCGCAGGAGAAGATTGCCGCACTGAAAGAACAGTTTGAAAGCCAGGACAACGGTTGCGATGACCTCGACCTGACCCGTTCGGCCTATCCGGCAGCACTGGGCACCCGTCATCCGCTGACCATCGTAAAGAACGAAATCATCGACATATTCGCCCGTATGGGATTCAACATTGCCGACGGACCGGAAATTGAGGACGACTGGCACGTGTTCTCGTCCATGAACTTTGCCGAAGACCACCCGGCACGCGACATGCAGGACACGTTCTTCATCGAGAACAATAGCGAGAACGTATCGCACAATATCATCCTACGCACACACACCTCCAGCGTGCAAAGCCGCGTGATGGAGACTACGCAACCGCCTATCCGTGTGCTCTGCCCGGGACGTGTTTACCGCAACGAGGCCATCAGCTACCGTGCGCACGCTTTCTTCCACCAGGTAGAAGCGCTGTATGTGGACAAGAATGTATCTTTCACTGACCTGAAGCAAGCGCTGTTGCTCTTTGCGCAGGAAATGTTCGGCAACGACACCAAAATCCGACTACGCCCCTCCTACTTCCCCTTCACGGAGCCGAGCGCTGAAATGGACATCAGCTGCAACATCTGCGGCGGAAAAGGATGCCCCTTCTGCAAAGGTACGGGATGGGTGGAAATTCTGGGTTGCGGCATGGTAGACCCGAACGTACTGGAACTAAACGGCATAGACAGCAAAGTGTATAGCGGATATGCCCTCGGCATGGGTATAGAGCGCATCGCCAACCTGAAATACCGCGTGAACGACCTCCGCCTCTTCTCAGAAAACGATACACGCTTCCTGAAAGAATTCGAGGCGGCTTATTAATGCAGACGCATGTCGTCAACCTTCCCTCCGACCGTCTTTCAGACACTGATAACGTAGATGACACAGATTATAAAAAGAAAAAAATCTGTGTCATCTGTGTCTGAAAAACAGAAGAAGGAATCCCCTGATTTGCTTTTCCATATAGCTAAAACGACTATTTTCATGAAAGACAGGCTCATTACTCCCGGATATTGCTTCATCCTTGCGGCCAACTTTCTGCTTTACTTCGGTTTCTGGCTGCTGATACCTGTATTGCCCTTCTACCTGTCGGAGGTGTTTGGCGCCGGCAGTTCCACCATAGGCATCATACTCTCTTGCTACACAGTGGCGGCATTGTGCATCCGCCCCTTCTCGGGCTATCTGCTGGACAGCTTTGCACGCAAGCCGCTATACTTGCTGGCCTACTTCATCTTCATGTCGATGTTTGCAGGGTACATCGTGGCAGGGTCGCTCACTCTGTTCATCCTGTTCAGGATTATACACGGAGTGTCGTTCGGCATGGTGACCGTGTCGGGCAATACGGTGGTCATCGACATCATGCCCTCGTCCAGACGGGGAGAGGGATTGGGGTATTTCGGACTCTCCAACAACATCGCCATGGCCGTGGGTCCCATGACGGGACTGTTCCTGCACGATGCAGGCATGAGTTTTACCACCATTTTCTGCTGCTCGCTTTGCTCCTGTCTGGCCGGATTCAGCTGCGCCACGCTGGTGAAGACTCCCTACAAGCCTCCGGTGAAAAGGGAACCCATCTCGCTAGACCGCTTCATCCTGCTGAAAGGCATTCCGGCAGGCATCAGCCTGCTGCTGCTCTCCATCCCCTACGGCATGACCACCAATTATGTGGCCATGTATGCCCGGGAAATAGGCTTGCACGTCACCACGGGCTTTTTCTTCACCTTCATGGCGGCAGGCATGGCCATCTCACGCATTTTCTCGGGAAGGTTGGTGGACAGAGGAAAGGTGACTCAGGTCATCTCGGCAGGACTCTATATCGTGGTGTGCAGTTTCTTCCTGCTCTCGTCGTGCGTCTATATCATCCGGTGGAACGCGGCGGCATGCAGCATCGTCTTCTTTGCCATAGCACTGTTGCTCGGAATAGGGTTCGGCATCATGTTTCCGGCCTACAACACGCTGTTCGTCAACCTGGCTCCCAACAGCCAACGGGGAACGGCCACTTCCACCTACCTCACCTCGTGGGACGTGGGTATCGGCACCGGTATGCTGACGGGCGGCTACATAGCCGAAAGTTGCGGCTTCGACAAGGCTTATCTGTTCGGAGCCTGCCTCACCATTGTCTCCACGCTCTATTTCAACCATAAGGTATCTCCTCATTACCATAAAAACAAGTTAAGATGAGAAAGAAAGAACGCTATGAAAAGGTTATAGCCTGGTTCCGGGAGAACCGCCCCATAGCCGAGACCGAGCTGCACTACAGCAATCCCTATGAATTGCTGATTGCGGTCATCCTTTCGGCACAATGCACAGACAAACGGGTGAATATGGTTACTCCCCCACTCTACCGTGATTTCCCCACGCCCGAGGTACTGGCCGCTGCCACGCCCGAAGTGGTGTATGAGTACATTCGCAGCGTGTCCTATCCCAACAACAAGGCGAAGCATCTAGTGGGCATGGCGCAAATGCTGGTAAAGGAGTTCCACGGCGAAGTGCCCGACACGCTGGAGCAACTGGTCAGACTGCCCGGCGTGGGGCGCAAGACGGCCAATGTAATACAGTCCGTAGTGTTCAACAAGGCAGCCATGGCCGTAGACACGCACGTGTTCCGCGTGAGCCACCGCCTGGGACTGGTATCGGAGAAGTGCACCACACCGTTCAGCGTGGAGAAGGAGCTGGTGAAACATATCCCGGAAGAAGACATCCCCATCGCACACCACTGGCTCATCCTACATGGGCGCTACGTGTGCCAGTCGCGCACGCCACAATGCGACGAATGCGGTCTGAAACTGATGTGTAAACACTATTGCCAAAAGTACAAAGTGAGCCGGACGGACAGGCCGAATGAAGCTGGAGCCGCAAAGAAATGAAG
>CAMWRY010000098.1 GCA_947176775.1 uncultured Bacteroides sp.
TCAATCAGGCGCCTACCAACCACGCTTTGCGTGATATTGCCGCTTTCAGTGCAGAGCTGGAGAAGTGGGGACGCAAGATGGTGCTGCTCTTCCCCGACGAAGAGAAAGCCGGTAAGTTTGCTTCCGATACTTTCCCCGGTCTGCCTTCTACTATTATATATGGTATAGATACCAACGGTATTGCCTCGCAGATAGCCGATGCCATGAAACTGAAGTCCAAAGAAACATTGCCGATCTTCATTATTGCTGATACATTCAACCGCGTGGTCTTCGTGTCGCAAGGCTATACCATCGGTTTGGGTGAGCAGCTGATGAAGACGGTGCATGGACTGTAAAAGAAAGAGTATGCCTGTTATCGAGATATCCTCCTTGGCACATTCCGGAGTAGAAGTGTTCGGTACTCTTACCGAAGCCCAGCTACGCAACCGTCTGGAGCCGGACAAGGGAGTATTCATAGCCGAAAGTCCCAAAGTCATCAAGGTGGCGCTGGATGCCGGATACGAGCCTTTGGCTCTTTTGTGCGAACGTAAACATATCAACGGGGATGCCGCCGACATCATCAGTCGTTGCGGTGACATCCCCGTCTATACCGGTGATCGCGAACTGCTGGCTCGGTTGACCGGTTATGTCCTGACACGTGGTGTGCTTTGCGCCATGCGTCGCCCTGTGTCCCGAAGCATGGAAGAGGTGTGCCGGGGAGCCCGGCGCATCGTGGTCATAGATGGGGGAGTGGATACCACCAATATTGGAGCCATCTTCCGTTCGGCAGCTGCAGTGGGCATCGATGCCGTCCTGCTGACACGCAACTCTTGCGACCCACTGAACCGCCGTGCCGTCAGGGTGTCGATGGGTTCGGTTTTCCTGGTGCCGTGGACGTGGCTGGACGGTTCGCTCGCCACCCTTGGCGAACTGGGCTTCCGCACCGCCGCTATGGCACTGACTGACCGCTCTGTTTCCATAGATGACCCTGTGCTTGCAGCCGAACCGAAACTGGCTATTGTGATGGGCACCGAAGGCGACGGC
This sequence comes from uncultured Bacteroides sp., assembly GCA_947176775.1. Lineage (GTDB taxonomy): Bacteria > Bacteroidota > Bacteroidia > Bacteroidales > Bacteroidaceae > Bacteroides. Next base: position 1,024 of record CAMWRY010000098.1, read on the forward strand.
CTTCCGCACGAGACGATTACCGAAGCCGACTATGTGGTTCGCATCCCCATGTCGCACGGAGTGGATTCGCTTAATGTGGCGGCTGCGGCTGCCGTGGCCTTCTGGCAATTGCGAGCTTCGCGATAGGGAGTTCGCCTCAAGGTTTTTCATTTAGATTTATTTTCATTCTTTAGAGGCAATTTCTGCGGATTTTGCCTCTAATTCATTTTTTCTTCCTACCTTTGCCTCGTTTTGTTCCGTATCCCCTGTTCGGGGGAGTGGGTGAAAAGGGAATCGGGTGAAAGTCCCGAACAGTCCCGCTGCTGTGAGTTCCATGTGGGGTGCATCCTACTCTGATGCCACTGTCCTTTCAAGAGGGAGGACGGGAAGGCGATGCGCCGGAATGAGTCAGAAGACCTGCAAAACAAAGTCGAAAAATTGTCTGTTCGAGGAAAGCGGACAATGAGTGATGTGGTTTAAATCTTCGAGGATATTTATGTCGGGAAAGACTAAGGTACAGTTGTTTTGTGCCCTCTTTTGCTGTATAGGCATCTCCCCTTTGGCTGCCCAGAAAGTGGCGAGCGACACAATTACGGGAAAAGTACACCGGATAGAGAAGGTAATCGTGACGGCACGCCGTTCACCCCATAAGGTCACCTCTGCTGTGCCCGTGCAGACCCTGTCTCAACAGGACATCAGCCGGCTGGGCATACAGAACATGGCCGATGCTGTGCGCCGCTTTGCCGGAGCCAGTGTTAAGGACTATGGAGGCATCGGCGGACTGAAGACCGTCTCCATCCGCAATATAGGAGCGGCGCATACGGCTGTCAGCTACGATGGCGTGGCCGTGAGCAACTGTCAGGCAGGGCAGATAGATATCGGGCGTTTCTCGTTGGATAATGTTTCCATGCTTTCTCTGGCCATCGGGCAGTCGGAAGACTTGTTGCAGTCTGCTCGCTTGTATGCATCGGCCGGTGTGCTGGGTATTGAGACGGAAAAGCCTTACTTCGATGAGGGACGCAACGCCGCCTTTCAGGCAAGGGTGCGCGGAGGTTCGTTCGGGATGGTCAGCCCCTCGTTGCGCTGGTGGCAGAAGATGGGCAGTCGTACGCGCCTGGCCGTAGATGCCGGCTATATGAGGGCGGACGGCAATTACCCTTTCACGCTGGTCAATGGCAAATATGTGACGGAAGAGAGACGTAACAACTCCGATATTTATTCCTGGCAGGGAGAAGCCACCCTGTATCATACCTTCGAGGATGGCGGTGAGCTGGACGTGAAGGGCTACTACTTCTATTCCCGTCGGGGACTGCCGGGGGCAGTGACGCTCTATAATCCCCTTTCCGACGAGACACTTTGGGATGAGAATACTTTCTTGCAAGCACGTTATCGGAAACACTTTTCGCCTCAGTGGAGTTTGCAGGCGCAGGCAAAGTACAATCACGGCTGGAACAAGTACCAGGATGAGGGCAAGGAGTACACGGATGGGTATTACCGGGAAAACCATCGGCAGGACGAGTACTACCTCTCTACCACCGTGCTCTACCGTCCTTTGGAGGCTTTAACCCTTTCGCTGGCACAGGACGGGGTGATGAACAAGTTGCGCAACAGTTTGCCGGAGTGCCCTTTCCCCACGCGGTACACTTCTATCACCGCCCTCAATGCACGTTACAAACAGGAGTGGCTCACGGTTACAGCTTCATTGCTCTACACGGCTACTTCGGAACATACTGAGAAAGGGACGGCTCCCGACAATTTTCATCGTTTCGCCCCTTCGCTTTCGGTCAGTATGCAGCCGTGGCAGACCGAGTCGCTCTATTTCCGGCTGATGTATAAGAGTACCTTCCGCCTGCCCACTTTCAACGACCTCTACTATTATCGGATGGGAAGCCGAAACCTGCGCCCCGAGAAGGCGGACGAATGGAATGCAGGCATTACGTGGAGCAAGTCCGGAGGGACTGTGTTCGACTACTTCTCCGTGACGCTGGATGGATACTACAATGACGTGACAGACAAGATTGTGGCTTTCCCCACCACCTACGCCTGGAAGATGGCAAACTATGGCAAGGTACATGCCGCAGGGGTTGATGCCACTTTGGCCGCTACTGTGCCGTTGACGGAAAAGATAAGGCTGACCCTGTCCGGCAGCTACATGTGGCAAAAGGCCATCGACCTGACCGACTCCAAAAACAAAAACTATAAGGACCAGTTACCTTATACCCCTCTGCACAGCGGAAACGCGGCAGCCGTGCTGGAAATGCCGTGGGTGAATGTAGGCTACTCGGCTGTGGGTGTGGGCAAGCGCTACTACCTGTCGCAGAATCTGCCTGAGAACGAGATTGCAGGCTATGTGGAGCATACGGTGAGCCTCTCTCGCGAGTTAGCCTTGGGTGGAAGTCGGCTTCTGTTGCAGGCAGAGATTGTAAACCTGACCGATGAACAATATGATGTGATAAAATATTATCCCATGCCGGGCCGCTCTTGGCGGCTGACAGGGACTTTTAAGTTCTGAATAATTCAATTTATAAACAACAAAAACTTAAAATTATGAAAGTAAGAAGTTTACTGTTTGGCATGCTCTGCATGCTTGCTTTGGGTGCCACAACGGCCTCTTGTAGTGATGACGATGATGATTTGGACGATAGCGGCTCGCAAGTAGAGTTGCCCAAAACACGGGCTTATTTCCTGAATGAAGGAGGCTGGGGAGCCAATAACGCAGGGCTTGCCTTCTATGCGCCCAAGGGCGATGCCAAATTCATCAGTGACATTTATAAGGTTCAAAACAATGCCCAGTTGGGCGACCTCGGCCAGAGCATGATAGAGTATGAGGATGAAATTTACATTGCCGTCTATGGTTCCAACTATCTGACCAAGCTGAATGCGGCCGGAGTGGAACAGAAGCGTGTATCTTTCGTGAATGACAGTGATCTTAGTGCAGGTATCCGCTATATAGATGCTGAGGATGGATATATCTATGCTTCCTTCTACGGAGGGGTAGTGGCCAAAATCAATGCAAGGACACTGGAAGTAGTGGATAGATTGACCGGACTTGGTGACAATCTGGAGGGTGTGGCAATATGCGAAGATATGCTTTATGTGGCAAACAGCTGCACGGCGGATTATAAGTATCATCAGGATGTGAAGGTGATAGATTTGCGTACATTTACGCTGAAAGAGACATTGACAGTAGCTACCAATCCCTACACTTCAATGCTGGAAGAGGATGACAAGGTGTTCTTTATTTCCAATGATTATTCCTCCGCAGAGGGGTATGTACTGCAAATGATTGAACCGAACAGTGGCAACAAAGTGACTCCGATAGGTTATGCTTCTTATATGGCTGCTAATGATGATGTTCTTTATTTGGTTAACTCGATAACAGATTGGGATACCAAGACCTCAGTCAATACATTCTTTACATATAACATCAAGACCGGACAAATGAACAATACATCTTTCTTGAAGAATGCTCCTGCCGAACTTGCATCGTCTACCTTGTCTATGCTGGAGGTTAATGATGAGAATGGTGATATTTACATAGCTGTTTCTGACTATAAAACGAATAGTACTATCTATCGTTTCAAGAAAGATGGCACATTGGTGGATAGGTTTGATGCTGGTGGCATTGGAACTAACTCCGCTCTTTTCTTCAACTGATGCCAATGAAAACCAACCATCTGCTTATTTATTTGATAACTATCCTGCTCCTCGCCTCCTGTGGGCGTGGGGGCAGGACGGCTTCTGCTGGTGGCGACACCCTCTCTGTGCACTATGCCGAGAACCTCAGCTTGGTTGCTTATCCCGGCTACACTGTTGCTACACTGCGTAATCCTTGGGATACGTTGCATACACTGCACACCTATGTCTTGGTGCCGAAGGATCGTGAACTTCCGGCGCATTTGCCCGAGGGCACCGTGGTGCGCACCCCACTATCCAAATCGGTCATTTACTCCTCCGTACACTGCGGACTGATGGAACAGCTGGGTGTCTTTGGTAGCATTGGCGGTGTCTGCGACCTGAAGTATATCCGGTTGCAAACCGTGCACGAGGCCTGCCGACGGGGCGACATCGTGGACTGTGGCGATGCCATGAATCCCGATATGGAACGCATCATTGACCTGCATCCCGATGCCGTCCTGCTCTCTCCGTTCGAGAACAGTGGAGGCTATGGGCGCATCGAGAAACTGAACATCCCCATCATAGAGTGTGCCGACTACATGGAAACTTCCCCTTTGGGGCGTGCCGAATGGATGCGCTTCTACGGACTGCTTTTCGGGGCTGCATTGCAGGCCGACAGCCTCTTTGCCGAGGTGGACAGCTGCTACCAGAGTCTCCGGATGCGTGCAATGCTCTCTTCTTCCTCTCTCTCCGTGATTAGTGAGATGAAGAGCGGTTCGGCCTGGTATGTTTCGGGAGGGCGCAGCACCATGGGCAGGCTCTTCAGCGATGCTGCCGGACGCTATGTGTTTGCCGACGATACGCACAGCGGTTCTGTGCCGCTTTCCTTCGAGACCGTTTTCGACAAGGGCGGTGAGGCCGATGTCTGGCTTGTGAAGTACCACCGCAACCACGACATGACTTATGCCGATTTGGAGGCGGACTACGTGGGCTACACCGGTTTCAAGGCCTTCAAGGAGCGGAATATTTACGGCTGCAACACAGCCCGGATTCCTTTCTACGAAGAGACGCCGTTCCGCCCCGACTATTTGTTGGCAGACCTGATACAGATTCTGCATCCCGGAATAGGAGATTTGGGAGGTTTACGCTACTTTTGCCGATTGAATGAATAAAGGTTGGAAATATGGCACGGTCCTGTGTGCGGTCATCTTGCTGCTGTTCATGGGCAATCTGCTGGTGGGATCGGTTTCGATTCCGCCTGTCGCCGTCTTCCGTATCCTCCTTGGCGAGGAAGTGGAGAAGGCCAGTTGGAGTTTCATCCTCTGGGAGAGCCGTCTGCCCCAGGCGCTGACGGCGCTACTGTGTGGTGGTGCGCTGGCTGTCTGCGGACTGATGTTACAGACGGCTTTCAAAAATCCGCTGGCAGGCCCTTCCATCCTGGGCATCAATTCCGGGGCAAGCCTAGGAGTGGCTTTTGTTTTGCTGCTGTCCGGCGGCAGTGTCACGGCAGGAGCTTTCAGCCTGTCCGGTTTTCTCTCCGTACTGCTGGGTGCCTTTGCCGGTTCCCTGTTGGTGATGGCGCTCATCCTCTTCTTCTCTACGTTGATAAGGAGTAGTGTCATGCTGCTGATAACAGGCATCATGATAGGCTACATTGCCTCTTCGGCCATCTCCCTGCTCAACTTCTTTGCCACGGCCGAGGGGGTGCAATCCTACATGAGATGGGGCTTGGGCAACTTCAGCGGCGGTTCGTTGCAGCAGATGCCGGCCTTTGCGCTGGTCACCATTGCAGGGCTGGTTGGGGCTCTGTTACTGATAAAGCCGCTGAATGCCCTGCTGCTGGGCGAGCGCTATGCCGAAAACCTGGGAGTGAACGTCCGTCGTGTGCGCAATTGGCTGCTGGTGGTTACCGGACTTCTGACGGCTGTCACTACGGCTTTCTGTGGCCCGGTAGCCTTCATCGGTCTGGCAGTACCGCACGTGGCGCGGATGCTGCTGGGGACGGCCAATCACAACTCTTTGCTGCCGGTTACCATCCTGAGCGGCGCTGCGGTGGCCTTGCTCTGTAACCTGCTCTGTAT
>CAMWRY010000099.1 GCA_947176775.1 uncultured Bacteroides sp.
TATCTATACATCGAAGCACAAGAGAAGCCAATAGAGACAGGTATTGTGGAAGCCGGCGCCATCAAAAACAATCAAAACCATGCCGAGGGGAATCAGGTCTGTGCGGCCTGGCGCTTTGCCGATGGAACCACCTCGGTCAGCCTGCGCTACGGCATCTCCTTCATCAGCGAGGAGCAGGCCGAGAAAAACCTGCGCCGGGAACAGAAGGACTACAATCTGGAAGCACTTGCCGCCGCCGGACATGACATCTGGAACGAGACCTTGGGCCGCATCCGCGTGGAAGGTGGCACGGAGGACGAAAAAACAGTCTTCTACTCCTCCCTATACCGCACTTTCGAACGCCCCATCTGCATGAGCGAAGACGGACGCTACTTCAGCGCTTTCGACGGACAAGTACACGAGGATGAAGGCACCCCCTTCTATACCGACGACTGGATTTGGGACACCTATCGCGCCGCCCATCCCCTACGTGCGCTCATCGACCGGCAGAAAGAAGAGAGCATCATCGCCTCGTACCTGCGCATGGCCGAGCAAATGGGTACCATGTGGATGCCCACCTTCCCTGAAACCACGGGTGACACGCGCCGCATGAACTCCAACCACGCCGTAGCCACCGTGGCCGACGCACTGGCCAAAGGACTGAACGTAGATGCCGCCAAAGCCTATGAAGCCTGCCGCCGAGGCATGGAAGAGAAGACGCTTGCTCCCTGGTCGGGGAAGCCTGCCGGATGGCTGGACGCCTTCTACCGCGACAACGGTTATATTCCTGCCCTCCGCCCGGATGAAGCGGAAACCGACCCCAATGTACACTCTTTCGAGAAACGTCAGCCTGTAGCCGTTACCTTGGGCACCAGCTACGACCAATGGTGCCTCTCGCGCATAGCCGCTGCTCTGGGCAAAACGGAGGAGGCGAAACACTACCTGCAATGCTCGTACAACTACCGCCACCTCTTCAACCCCGAGACCGGCTTCTTCCATCCCAAAGACAAGGATGGACGTTGGATCACTCCCTTCGATTACCGCTTCCCCGGCGGTATGGGCGCTCGCGAGTATTATGGCGAGAACAACGGTTGGGTCTATCGCTGGGACGTGCCTCACAACGTGGCCGACCTCATCGACCTGATGGGTGGGAACCAAACGTTCACAGCCAACCTCGACCAAACTTTCAGTGAACCTCTGGGACGCAGCAAATTTGAGTTTTATGCCCAGCTGCCCGACCACACGGGCAATGTAGGCCAATTCTCGATGGCCAACGAACCGTCGCTGCACGTTCCTTACCTCTATAACTATGCCGGACAGCCGTGGAAAACGCAAAAACGTATCCGCCAGATGCTCCGCACGTGGTTCCGCAATGACCTGATGGGCATCCCCGGCGACGAGGACGGAGGCGGAATGACCTCGTTCGTGGTCTTCTCTTCCTTGGGATTCTATCCCGTCACGCCCGGTTTACCGGCCTACAACATCGGCAGCCCACTCTTCACCCGTGCCTGCATTACGCTGAGCAACGGCAAAGTGTTCGAGATTGAGGCACTGGGAGCATCGGACGAGAACAAATACATCCAGTCGGCTGTGCTGAACGGACAGGAATGGAACAAACCCTGGTTCGGCCACGATGACTTGAAAGAGGGTGGCAAGTTGATACTCGTCATGGGCAATCGTCCGAACAAGGCATGGGGCAGCAGTGCGGAGGCAGTGCCTCCTTCGGCATGTAGCCGCTACGGATGCGCCACTCCTGCGGATAAAGATTATTAGCACGATTGCCAACGTTCTTGACAAAGCCGAGGGGAACCTGTTGATAAGTGAGCAGCACGATGCCCCGAGGAGCAACCGGCGAGAGCACTATCGCCTCCTTGCGCAGATAGGCGATGGCTTGCTCGTAGCCGATTTCTTCACGAGTAAAGGCATCCGGATGCAGCACACGGCTCATGGCCAGTCCGTGGGCAGGCATCCAGTCGCGGCCTTTCAGTTCTGCCACCTCTACACCGGCCTGCAACACGCGGAGCGAGGCGCGAAGCGCGGAAAGCTCTTCGATGCGATGCTTGGGGAAGGCGCTGACGATGTTGCCATTCAGCATCCATTCATACTCGCCGGGCGCAGTAAGCCAGCTACTTATAGCCGATAGCTGCTCCTTGGAGAGCTGAGACGAGGTCGCTCCCCGGCCTTGCGTCTTACCCCTTTTCTCACCGCCTTTTCCGCTCTTCCGTGCCGGCACTCCGGAGGCTATTTCACGACAGGACAGACGGTTGGAGAAAGAAGTTTCGACACTGCTCCCCGGCTTGTGCAGTACTGCCAGGAAGAAGCCTTCGCCTTTCGTCCTGAAGGACAAGAAACGATAAACCGGAAAGTCTTCCCCTTCCAGCAAGTTTCCCGTGATGTTCCATTCGGCAGGGACTTCCAGCGGCAGCACTTCGGCACCCAACTCGTCTCGCAGCCAGCGGACATTCTCTTCGTTCTCCTTCGCATTGTAAGTGCAGGTGCTGTATATCAGCAGGCCGCCGGGCTTCAGGCAGGGCCAGATGTCCGACAGGATGCACCGCTGACGCTGCCAGCAGACCTCCACATTCTCCGGACTCCATTCGCTCACCGCCACCGGGTCTTTGCGGAACATTCCCTCACCGGAACAAGGCACATCGGTCAGTATCACATCGAAGAACTCCGTCAGCGGCGCGAAATCCGCCGGGTCGTTATTGGTCACCACCACCTCGGGATGGCCCCACTTTGTCAGGTTCTCGGCCAGCACCTGCGAACGGTTGCGGACAACTTCATTGGCCACCAGCAGACTGCCTTCGGGCAGCAGACTGCGGACGTGCGTGGACTTGCCGCCGGGAGCCGCACAGAGGTCGAGCATCACGACCGGAGCAGCATGCACATAGCGCTTCAACGCCTGCTCCACAAACATGGACGAGGCCTCCTGCACGTAGTAGCAACCGGCATGAAAAAGGGGGTCGAAGGTAAACGTGGGCCGCTTGTCCAGATAATAACCGGCAGCAGCCCAAGGCACGGGTTGCATGGCGACACGAGAAGCACCGGAGAGGGGGGCGGACCATTTATCAGGATTTAAGCGGATGCTGACCGGCTGCTCTGCCTCCAAAGCCATCGCCAGTTTTTCGTAAGTTTCAGCGCCCAAAAGGGCACGAGTATATTCGGTGAAAGACGAAGGTAATTCCATATTCTGCCTATTTGTTGTCGGGCACAAAGATAAAAATCATGCCACAAAGATGCAACAGGCTCATCGTTTTCTGAAAAAAAATGCTTCTCTTTGCAACTTTATAAGGACAACGATGCGTCTAACCCTGCAAAGAAACAACAAAAAACAATACATAGATATTATGAAACGTATCATTTTAGGAGTAATGCTCGCCATGATGTTCTGCACACTGGCACAAGGAGCGCACAGAACCGTTACGGAAAACGACAATCAGGGAAACAAGAAACGGGTTATCGAGCTGAGAGACACCATCGTAGACGGGAAAGCCGTGACCGATACGCTCAGTATCATGACCTACGAGGAGAGCACCGAAAGCAGCAGTGACTCGGACAACTGGAGGCACCACAATAGCAACGGGCTGAACTGGGACGGATTCGACCTCGGCAGCCATACCTCGGAAACCGTCATCGCCGTAACGGCCATCGTCTTTGTATTCGGACTGCCGCTGTTCATCGTCTTCACTATCTTCTTCTTCCGCTACAAGAACCGGAAGGCCAAATACCGCCTGGCAGAGCAGGCACTGGCCAGCGGACAGCAACTGCCCGAGAACTTCTTCAAAGAGGCGGCACAGACCGACATCCACAGCAAGGGTATCCACAACATATTCACCGGCATCGGCCTGTTCATCTTTCTCTGGGCCATTACCGGACAATTCAGCCTCGGATGCATCGGCCTGCTGGTGATGTTCACGGGATTCGGACAGCTAGTCATCTACTATACGCAACAGAACAAGAGAAACGAAGAGAGATGAGCCAGATGGGTGACATATCGCTGGTGGCGCAGGTCGTGGTATTTCACAACACCAAGGCCTTCGACCAGTTGGTCAGAAAGTACCAGTCGCCCGTGCGGCGCTTCTTCCTGCACCAGACCTGCGGCGACAGCGAGCTGAGCGATGACTTAGCGCAAGAGACCTTCATCAAGGCCTATACCAACATCGCTTCTTTCAAGAACCTGTCCAGCTTCTCCACTTGGCTCTACCGTATTGCTTATAATGTTTTTTATGATTATATTCGCAGCCGGAAAGAGACGGATGACTTGGACACCTACCGCGTGGACGCCCAATGCAGCACACTGCAACAGGACATCGGGCAGCAGATGGACATCTATCGCGCCCTGGCCACACTGAAGGAAATAGAACGCACCTGCATCACACTTTTCTACCTGGAAGACCAGAGCATCGAGAAGATTGCAGGCATCACCGGATGCCCCACGGGAACGGTAAAAAGCCACCTCTCACGGGCAAAAGACAAAATGGCTTCCTACTTAAAACAAAATGGTTATGATGGAAAATGATGACAGACTTCTGACTTCTTTCTTTGCCGAACACCGGCAGGAGATAGCCGACAACGGATTCAGCCGCCGCGTGATGCGACGTCTGCCCGACCGCAGCCGCCATCTGGCACAACTGTGGAGCGCGTTCTGCTTCACGCTGGCTATCGCCCTGTTCATCGCCTTTGACGGCGTGCAACTGATACTGGGCACCCTGCGCGAAACCTTCGATGCCGCCATCCAGAACGGGACTTCGGAACTCGACCCCAAGTCGCTGCTCATAGCCGGGGTGGTGTTGCTCTACATGGGGTACCGGAAAATCGCCTCGCTGGCATAGTATAAAAAAAAGAGAAGAAACGCTCAGGAGGCACTCTGCTCCTGCCCGGAAACATCCAAAGTCCCAATGAAAGAGGCGCATAACAAGAAAGCATTTTTTATGTGACCCCGTTTGCATTGTCAATGGGATGTTGTATCTTTGCCCACTCATAAAACTAAGTAAATACAAAAAGTTTTGGGAAAGATTCTATTTACCATATTAGTTCTTTTTTCTATAGGGAATGCGCAAGCGCAAACAGTAGCGACAAGCGACTCGCTTGTGATGGCCCGCCTGAAAGAAATGGGCGCTCCCGTTACCAGCAACAACGAGGTCCGGCTGCTGATGACCGGACGTGACAAATTCGTCGACCTCTTCGAACAAATCCGCAACGCCCGGCACCACATCCATCTGGAGTACTTCAACTTCCGCAACGACTCCATCGCCAACACGCTGTTCGACCTCTTGGCAGAAAAAGTTGCCGAGGGAGTAGAAGTACGCGCCATGTTCGACGCCTTCGGCAACTGGTCCAACAACCAGCCGCTCAAGGAGCGCCATCTGAAGGCCATCCGCGCCCGGGGCATCGAAATCGTGAAGTTCGACCCCATCAATTTCCCGTGGGTGAACCACGCCACGCACCGCGACCACCGGAAAATCGTAGTCATAGACGGTCGGATAGGCTACACCGGCGGTATGAACATTGCGGATTACTACATCAACGGACTCCCCAAGATAGGCCAGTGGCATGACATGCATATACACCTCGAAGGAGATGCGGTGCGCTATCTGCAAGGAATCTTCCTGACCATGTGGAACCGGAAAACAGGACAGCACATCGGAGGTCCCACCTACTTCCCCGACATGCCGCAACTGCCCGACAGCATCGCCGAGGAGGTAGCCATCGTAGACCGCTCCCCACGCGAGACACCGCGCTCCATCAGCCATGCCTACGCCGCTTCCATCCAAGCCGCACAGCGAAACATCCGGATTGTAAACCCTTACTTCGTCCCCACCAAGTCCATCCGCCAAGCGATAAAGAGCGCCTTGAAGAAAGGCACCGAAGTGGAAATCATGATTCCGGCCGTGTCCGACATAGCCTTCACACCGGACGCTTCCTTCCACGTGGCACACCAGTTAATGAAGAAGGGAGCCAAGATTTACCTCTTCAACGGCGGTTTCCATCACTCCAAAATCATGATGGTGGACAGCCTCTTCTGCACCGTAGGCACCGCCAACCTCAACAGCCGCAGCCTGCGCTATGACTACGAGACCAATGCCTTTATCTTCGACCCCAAGACCACCAACGAGCTGAATGCCATGTTCGAAAGGGATAAGCAGAACAGTACGCTGCTCACCCCCGAAGTCTGGAAGAAGCGTTCGGGATGGAAGAAGTTCGTGGGATGGGTGGGAAACTTGCTGACTCCGTTCCTCTGATTTCAAAAACCCAATTCTTTGACATCCAACACCTCCCTGCTACAAACCTCTGCACCGCCTTTGCAGTGACGCTGCAACGCCTTTGCAACACTACTGCAACAACGGTGCAGTGGCACTGCAAAGACGGTGCATGATGAAATTTGCAAGGGATTATGGGACGTTTTCCTCTAAAGAAAAAATCATTTCTTTTCTTACCGGTGTAGAAAACTCGATTTTTCTATATAATTTTGCACCCGAATAAAGAGACTGCATTCAATCATGAAACAATATTTAGACCTGCTGAACCGCGTACTGACCGAAGGCGTAGAGAAGAGCGACCGTACCGGCACGGGCACCATCAGCATCTTCGGACACCAGATGCGCTTCCATCTGGAAGAGGGATTTCCCTGTCTGACCACCAAGAAGCTTCATCTCAAGTCCATCATCCACGAACTGCTGTGGTTCCTTCAAGGAGACACC
>CAMWRY010000100.1 GCA_947176775.1 uncultured Bacteroides sp.
AATCAGTAATCAGTAATGTTATGAAAATAAAAAAAATATATATATGCTTGTTTCTGAGTTTGTTTGCCCTTTCCTCTTGCAAAGTGGGCAAAAGTTATGTGCGTCCGGCCCTGCAACTTCCGGACAGCCTGGCGCAGCAACAGGACAGCACCAGCATTGCCGACGAGCAGTGGCAGCTGGTCTATACCGACAGCACGCTGCGCCAGCTGATAGACCGTGCTTTGGAGTATAACAAAGACATGCTGATAGCCGCTGCCCGTGTACAGGAGATGGCTGCCCGGAAACGCATCAGCGTGGCCAACCTCTTGCCCCAGTTGACGGGTAAGGTAGAGGCCGAACGGGAGATGGACAATTATGGCGGCCACAACCGTGATGTGGGCAATGCCTACGAAGCCAAGGCACTGCTCTCGTGGGAGCTGGACCTTTGGGGAAACTTGCGCTGGAAGAAGGCCGCCGCCATGGCGGAATATCTGCAAAGCGTAGAGGCACAGCGCGCCTTGCGCACGACGATTGTGGCCGAGGTGGCGCAGGCCTATTATGAGCTTGTGGCTCTCGATACGGAACTGGAAATTGTGCGCCAGACGCAGAAGGCACGCGAAGAGGGTGTACGCCTGGCCCGTATCCGCTTTGAAGGCGGTCTGACCTCGGAAACCTCCTACCAGCAGGCGCAAGTGGAGCTGGCACGCACAGCCACTCTTGTTCCCGACTTGGAACGACGCATCTCGCTGAAGGAGAATGATATTGCCTTCCTTGTAGGCGAATTCTCTATCCCTGTCCGGCGTGTCCGTTTCCTGCAAAGGCAGGATATTCCGGATGCTTTGCCGGTGGGTTTGCCCTCCGACCTGTTGGAGCGCCGACCGGATATCCGTGTGGCGGAGCAACGGCTGATGGCCGGGCATGCCGAAGTGAAAGTGGCCTATACCAATCTGTTCCCTCGCCTTGCCCTGACCGGACAGTTCGGCCTGGAAAGCGATGCGCTTTCCAACTTTCTGGCTTCTCCCTATTCCTTGCTGAGCGGTGCCGTCCTGGCTCCCCTGTTCGGTTGGGGAAAGAACCGGGCCGCGCTGAAGGCGCAGAAAGCCGCTTTCGAGGCCGAAGTACACAACTACGAAAAGACGGTGCTGAATGCCTTCAAGGAGGCGAAAAATGCTATTGTCGATTTTAATAAGATAAAGGAGGTTTATCAGCTGCGTGCCAAACTCGAACGCTCCGCCAAAGGATACGTGGAACTGGCCCAACTGCAATACATCAACGGTGTCATCAACTACCTGGATGTGCTTGATGCACAGCGCGGTTACTTCGATGCGCAGATTGGACTGAGCAATGCCGTCCGCGACGAACTGATAGCGATGGTGCACATTTACAAGGCCTTGGGGGGAGGGTGGCATTAGGGGTATGACTCCCATTTTTCATGTGCCATCTCCGTAGTATCTCCGTAGTATCTCCGTATGATCTCCGTAGTATCTCCGTATCTGCTCCGTACCATCTCCGAATCATCTCCGTATATAAGGATTCGGAGATGGCACGGTTCGGGTACGGCTCGGGTACAATTTTGACAAGAACTTGCACTATCGTCAAACGGAGGTGTTCTCTTTTTGGGGGAAGTATAAACTTTGCCAAAGTTAGGCAATAATATGAAATAAGGAAAATTATGTGAGGTTTTTTCGCCCTCTCGTTTGCATATCTACTGAAAAAAGACGAAATTTGCATCGCTTTTAAACGAAACTTTACTAACACCTTTAAATAAATTAAGAGAAATGACTAAAAGTGCATTGCAAATTGCGAGGGCTGCTTATCAGCCCAAACTTCCGAAAGCGCTGAGAGGTACAGTGAAAGCTGCAGAAGGTGCAGCTACCCAATCTGTTGCCGACCAGGAAGCAATCCAGAAATTGTTCCCCAACACCTATGGAATGCCCCTGATTAAGTTTGAAACGGCCGATGAGGCTGCTGAATTCCCTGCCATGAATGTAGGCGTTATCCTTTCCGGTGGCCAGGCTCCCGGTGGACACAACGTGATTTCCGGTATCTTCGACGGTATCAAGAAATTGAACAAGGACAGCAAGCTGTATGGCTTCATTCTGGGTCCCGGCGGTTTGGTAGACCACAACTACATGGAGCTGACTGCCGACATCATCGATGAATACCGCAATACCGGCGGTTTCGACATCATCGGTTCGGGCCGTACCAAGTTGGAGAAAGAGGAGCAGTTCGAGAAGGGTTATGAAATCCTGAAGGAGCTGAACATCAAGGCACTGGTAATTATTGGCGGTGACGACTCCAACACCAACGCTTGTGTGCTGGCCGAATATTACGCTGCCAAGAACTACGGCATACAGGTAATCGGTTGCCCGAAGACCATCGACGGTGACTTGAAGAACGAAATGATTGAGACCTCTTTCGGTTTCGACACAGCTTGCAAGACATATTCTGAAGTAATCGGTAACATCCAACGCGACTGTAACTCTGCCCGTAAGTACTGGCACTTCATCAAGTTGATGGGCCGTTCGGCTTCTCACATCGCACTGGAGTGCGCTTTGCAGGTACAGCCCAACATCTGTATCGTATCAGAAGAGGTTGAGGCAAAGGATATGTCTTTGGACGAAATCGTGACTTACATCGCCCAGGTGGTTGCCGATCGTGCAGCGCAGGGCAACAACTTCGGTACAGTACTGATTCCCGAAGGTCTGGTAGAATTTATCCCGGCCATGAAGCGTCTGATTGCCGAACTGAACGACTTCCTTGCTGCCAATGCCGAAGAGTTCGCTCAAATCAAGAAGTCGGCTCAGCGCGACTACATCATCCGTCACCTCTCTCAGGAGAATGCCGCTATCTATGCCAGTCTGCCCGAAGGCGTGGCACGTCAGTTGTCACTGGACCGCGACCCACACGGAAACGTACAGGTATCTCTGATCGAGACTGAAAAGTTGCTCTCCGAGATGGTAGGCACCAAGCTGGCTCAGTGGAAGGAAGAGGGCAAGTATGTAGGCAAGTTTGCTGCACAGCACCACTTCTTCGGCTACGAAGGACGTTGCGCCGCTCCGTCGAACTTCGATGCCGACTACTGCTACTCACTGGGTTATGCAGCCTCTGCACTGATTGCCAACGGCAAGACCGGTTACATGTCTTCCGTACGCAACACGACGGCTCCTGCCGAAGAGTGGATTGCAGGCGGTGTGCCCATCACGATGATGATGAACATGGAGCGTCGTCATGGCGAAATGAAGCCGGTTATCCAGAAGGCTTTGGTGAAACTGGACGGTGCTCCGTTCAAGGCATTCGCCGCTCAGCGTGACCGTTGGGCAGTGGAGACAGCTTACGTATATCCGGGTCCTATCCAGTACTTCGGTCCTACGGAAGTTTGCGACCAGCCGACCAAGACTCTGCAACTGGAGCAGGCTAAATAAAGCTGACAGATAAAAAAGGCAGTATGTCATAACTGATTTTTCACCACAGATTACTCGGATTATCACAGATTATCGAACCTGATTAGTAAGTGTTTTTTGAAAAACTGTGTTAATCTGCGTAATCTGTGGTGAGTTTTTGGTATCGTCGCCTTCTCTTCTTTATATTTTCTCTTTATCCTATGGCAACCCCCAAAACACCTGCACGTCCCCGGCGCAAAACTACTGCTGCTACCCGTCGTCCCTCTGCTTCGCGGAGCAAGAAGGCTGCTACTCGTACCATGCCTGTCTGGTTGCGCAATCTGGTGGCATTCGGCATGGTGGTTGTCTTTTCTGCCGGGTTCTATTGGTTTTTCATCCGTCCGTATGCTTATCGCTGGAAACCCTGCTATGGCCGTCAGGGGTACGGAGTCTGTCTGCCTTGCAGCTACCAGATACATGGCATAGACATTTCCCACTATCAGGGAAAGATAGACTGGGAGGTGTTGTCGCGCAACAGGGAGGCTGAGTTCCCTCTCCATTTCATCTTCCTGAAGGCTACCGAAGGAGGCGACCATGGAGACGATACCTTTGTGCAGAATTTCGGGCAAGCGCGTGCATACGGTTTCATCCGCGGTGCTTATCATTACTTCATTCCCCGGACCGATGCCGACAAGCAGGCCGACTTCTTTATCCGCACAGTGCAGTTGTCCAAGGGCGACCTGCCTCCGGTGCTCGATGTGGAGACTATCGGCAAGCAGTCACCGCAGGAACTGAAGAGGGCTGTCAAGACCTGGCTGGACAGGATAGAGGCCCATTATGGCGTGAAGCCCATTCTTTATACTTCTTATAAATTCAAGGAGCGCTACCTCAGCGACTCTGTTTTCAATGCTTATCCCTACTGGATAGCCCATTACTATGTAGACTCTGTGCGCTATCGAGGCAAGTGGCACTTCTGGCAGCATACCGATGTGGGTATGGTGCCCGGCATCGAGGAAGAGGTCGATTTGAACGTGTTCAACGGTACGTTGGAGCAGTTGCAGACACTTACGTTGCAGAAGTGACGAGGCTCGTCTTGTGTCTGTACTCATATTCTTCAATCTGCTGCTTGCCGTGAGTGGGACGTTCTGGATGAACACTTGCGCCCGTCACGAGGAAATCGGCATCCGCCTTTCGTATGGTGCTTCGCCCATGAAAATCCAATGGATGCTGCTGGGCGAAGGAATGGTGCTGACCACAATGGCCGTCTTGCTGGGCTGTTTCATCTATTTCCAGTGGGCATACATGGAAGGATTATATACGTTTGGCGATTTGTTCTCTTACGACCGGACGCTGGTGGTGGCTTCCGCTTCCTATCTGCCCGGCCGTTTCGGCCTGCACTTTGCAGTGGTCTCGTTGCCGGTTTATGGGCTAATGGCGCTGGTGACTTGCTTGGGAGTTTATGTCCCTGCACGGAACATCAGCACCATTTCGCCGGTAGAGGCACTGAAGAATGAGTAATCGGATTACGGCTTTTGAAACTTCACGGCCACCCAGCGATTCTTTTCGCGGTGATGGACAAAGTGCAGCCCGTTGCGCTCAGCCTCTTCGCGGATGACGGGGATGTCGTCTACATAGAATCCGCTCATCAGGAGCACTGCGCCGGGATTCATACGGGCAACGTAGTGTTTCATGTCTGCCAGGAGGATGTTGCGGTTGATGTTGGCGATGACTACATCGAACGGGCCTTTGCCGGCCAGGGAGGAGGCATCGCCTTGGGATACGGCAATGTTGTCCACTCCGTTCAGCCCGATGTTTTCCAGGGAGTTGCGCACGCACCATTCATCGATGTCGACGGCTGTGCAGGGAGCGGCGCCGCGCATGCGTGCCAGGATGGCGAGGATGGATGTGCCGCACCCCATGTCGAGCAACGCCTTGCCTTGCAGGTCGCTGTCCAGCAGTTCGCCGATAATGAGGCTGGTGGTTTCGTGGTGTCCTGTGCCGAAGGCCATCTGCGGATTGATGACGATGTCATATTCCGCTTGGGGGACATCGTGGTGGAAGGTGCTGTGGATGACGCAGCGGTCGCCAATGACGATGGGTTGGAAGAAATTCTTTTCCCATTCCTCGTTCCAGTCCTTGTCTTCGGCTTCCACACAGTCGTAGGCTATCTGCGTGTCGGGCAGGGGGAAGCCGGCAAGTGCCTCCCGGAGTGCCTCCTCGCTATACAGCTCCTTTTGTATGTAGGCGGCAATGCCGTCGGCCTGTTCAACAAAACTCTCGAAGCCAACTTCGCCCAAGACTGCGGACAGTACATCGTTGACCACTTCTGTGCACGGCACCGTGCGGAAAGTAAATTCTAAATATTTCATAGGAATAGGATTTATTTGTTAAATGCAACTTTGGGTTTGGGGGAAGCAAACCGATTTCTGCATATATTTGTTTTATTTTTCTGCAAAGGTAGTGCAAACCTGGGAAGAATGAAATGAACGTGCTCTTTTTTGTCCGAAAGCTGGACTTTGATAGGCTGAAAGGCTGGGCATTTAGGGAATCCCCTACCAATCTTTGGGGAAAATCTGTCCTGCGGAGTGATTTCCTTTGCTATCTTTGTGGCGTGAAGAAGACTCTGTGACGCGAAGGAACAGATAATTGTAAACTATATGAATCAGAAGAATATGAAAAAGATTGTTTTTTTATCGCTTTTTGCCTTGTGCCTGCCTTGGGCTGTGTCGGCGCAAAGTGTGGATGACGACCTTTACTACACCCCTTCCAAGAAGAAAGAAGAGAAAAAGGTGGAAGTGAAGCGAGAGGCAAGAGTCGCTGCTCCCGTAGAAGAAGTGGTGGTGAAGTCCAATGCACCGACCACGGTCTATACATCGCCGGGAAGCACTACCGTAGTGGTGAAAGACCGCAAGGGGAATGTGCGCGACGTGGACGAATACAACCGCCGCTACAGTGCACGCGACAATGATTTTTCGATGCAGAACGATACCCTCTACATCAACGAGAAAGCCTATGACGGGCTGGACGGCGAATGGATGAACGGTGGGTTCGAGGGCTCGCAGGACGATTACGAGTATGCCACCCGTATCATCCGCTTCCGCAATCCCCGTTATGCCATCAGTGTCAGCAGTCCGCTCTATTGGGATGTGGTCTATGGACTGAATTCCTGGGAATGGAATGTATATACCGATGGCTTGTACGCATACGCTTTCCCCACTTTCTCCAACCGCTTGTGG
>CAMWRY010000101.1 GCA_947176775.1 uncultured Bacteroides sp.
GGCCGTTGAGGGTTATCGGATTATAAGTTTGCGCAAACGATTGCATACCTTTGTGGGCCGACAAATATGTCCGGTAAGCGGCTCGGCATTTCTTAAATTCTTATCTTTGCGCTATACAATAATTAATGATAAAGCCATGAAACACATGAAGTTTTTTACTTTTCTTTTCTGCATAGCCTTCTCAATGGTGGCATGCAACAGTCATAACGAGTCAGCCTCCAATGGCGGTAAGTTTCCTGAAGAGGAGGAGAAGCCCCAGGTTACGGATTTTGCGAAAGGTGCCGACATCGGCTGGTGTACCGAATACGAGTCCCGGGGTTACGGCTTCTACAATGCAAAGGGCGAGAAGCGCGAATGCACGGCCCTGATGAAAGAGCTGGGACTGGATGCTATCCGCATCCGCGTATGGGTGGACCCGAGCAAGCACGACAACTGGTGTAATACCGCCGATGTGGTGGAGAAAGCCAAAAGAGCCAAAGCCCTGGGCATGGACGTGATGATCGACTTCCACTACAGCGACTGGTGGGCCGACCCTGCCCAGCAGCACAAGCCTGCATCGTGGGTAGGCAAGAACTTGCCGGACTTGAAGAAAGCCGTTGCCGACCACACGGCGAGCGTGCTCCGCGCGCTGACGGAGGCAGGAGTCACTCCCCGGTGGGTGCAAGTGGGCAACGAAATCCGTCCGGGCATGTTGTGGGACAAGGACAAGGCCCTGAGCGGCGCCTCCTACGACGTGACGGAGCGCGACCTGAAAGACGCTCCTGCCAATGCTTCGGACAAGGTGGTCTATCCCGTGAACTGGGCCAACCTCGGTGCCTTCATCACTACCGGTTACGATGCCGTGAAGTCGGTCTGCCCCGATGCCATTGTCATCGTCCACTTGGACAACGGGTGGGACAACGGCCTCTTCACCTGGTTCTTCGACGAACTGAAGAAGAACGGCGGCAAGTGGGACATGATAGGCATGTCGCTCTATCCCTACTGGTCGCGTGACGCCAAGCCCGGGTACAACTCGGCAGATGCCGTCATCACGGACTGCATCAGCAACATCAAGTCCGTAAGTGCCCGATACAACTGCGACGTGATGGTGGTAGAGACCGGCATGGAGTGTGCCGACGACAACGGCAAGCTGGCCAGTGCTTCCGTGCTGGCAGAAGGAAAACGCCAGTTGGCGCGTATCCTGAAGGAGTGTCGGGAAAATACGGACGGACGCTGCAAGGGCGTGTTCTACTGGGAGCCGGAGTGCAAGCCGAGCCAATACCGTCTAGGCGCATTTACCGAGGACGGCCGTCCTACGGTGATTATGGAGGCTTTCCAATAAGAGTTTATAAGGACTCACATTTGAAAACCCCTAAATCTTCAGTTTAGGGGATGAAAAACCAAGGGTAGCGCAGCCACCCTTGGTTTTTCACTTTAATAGGAGAAAGAAAAAATAACTTTTAGAGCAGAAAACTTCTCCGGACCCTACCTGCTCCGTACCCGCTCCATGCCTGAAACCTGTCATCTCCGGATCCTTAGGAGCAGAGCTTATCCGGAGCTTATCCGGAGCTTATCCGGAGTTGGTACGGAGCAGATACGGAGATCATCCGGAGATGGGATGGTCGTTGAGGTGCTGTTGATATAGTGTGATGCTTGCAGAAGTCAAAGTTACGGAAATTTATAGTAGGGCGGATGATTTTTGCAAAGAATTTGCAGCCCGGCAGGAGAAAAAACGGATAGGGAGGAGTTTTGCATACAGGCTGCGAAGTTTTGCGCAATTTGGTGCAATCGTTTGCACAGCTCGAACGGTACATTTCTTTATTTTTCTGCTTTCCGTTAAATTGATAAGTCATATTTTTGTCTCATTATGTTGTGGGCGGTTGGGAAAATCTCTTGCCTGTCAACGCTATGGGAAAAGATTATATTTCGAATATAATAATAAGTGTATAGTAATTAATATTGTTAACTTTAATTTGTTGAATGCATGAAGCAAGTTAATCTTAGAATCTATCGAACGATTCTTCCCCTAATTTTAGGGTTATTCTTGTCAGTAGGCGTTTATGCACAGAACATCACCGTGAAGGGGCATGTAAAGGATGCCATGGGTGAAGTGATAGGCGCCAATGTCGTTGAGAAAGGTAATCCTGCGAATGGTACTATTACCGATTTGGATGGTAATTTTACGTTGTCTGTTCCGAAAGGAGCCATTCTTCAGGTCTCTTTCATCGGCTATCAGATGCAGGAAGTGGCTGCTGCCCCTTCGGTGATTATTACGTTGAAGGATGATGCGGAGCTGCTGAGCGAAGTGGTGGTTATCGGTTACGGTCGCGCCAAGAAAAATGACTTGACCGGTTCGGTTACGGCAATCAAACCGGATGAAATGAACAAGGGTTTGCAGGTCAGTGCGCAAGACATGATTACCGGTAAAATAGCCGGTGTGAATGTTCAGAACAATGGCGGTGAACCTGGTGGTGGTGCTTCCATCCGTATTCGTGGTGGCTCTTCATTGAATGCAAGCAATGACCCGTTGATTGTAATTGATGGTTTGGCTATGGATAATTACGGCATGCAAGGTATGTCAAATCCTTTGAACCTTGTGAACCCGAATGATATCGAAAGCTTTACTGTATTGAAAGATGCGTCTGCTACAGCAATCTATGGTAGCCGTGCTTCTAATGGTGTCATTCTTATCACCACGAAAAAGGGACGTAAAAACATGAAGCCTACCGTATCTTATAACGGTAGTGTTTCAGTAAGTGCCGTGACTAATAAATTGGATGTATTGAGCGGTCGCGAATTTATGGATTTCATAAAGGACAAGAGTGGCCTGAATGATGCAGAGTGGGAAAATAGCGAATACTACAAGAACATGGGCTATTGGAGTGCATATAATGCCGATGGAACACCTGCTGCCGGTGCTCAGCATCTTTTTGCAGATACTGATTGGCAAGATGAAATATACCGTACTGCTATATCTACAGACCATAATGTTACATTGACGGGTGCTTACAAGAGTCTTCCGTATCGTGTCTCTTTGGGCTATACCAAGCAGCAAGGTATTTTGAGAACATCTGATTTTGAACGTTTCACCGGAAGTGTGAGCTTGAATCCGACATTCTTTAAAGACCACTTGGCGGTTAATTTCAATGCGAAGGGAATGTACACTAATACATCCTATGCCAACACAAGTGCGATAGGTGCTGCCAGCGAAATGGATCCCACAAAACCGGTCACTATTAATGATGAATTCTTTAAGAAGAACTTTGGCGGATATTTCCAATATAGCTCTCCGGTGGATCGTAATGATGATGAATGGAGATATTCTATCCACTCTTTGTCTACACGCAATCCTATGTCTTATTTAGGTACAAGTTCGGATATGGGTAAGGGTAAAGAGTTGACCGGTAATCTTGAGTTGGACTATAAGATTCATGGACTTGAAGATTTGCATTTGCATGTGAATGCCGGTATGGACTTGAAAAATGGTAAGAGCGACAAATATTATAGCCGTTACAATTACGACAATTACTATTATGGCAGCCAAGGATGGAATACCCAAGATACTTATAACCTTTCATTGAACATGTATGCCCAATACATCAAAGATTTTGGCAAGAACCATCATTTTGATATAATGGGTGGCTATGAGTGGCAGCATTTCCATAAAGAAACCGATTATTACTATTATGGTACTTATCCCGATACCAATAAAGAACATCCGGGTGAATTGAAGGATCCTTCTGAAAATACTCTTTTCAAAACAGAAAACTATTTGGTGTCTTTCTTTGGTCGTTTGAACTATTCTCTGTTAGATCGTTACTTGCTGACTGTTACCATACGTGATGATGGATCTTCACGTTTCCATAAAAACAACCGTTGGGGATTGTTCCCGTCTGTAGCTGCTGCATGGAAGATTAATGAAGAGGCTTTCCTACGCGATTCTAAGGTTGTTTCAGATTTGAAACTTCGTTTAGGTTGGGGTAAGACCGGCCAGCAGGAAGGTATTGGCGACTATACTTATTTTGCGTCCTATACTACTAATGGATTAGGTGCATATTATCCGATTGTCGGTAATGGTGAGACTTATCGTCCTGATGCTTATAATGCTTCACTGACTTGGGAAAAGACAACAACTTATAATGCCGGAATTGATTTGAGCCTCTTCAATGACCGCTTTACAGCTAATGTAGATTATTACTATCGGAAGACTACCGACCTTATCAATACTGTTGCTGTGGCAGCCGGCTCAAACTTTAAGAATAAGGTAACAAGCAATATCGGTGAATTGCATAACCAAGGTGTGGAATTGTCTCTTACTTACCGTCCTATCCAGACGAAAGATTGGCGTTGGGAATTGGGTTATAACATTGCTTATAATGACAATAAGATTGATAAGTTGTTGGCAAGCGATGATGCCGATTATAAAATTCTGTATGGTGGCCTTGCTGTGGGTGACTCCGGTTCTGATGGTATCAAAGCATGGGCTGTAGGACACTCTGCTTCGGCATTCTATACTTATCAGCAGGTTTATGATAAGAATGGCCAACCTATCGAAGGTGAATTTGTTGACCGTAACGGCGACGGTATCATTAACTCGGCAGATAGATATTTCTATAAGAAGGCTGACGCTGATATCATGATGGGTATGACTTCCAAACTGATCTATAAGAATTGGGATTTCAGTTTCTCACTGCGTGCAAGTTTAGGAAACTATGCATACAATGCAGTGGAAGCAGGCCGCTCGAATATTTCAGTAGAGCGTTTGTACAACGGTAGCACATGGCACAATGTGACCAATATGACTATGGCAAAGGATTGGAATTATGTTTCCAATGAAGATGCTCTTTCCGACTACTTCATCCAGAATGCTTCATTCTTGAAGTGTGATAATATTACTTTGGGCTATAGCTTTGATAAATTGTTCGGAGTAATCAGCGGACGTGCATATTTGGCTGCACAGAATGTCTTTACTGTTTCTAAATACAAAGGTATTGATCCGGAAATCAATGGCGGCTATGATGGTAACATCTATCCTCGTCCATTTACAGGCGTATTTGGTATAAGTCTTAATTTCTAAATTAGTGTAAGAATAGTATGAAAACAAAAATATTAAAATCAATGATACCCGTTGCGGCACTTGCGCTGACATTGAACTTAGGTTCTTGTATAGGCGATTTGGATGTCAATCCAATCAATCCGCAACAAACGATGGAGTTTGACAACGATGCTGTCTTCAATAAAATTTATGCAAGTTTTAGTTTGACAGGACAATCCGGTCCTAATGGCAATGGTGACATTGATGATGTGGATGAAGGTCGCTCCGGTATGTTCCGTTCCCAATGGTATCTTAATGAGTTTACTGCTGACGAAGCACATTGGGTATGGGCTACGGATGCTGGTGTGCCGGAATTGCTTCATAATGCATGGGGTGAAAGCTGTGTATTCTCAGCCGCTCTCTACTACCGCCTTTACTTTACAATTACACTTTGTAATTTCTATTTAAGCCAAGAGGGCAATGCTGCCGACCAGGAGTTGCGTAATGCGGAAGTACGTTTTATTCGTGCTTATAATTATGCACTTGTTATGGACTTGTATGGAAACGCTGCTTTTACGGAAACAGTGTCGGCTGAAATGGCTGTAGGATATTCAAGAAACCAATTCTTTGAATATGTAGAAAAAGAATTGAAAGAATGTGCTGACTTGATGGCGGAACCGGGTAGAAATACTTATGGTCGTGCTGACCGCGTAGCTGCTTGGAATCTTTTGGCGCGTATTTATTTGAATGCCGAAGTCTATACGGGTACGGCCCGTTGGGATGATGCTATGGCGTATGCCGAGAAAGTAATTAATAATGGTTATTATCATCTTAGCAAGAATGGTGCTGTCAATTCGGTAACTGGCGAGCAATATACGGGTTATCAATTGCTTTTCTTGGCCGATAATGATCGCAATGGAGCACAGTATGAGAATTTGTTGGTAGGGCTTGCCGATGGCGAGAAAACGAAGAGTTATGAAGGAGCAAACTTCCTTATTCAAGCTTCCTATTCAAATAAAGTGTCGACAGATAACTATGCTCCTTCGGGCGCTGATAACAATTGGGGAAAATGTATCCGTTTGCGTAAGCAGCTTATAGATAAGTTCTTTGCCAACACTCCTGCTGAAGCAGCCACATTGCAGGAGATGACTACCGCAGCCAATGATGACCGTGCATTGTTCTTTAATCAAGGTATGGATGTTTCTGTTTCAGATGAAAGTACTGATGAGAATTTGGGGTATAGTTGTGTGAAATTCCGCAATGTCAATTCTGACGGAAGCAGCAATGCTGTGATTGAATTTGTAAATACGGATTTGCCGGTGATGCGTATTGCCGAAGCATATTTGACTTATGCCGAAGCTTCGGTTCGTAAGAATGGTGTAACAGGCAATAGCGATGCTAAGGCTAAGTTGGATGAGTTGCGTCTTCGCGCACATGCTCCTGCCAAGAGTACTTATACATTGGATGATATATGCGATGAATGGTGCCGTGAGTTCTGGCTTGAGGGCCGTCGGCGTACAGACCTTATTCGCTTCGGAAAATTTGCCGGACAATCCGATTATAAGTGGGAATGGATGG
>CAMWRY010000102.1 GCA_947176775.1 uncultured Bacteroides sp.
CGGAAGCGTTGCAGGACAGAGGCAAGAAGCGTTTTGCTCCTGTAGAGTATATTTCCAGCCATACGCCTGGAGCTACTTTAGCGGCCAATCCTTCTTATTCCGTCAAGCATTCGCAGGTAGAGAATCCGGGAAGTGAAGTCTTGCTGAAGAGTGGCCGGAAACTTTTCCCCGGAGTGAACTTCTTCTGGATCAGTCTGCAAATGAATCCCGGTACACCGTTGAGCACAAAGGTGACTGCCAAGCTCGCTTCCGCTACTGTGGATGGGAAACCGGCTCCCATCAAGATGGTTTCTCCCGAGGGCATCGAGCACCGCATGGGGGTAGGAGTGCGCCATGCAGGAAACGATGGTTCTGCAGCGTTCCGCATTCCCGGCTTGGTGACCACCAACAAAGGTACGTTGCTGGGGGTATATGATGTACGTTACAACAGCAGTGTCGATTTGCAGGAGCATGTAGACATCGGACTCAGCCGCAGTACAGATGGCGGAAAAACATGGGAAAAGATGCGTTTGCCCCTGGTTTTCGGTGAAACCGGCGGCCTGCCTGCTGCACAGAATGGTGTGGGCGACCCCTCTATCTTGGTGGACACCAAGACCAATACGGTGTGGGTAGTAGCTGCATGGACACACGGCATGGGCAACCAACGTGCATGGTGGAGTTCGCATCCGGGAATGGACATGAACCACACGGCACAGTTGGTGATGAGCAAAAGTACGGACGACGGGAAGACATGGTCCGAACCCATTAATGTGACGGAGCAGGTGAAAGATCCCTCTTGGTACTTCTTGTTGCAGGGGCCGGGACGTGGTATTACCATGAGCGACGGTACATTGGTATTCCCCATCCAGTACATCGGTGCAGACCGCATTCCCAATGCAGGTATCATGTACAGCAAGGATGGCGGCAAGACTTGGAAAATACATAACCATGCACGCACCAACACCACCGAAGCGCAGGTGGCCGAGGTAGAACCGGGTGTATTGATGCTGAACATGCGTGACAACCGGGGAGGCAGCCGTGCCGTCTACACCACCACCGACTTGGGTGAGACTTGGAAGGAGCATGAGTCATCTCGCACAGCCTTGCAGGAGCCTGTATGTATGGCCAGCTTAATCAGTGTGAAGGCCAAGGACAATGTCTTGAAAAAGGACATTCTGATATTTTCCAATCCTAATTCGACTCAGAACCGCAACAACATCACTATCAAAGTGAGCTTGGACGGTGGCAATACCTGGTTGCCCGAACACCAGATTTTGCTGGACGAAGGCTACGGATGGGGATACTCCTGTCTGAGTATGGTAGACAAGGAAACCGTGGGAATCTTATACGAGAGTAGTGTGGCTCACATGACCTTCCAAACTGTGAAACTGAAGGATTTAGTGAAGTAAACCCACCTGTTTTTTTACGGAATAAAAATCTTTCTGCTCCGGTATCTCAATCAGAGTAGAAAGATTTTTTCTGTTTTTCTAAAAGCAAGAAGTAATCAATGAAGAAGTTTTGGATATTATGCCTCATTGTGGCAGGGTGTGCTGCACCCGAAGTGAAGAGAGAGCCTGTTTGTACAATCAAGCAGATGCAAGGTACTCCTACGGGAGAGGCCGGGATTGAATTAGGTGTTTCGGCCTGTTATGCAGGTATCTATCAAGGGCGGCTGGTGATGGCCGGCGGTTGTAATTTTCCGGAAACACCGGCTTCGGAAGGCGGAACGAAAAGATTCTATCAGGGAATTTATGCGGCAGATGCTTCGGCCGATTCGCTGTTTGTTTGGAAAAAGGTGGGGGAATTGCCGGCAGAGGCGGCCTATGGTGTGGCTGTTTCTACCCCTCAGGGAATCATTTGTATAGGCGGTACCAACCAAAGCGGTGCGCTCTCTACCGTATTCCGCATTTCCTTGGATAAGGAGGGTGCGGCAGCAGTGGTCGATACCTTGCCCTCCTTGCCATGTACGATAGACAATATGAGTGGAACGTTGTTGGGACATTGTCTCTTTATTGCCGGAGGAAATGTCAACGGGGTGCCTTCCAATGCGTTGTATGGGCTGGATTTGGAACATCCGTCCACGGGCTGGGTACGGTTGCCCGACTTTCCCGGTTCTCCCCGTACACAACCGGTATGTGTAGCACAACGTAAAGGCACGGAACATCTTCTGTTTTTGTGGGGTGGATTTGCTGCCGCAGGTGAGGGACGCTCGGCTACGCTTTCGGTAGATGGTTATTGTTACCATCCATCGGAACGGACATGGACTCCGGTATCCGGACCGATGGATAGGGACTCTGTGGAGATCTCGTTGGGCGGTGGTGCCGGCATAGCCAGCGGTGATAGCCTGATACTTTGTACCGGTGGAGTGGATAAGGATATTTTTCTGTCTGCATTGAAACGGGAAGAAAGAATGAAGCAGGCACTGGCTGAACAAGATTTTCATACCGTAGATAGCTTGAAATCAGCGGCAAGGGTGTATATGACTATGCTGCCGGAGGCATATCGATTTAATGATAAAATATTGGTGTACAATACGGTTGAAGATAAATGGGGAGAATTGATACGCTGTTCGCAGACAGCCCGTGCCGGTGCGGCATTAGTCGGTGAAAACGAGGTGTTTTTCAATATAAACGGAGAGTTGAAGCCAGGAATTCGTACTCCTGAGATTGTGAAAATATATCTTAATTCTAGACCGGATTAGCCATTGGCTGAGTTCCCGGATGAGCTGTATCTGAGCCGTACCCGAACCATACCATCTCCGTATCTATACATCCGGAGCTGATCCGGAGATGGTACGGAGCAGATACGGAGATACTACGGAGATCATCCGGAGATACTACGGAGATGGTACTTTTTCGGGCAGGATTAAGAATCTCTATCGGTTCTTAAACTATAAGAAGAATTTATAGGAAAATGGTATCGGATGAAAAAGAATTCTTATCTTTGGGCGAAATTACTAAGTTAACGGAAATGAAAAAACTTACTTTATTCTTTTTCACTTTGCTTGCAGCCTGTCTTGCTTTTCAGGCATGTGACAATACGAAAACCTATGCTGAGATGCTGGATGAAGAAAAGGATGCCATCAGGGCATTCATCAGGGACAGTAATATAGTTGTTATCTCTCAAAGTGAGTTCTATGCACAGGATTCGACGACGGATGTAACCAAGAATGAGTATGTACAGTTGGCAAGCGGAGTATATATGCAGATTGTGGATAAAGGCTCGACAAATCCTGCAGACACCATAAAGCCGAATGATTTGATTTTGGTTCGCTTTATGGAATACGGATTGATGACCGGGAACGTATTGTCCAATCTGAATACAGTTTATGATGTGGATGAGTTCAGATATACGGTTACTTCTTCTTCCATTGCCGGACTTTTCACTAATGAGTATGGATATATGTATATGGCTTATGGCTCGTCCGTGCCTGCCGGTTGGTTGGTGGCTTTAAGCTATATTCGTGACGGAGCACATGTCAAGTTGATTGTTCCTTCCAAAATGGGGCATCAGACTGCCATGAAACAAGTATATCCCTATTATTACGACATTCATAAATTCCAAATCTGGAATTAACCGATAAATATTAAATCATTGACCTATGACTTTAATCAAATCTATCTCTGGAATCCGCGGAACCATTGGTGGTAGTGCCGGCGAGGGGTTGAATCCGCTCGACATTGTGAAGTTCACTTCGGCGTATGCTACTCTTATCCGCAAGACGTGTACAGTAAAAAGCAATAAAATCGTAGTGGGCCGCGATGCCCGTATCTCCGGTGAAATGGTGAAGAACGTAGTGGTCGGTACCTTGATGGGTATGGGCTGGGATGTTGTGGACATCGATTTGGCTTCTACTCCGACTACCGAATTGGCCGTGACCATGGAGGGAGCCAGCGGAGGTATTATTCTGACAGCTTCGCACAACCCCAAACAGTGGAATGCTTTGAAGCTACTGAATGAAAAGGGTGAATTCCTGAACGCTGCCGAAGGTCAGGAGGTACTTCGTATTGCCGCTGCCGAGGAATTTAACTATGCTGAAGTGGATCAACTCGGTTCGTATCGTAAGGATTTAAGCTACAATCAGAAACATATAGACAGTGTGTTGGCGCTCGATTTGGTAGATGTGGAAGCTATCCGTAAGGCAAACTTCCGCGTAGCCATCGACTGTGTGAATTCGGTAGGTGGTATTATCCTGCCGCAGTTGCTCGAGCAGTTGGGTGTGCAGCATGTAGAGAAGCTCTATTGTGACCCTACCGGTAACTTTCAGCACAATCCCGAGCCTTTGGAAAAGAACTTGGGTGACATTATGAACCTGATGAAGGGTGGTAAGGCAGACGTGGCGTTTGTGGTAGACCCTGATGTAGACCGCTTGGCCATGATTTGCGAAGATGGTAAGATGTATGGCGAAGAATATACGCTGGTGACAGTGGCCGACTACGTGCTGAAGCATACACCGGGCAATACGGTGTCCAACCTTAGCTCGACCCGTGCCCTGCGCGACGTAACCCGTAAGTACGGACAAGAATACTCGGCTTCTGCCGTAGGCGAAGTGAACGTGACGACCAAGATGAAGGAAGTTGGTGCCGTTATCGGTGGTGAAGGAAACGGTGGTGTCATCTATCCTGCCAGCCATTATGGCCGCGATGCCTTGGTAGGTATTGCCTTGTTCCTGAGCCATCTGGCACACGAGGGAAAGAAGGTGAGCGAGTTGCGTGCATCCTATCCTGCCTATTTCATGGCCAAGAACCGTGTGGACCTGACTCCCGAAACGGATGTAGACGCTATTCTGGCCAAGGTGAAGGAACTGTATAAGGAGGAAGAAATCAACGATATAGACGGCGTGAAGATTGACTTCCCCGACAAGTGGGTGCATCTGCGCAAGAGCAACACGGAGCCGATTATCCGTGTGTATAGCGAAGCCGGTACACCGGAAGCTGCCGAGGAAATCGGTCAGCAGATTATGAAGGTAATCGAAGAATTGGCGAAGTAATCGCCATTGTTTTTAGAACATAGAGACGCGGAGTACAGAGGGTAAATAATGAAAACCTCTGTGCTCCGTGTCTCTGTGTTTATAAGAGGGTCATAGTTGGACAACTCTTCCTATCTCTTGCTCGAAGTTCGGGGTGAAGACTTCCTTTCCGATGTTTTCTTTGATTTCGTCCAGGCTCCAGAAGCGCCCTCCGTCCAGTTCGTCGCTGGGGTGGATGGTTCCATCGTAGATGGTTTTGTGTACGAAGACGAGTTCCCGTTCACGGGCGGACTCGAAGACGTAACGGGTGATGGTTTCGGGAGTGAAGTCGGTGATGCCGAGTTCTTCGCGGACTTCCCGTTTTAGGGCTATCTCTACGTTTTCGCCTAAGTCTACGTGGCCTCCTACGGCGGTGTCCCATTTGCCGGGCTGTATGTCTTTCCATTCGGGGCGTTTCTGTAGGTAAAGCTCGCCTTGGGAGTTGAACACGTGGAGGTGTACCACCGGATGCAGCAGTTTGCTGCCATTGTGGCATTCGCCGCGAGTGGCGGCACCTGTAATGTTCCCCTGTTCGTCGACAAGGGGAAACATTTCTTGCTGGTTATCGCTGTTCATAATGGGAATAATCTTTATAGTTCTTTATTTATAATGAATGACAACAGGATGATTGATGCATTCTGCTTCATGGGCTATCAGAGCGGCGAATGCTTCTCGCTTGTGGAATTGCTTGATACTTATTTCTTCACAGAGGTTTATTTTGTTATTGTTGATTTGCCAGCCTTCGTATTTAAAACGGATGATAGAGCGGACGGGGCCTTCGGTCACTAACTCATAAAAAGTAGAATCGATGACATCTTTTACAAGAGAGGCCGGGACACCCATACGTATCAGGCTGTCCGGAGTTTGCATGGCAAGTCCTCCGAAACCGAATGAATTGTCGTGCATGTCTTTGGCCAATTCTTCTACGACTCCGGGAGTGGTCATTTTATCGTAACGGACATTGGTGCGCGAAGTAAAAAGCGGATATTCTTTCGGCTCGGTCCACAATATCTTCAGTTTTACTTTCTCAGAAGGTGCCAGAGTGTGTACGAATGCCTGTTCGTCCCATTCCCCGTCTCCGTTCAAATCGTCCAACTGGCACGGTATGTATTCTCCCAGTTCATTGGTTATAACAGGTTGAAGCGTGTTGTCTGTCGGGTTAAACTGTGTGCGTGTAAGTATCAAAGTCTCGTCTTCGCGTTTCACATTCAGTGTGTTTTCTAAAGTGAACTCTTTTAGGGGGGGTGAGGCGGTGCAACTGGTAAGCATGTTCAATGCGCCTGACAACATGAAACAACTTGCTATGAAATAGTATTTCAGATTCATAATTCGTTTTATTTTTATTCCGGGATCCATCAAAATTTACGGTATCAACAGCGATGAATCCCCATAGCTCAGGAACCGGAAGTCGTGGGCAAGGGCGTAGTCGTAAATCTTACGCCAGTCGCCGCGAACGAAGGCCGAGACGAGCAGCAACAGGGTGCTTTGGGGCTGGTGGAAATTAGTTACCATGGCCTGAACGATGTGATAGTCGTAGCCCGGGGCGATGATGATTTGGGTGCGGGTGTGCAGCGTCTCCATGTCGTGTCGGTCGAGGTAGGTC
>CAMWRY010000103.1 GCA_947176775.1 uncultured Bacteroides sp.
GGGAAAACCAGTGTATTGACGTCTTTTCCTTTTAGGCGCGTGAAGGGATACTTGGCATCGCGCATTTCGCGGTTCATAGCGAAGTTCACCTGCATCTCGCCGTCAATGGCCAGGTCGGGATAGTGCTGCTGCATGTGGTTTACGGCTTCGTGCACACTGACCGGACTGCCTTCGGTGTCTGCACCGAAGTTGGAGTAACTCAACATGGCCATTACCGGGGTATGGTTGAAGAAGCGGACGGTATGTTCCGACAACTTGGCGATGTCAATCAGTGTTTCGGCATCGGGATGGCGGTTGATTAGCGTATCGGCCAGGAAATAGGTACCTTTCTTGGAGTTGAGGATGTGCATGGTGCCGAAATGCTTGTATTCCGGACGTATGCCGATGACCTCTTTGGCCACCTTGATGGTGTTGCTGTACTTGGTGTACAGGCCGGTGATGAAAGCGTCGGCTTCGCCCGTTTCCACCATCATCATGCCGAAGTAGTTGCGTTCGAACATCTTATCATTGGCCTCTTCGTAGGTAGCGCCTTCACGGGCACGCTTTTCGGAGAGGATACGGGCATAGCGTTCGCGGCGCGGTGCTTCGTTCGGATGGCGCAGATTCACGATTTCAATACCTTCAAGGCTGAGATCCAATTCTTTGGCAAGCTTCTCGATAGCTTCGTCATTGCCTAATATAATCGGGTGGCAGATGCCTTCGGCCTTTGCCTCCACGGCAGCTTTCAGCATATTGGGGTGGATGCCTTCGGCAAATACGACGCGTTGTGGATGTCGACGGGCGGTGTCGTAAAGTTGGCGGGTCAGTTTGCTCTCTTGTCCCATCAGCTCTTTCAGGTGTTGGCGATAGGCTTCCCAGTCGGTAATCGGTTTGCGTGCTACTCCGCTTTCTATCGCTGCTTTTGCCACTGCCATGGATACCTCTGTGATGAGGCGTGGGTCGACGGGTTTCGGGATGAAGTAGTCGGGGCCGAAAGTGAAGTTGTTCACGTGATAGACTTCGTTTACGATGTCGGGTACGGGCTGTTTGGCAAGGTCGGCAATGGCGTGCACGGCTGCCAGCTTCATCTCTTCGTTGATGGCTTTGGCTGCTACATCCAGGGCACCACGGAAGATGTAGGGGAATCCGATGACGTTGTTTATCTGGTTGGGATAGTCGCTACGGCCGGTGGACATCAGTACATCGGGGCGTGCTGCCATGGCATCTTCGTAGGAGATTTCGGGAACGGGGTTGGCAAGGGCGAAGACGATGGGCGTGTCTGCCATGCTTCGTATCATCTCCTGTGTCAGGACGTTGCCTTTGGAGAGCCCGAGGAATACATCGGCACCGCGGACAGCTTCTTCCAGTGTGTGGATGTCGCGGCGGTCGGTGGCGAAGTAGCGTTTGGTCTCGTTCAGCCCTTCGCGGTCGCTGCTGATTACTCCTTTGGAGTCCAGCATCACGATGTTCTCGTGTGTGGCTCCCAGAGCCTCGTACAGTTTGGTGCAGGAGATGGCGGCAGCACCGGCACCATTCACTACAATCTTCACGTCTTCTATTTTTTTGCCTGCCACTTCCAGGGCGTTCAGCAGTCCGGCGCTGGAGATGATGGCCGTACCGTGCTGGTCGTCGTGCATCACGGGGATGTCCAGCTCTGCCTTCAGGCGACGTTCTATCTCAAAGCATTCGGGTGCCTTGATGTCCTCCAGGTTGATGCCGCCGAATGTCGGGGCGATGGCCTTGACGGCTTCCACGAACTTGTCGGGGTCTTTCTCGTTGACTTCAATGTCGAAGACATCGATGCCTCCGTAGATTTTGAACAGCAGTCCTTTGCCTTCCATCACCGGCTTGCCGGCCATGGCGCCTATGTCGCCTAGGCCGAGCACGGCGGTTCCGTTGGAGATGACGGCCACCAGATTGCCTTTGGCCGTATATTTGTATGCATCTTGTGGGTTTTTCTCAATTTCGAGGCAAGGCTCTGCAACACCTGGCGAATAAGCGAGAGAGAGGTCAGTTTGTGTGCTGTAAGGTTTGGTGGGTACTACTTCAATCTTACCCGGTTTACCTTGCGAATGGTATAGCAAGGCTGCTTCTTTGGTTATCTTAGCCATGGTAAAATAGTTAAATTGGTTATAAATTGCCTGCAAAGGTAGGTATAAAAGTTCTAAACTGTAGACCACTGTAGAAAAATCTGTTACTCTTATCAATTAATAAGCTTAAAATGCTTATTTTTGGCATCCAATTTAAAGAATTACCCCCATTTATTAACTTATAATATGTATTGCATGAGAATTTTGAAACTTACCCTGTTGGGATTATTGTTTTGTATAATGGCACTATTGGCAGGATGTAAAGCAAGTAACGAACCGAAAGCACCGGTTGTTTTGACATGGGAGATGGGTGCTGGTGAGATTGAACCCGGATATTATGAGAATACCTTTGTTCTCAAGAATGTCTCAAGGGAAACCTTAAAAAAGAACTGGACGATTTATTATTCACAACTTCCTCGGAAGATAAAACAAGAGGAGAGTCCCGAAGTGAAAGTAGAGGCCGTGAATGGCAATTTCTTTAAAATGTACCCGACCGACCGTTTTACTCCGTTGGCTCCCGGTGACTCCATGCGGATTACTTTCCGCTGCACGTATAAGGTGGATCGCAACTCTCATGTGCCGGAAGGTACCTATTGGGTGGAGACGGTGGGTGGTAAGGAAGGCGCTCCGTTGTCGGTGGCTCTGAGTGCGCGGCCGATTCCGGATCCCGAATCGATGAGTGGCTATCCGGATGCCACGAAGATTTATGAATTAAACCTCCGATTGGCCGGTATTCCTGTTTTGGCGCAGTCGGACATTCTTCCCTCTGTGAAGAAGGCCGTTGCTATGGAGGGCGATGGTGTCGTGCTGGAAGGAAAGGTTGCTTTGGCATTTCCGGAAAACTATGCCGGTGAAGCCAGGTTGCTGAAAGAGAAACTGGCTGTTCTGTATGGTTTGGAGGTGGTGGAGGATGCTCCTGTGAAGATTGTACTGGAAGCACTCTCCGATAACGATGAGGCTATGAATGATGAATATTATGCCATGAATATAGGAGACCGCCGGATAAGGATAGCTGCCGCTACTCCTCATGGTATTTTTAACGGAACACAGACTTTGCTGGCTATGTTGAAGGGGAAGCGTGCACCTTATTTGCTGGAGGCTGCCTCTATTCGGGATTATCCGGATTTGGCATACCGTGGGCAGATGATAGATATAGCTCGTGACTTCACGACTCCGGAGGACCTGAAGAAGCTGGTGGACATCTTGGCATCTTACAAAATGAATGTATTGCATTTTCACTTCTGTGATGATGAAGCCTGGCGTCTGGAGATTCCCGGTCTGGAAGAGTTGACTGCTGTGGGTAGCCGTCGTGGGCATACTACGGACGAAAGCCAATGTCTCTATCCCTGTTACGATGGCGGCTATGACCCTGATGCAAAGACTGTGGGCAACGGATATTACAGCCGTGAGGAGTTTATCGACCTGCTGAAGTATGCTGCCGAACGTCATGTCTGCGTTGTTCCGGAAATAGAATCTCCGGGGCATGCCCGTGCTGCCATTGTGTCCATGAAGGCGCGTTATAACAAATATCGGGAGAGCCATCCGGAGAAAGCTGTTGAATACATGTTGAGTGAGCCGGAAGATACTTCTCGCTATGTCTCCGTACAATATTACACGGACAATGTGATGAATGTCGCTCTGCCTTCTACTTACCGCTTCATGGAAAAGGTAGTTCAGGAATTGGATGCAATGTATCAGGAGGCCGGGCTTTCACTGGTTACGGTGCATTTGGGTGGCGACGAAGTGCCTCGTGGGGTATGGATAGGTTCTCCCAAGTGCCAAGAATTGATGAAGGAGAAAGGAATGACGAAAGCTCATGATCTGTCGGAGTATTTCATTACGCAAATGGCTGGGATTATGCAGAAGAATGGTCTGAAGTTCAGCGGCTGGCAGGAGGTGGCTTTGGGACATACCGAAGAGGCGCACCGGCAACTGAGAGAGCAGGCGGCCGGTGTGTATTGCTGGAACACCGTGCCGGGGTCTGACGAAGTGGTCTATCAGACAGCCAACAATGGCTATCCCGTCATTCTCTGCAATGTGGGTAATTTCTATATGGATATGGCTTACAATGGTCATCCTGACGAACGTGGACTCGACTGGGGAGGCTATGTGGATGAATCCATCTCTTTCTCCATGCTCCCTTTCAGCATTTATCGCTCGTTGCGCGTGGATATGGCAGGCAATTCCATCGATTTGAATCGTGCGGAGGAGGGAAAAACGGTTTTGACGGAGACGGGCAAACTGCATATTATGGGTGTGCAAGGACAGCTGTTTGCCGAGACCATCCGTAGCTTTGACGGGGTGGAATATATGCTTTTCCCGAAAATATTGGGATTGGTAGAGCGTGGCTGGAACGCGCATCCGGTATGGGAGAGCCTGTCCGGTGTACAGGAACAACTGGCTTTCAATCAGGCTTTGTCTCATTATTATGAGAAAATCGGTCAGAGTGAGATGCCTTATTGGGCCGAGAATGGGATTAACTTCCGTTTGCCACAGCCGGGACTGTCGGTAGAAGATGGTAATTTGCGTGCGAATGTGGCCATTAATGGTGCCGAAATACGTTACACTACCGATGGCTCGGAACCTACAGCTCAGTCCGCTCTGTGGAAGGAACCGGTAAAGGGGGATTTCTCCATTGTAAAAGCGAAGGCGTTCTATCAAGGCAAGGAAAGCTTACCGATACAGTTGAAGGTGAAGTAACTGCATGTTGTTGAAGCTATCATGCCGCATGGTAATTCCCCTCCTCCTCCCAAGAGGAGGAGAATTACCATGTGGTCGGTGGGCTATCGCTTATATCGAACTCACGTTATTTAGGCGTTCAGTGCCTGCTCGATGTCGGCAATGATGTCATCAGCATTTTCTATGCCGACCGAGAAACGAATCAGGTCAGGGCGTACACCGGCTTCCAACAGTTGTTCGTCCGTCAGCTGGCGGTGCGTATGGCTGGCAGGATGCAGCACGCAAGTACGGGCATCGGCTACATGGGTTACGATGGCGGCCAGTTTCAGTGAATCCATAAACTTGATGGAGACATCTCTTCCGCCTTTCAGGCCGAAGGTGACAACGCCGCAAGACCCGTTCGGCAGGTATTTCTGTGCCAGCTCATGGAATTTGTCGCCCGGCAGACCGCAATAATTCACCCAAGCCACTTTTTCATTTTGCGATAGATATTCGGCTACTTTCTGCGCATTTTTGCAGTGTTGAGGTACGCGCAGATGCAGGGTTTCCAGGCCAAGGTTCAGCAAAAATGCGTTTTGTGGAGACTGGATGCTACCCAGGTCGCGCATCAGCTGAGCGGTAGCTTTGGTGATGTAGGCCATCTTGCCGAAAGCCTTTGTGTAGGTCAGTCCGTGATAAGACTCGTCCGGGGTACACAGTCCGGGGAATTTGTCGGCATGGGCGTCCCAGTCGAAGTTGCCGCTGTCCACAATGGCTCCACCTACGCTGGTGGCATGTCCGTCCATGTATTTGGTTGTGGAGTGCACTACAATATCGGCTCCCCATTCAAACGGGCGGCAGTTGATAGGAGTCGGGAAGGTATTGTCCACAATCAAAGGCACACCGTGGCTGTGGGCGATACGGGCGAATTTCTCGATGTCGAGTACTTCGAGTGTCGGGTTGGAGATGATCTCTCCGAACAGGGCTTTGGTGTTCGGGCGGAAAGCGGCGGAAATCTCTTCTTCGCTGGCATCCGGATTGATGAAGGTGACATCGATGCCCAGTTTTTTCAAGGTTACTCCGAAGAGGTTGAATGTTCCGCCATAGATGCAGGAGGAGCAGACGAAATGGTCTCCTGCCTGGCAAATATTGAAGATGGCATAGAAATTGGCCGCTTGTCCGCTGGAGGTGAGCATGGCCGCTACACCGCCTTCAAGGGCGGCAATCTTGGCTGCTACGGCATCGTTTGTAGGATTTTGCAGACGGGTGTAAAAATAGCCGCTGTCTTCGAGGTCGAACAGACGTGCCATTTGTTCGCTGGTATCATATTTGAAAGTTGTACTTTGATAGATGGGGAGTACACGAGGTTCTCCTTTCTTAGGAGTCCATCCGGCCTGTACGCATAGCGTCTCCGGCTTGAATTGCTTTGCCATAATGTTATATGTTTTAAAAGTTTCTTGTCTATTCTTATATAAGTTGCCGCAAAAGTAGGGAAAAAATTATAATTTTGCGTTTAAGTATGGTAAAATGCTATAGATTGGCGACAGGAAATCTGTTGCGAACCGAATAAAATGATGAATAATTGGAATATGAAACACATACTTTGTTTGTGCGCCCTTCTTTTTGGCCCTTTGTTTGTATTGAGTGCTTCGGCTCAGGAAGAACGGGACAGTCCGAGAAACGGGGAGGGTATCTCGACGTTTTTGAAACGGAACCAGCGTCCGGGGAGAGCGTATTATAAGGAGTTCTTGAGGCTGCGCGAGCAGAGCCTTCGGGGACAGGAGGACTTGCGTTTGGGCGTGAAGTTGATACTGCCG
>CAMWRY010000104.1 GCA_947176775.1 uncultured Bacteroides sp.
GCTATAAACTATGCAACTGTCAGCTACCCCCTGCCCTGTGGATGAGCTCTTCGCTGACGTAGCCCTCCTTGTCATCGCCCACCGCAGGAGTATTCAGGAAACGAGGGAAGAATAAGAGACGGAGCACAAAGAAGAGGATGAAGAGTTTCACCAAAATGATAAACCACAAAGTACGCCCCAACGTCATATTTCGGAAACCTTCCAGATAGAAGTTCCAGATGTTTATCACTGTCCGTTTCATACATATTAAATTTAGAACAATTACAAATATAATTTTCTTTTAGATAAGGAACAAACAAATCGGAAGGAAAAGTTCGGCAAAACCAAAAAAATCGCGAGCATTCGGGAACAGCCCTTCCCGGCGCCCCTTCGAAGACCATGAAGTCCTCCCTGCTTTATCGGTACAAAAAGGGATTCAGGCGACAGAAATCCTCCCGACATCTATCACTTTTGCCGTATTCTCTTCAATGCCTTACTTTTGCAGACGTAAAAACCATAGCACAATGAAGGTATGAAGAACGTAAAAAGATTGACCGTAATAGCCCTATGGATGGCAAGCAGCATGGGAGTATCCGCTCAGGAGAACAACGCTACCCTGCCGTCCGGCGATGCCGGGCAGACCGCAGACAGCCTGCCTGCCCGATGGGACTTGCAAACCTGCATCGACTACGCTTTGCAGCAGAACATCACTCTCCGCAAAAACCGCCTCAACGCGGAAAGTGCCCAAGTGGATGTAAAGAGCGCCCGAGCCGCCCTCTTCCCCAGCCTCTCAGCCAGCGTAAGCCAACGCATTGTGAACCGACCGAAGAGTGAAACAAACACCATCATCGACGGTGACAACATCACCAGCAGCCAGAGCAAGACCAGTTACAACGGTAGCTATGGCATCGATGCCAACTGGACCCTCTACAACGGCGGACGTCGCCTGAACACCCTGAAGCAGCAGCAATTGAACCGCCGCATCGCCGAACTCGCCGTAGCTCAAAGCGAGAATAACATCGAAGAGAGTATCGCCCAGACCTATGTACAGATACTCTACGCTGCCGAGGCTGTGAAGGTGAACGAAGCGACGCTGGAGGTGAGCCAAGCCGAGTGCGAACGTGCCCGACAGCTGTTCGAAGCCGGAAGCATCGCCCGGAGCGACTTGGCGCAACTGGAGGCACAAGTCAGCACCGACAAATACCAGCTGGTAACAGCACAGGCCACCCTACAGGACTACAAGCTGCAACTGAAACAGCTCCTTGAACTGGACGGCGAGGCTGAAATGGACCTCTACCTCCCGACCCTTGACACGGAAAACGTGCTGGCTCCCCTACCCACCAAGTCGGATGTCTACCGCTCGGCCCTCGCGCTCCGTCCCGAAATAGAAGCCGGCAAACTGAATGTGCAGGCCTCGGACCTCGACATCCGGATAGCCCGTGCAGGCTACCTGCCCACACTGAGCCTGACCGCCGGCATCGGCACCAGCCATGCCAACAGCAACGACTTCACGTTCAGCGAACAGGTAAAACAGAACTGGAACAACTCACTCGGCCTGACCGTCAGCGTCCCCATCTTCAACAACCGCCAGACCAAAAGCGCCGTAGAAAAGGCCAAGTTCCAGCGGCAGACCAGCGAACTGGACCTGCTGGACGACCAAAAGGCACTGTACAAGACCATCGAAAGCCTCTGGCTTGACGCCAACAGTGCCCAGCAACGATATGCCGCCGCCACGGAGAAGCTGCGCAGTACGCAGACCAGCTACGAACTCATCCAAGAGCAGTTCAATCTGGGCATGAAGAATACCGTGGAGCTACTGACGGAAAAGAACAACCTGCTCAACGCACAACAGGAAACCTTGCAGGCCAAATACATGGCGATACTGAACAGACAACTGCTGAGGTTCTATCAAGGAGAGGAAATAACACTCTAATTATCAGCACTCAACAAACACTTGTGTTCAGCGTGACAGGGACTTGTGTCTGAGACGACAGACACTTGTGTTTGAGACGGCAGACACTTGTGTCTGTCAAACAGGAGTATATTCATTGTAAAAACAGAAAATATGGACAGAAAGAAAAAAATTCTTATCGCCCTCCTTGCCTGCGCGGCAGTGGGCGGCAACCTATGGCTCTTCAGCAGCAAGAAGTCTCGGCATCAGGTGACCTACGCTACTGCCACCGTCAATAAAGGCGAGATTTCGGAATCCGTCACCGCCACGGGCACCATCGAACCGGTTACCGAAGTGGAAGTCGGTACCCAGGTTAGTGGCATCATCGACAAGATTTATGTGGACTACAACTCCGTTGTCACCCGAGGCCAGCTCATTGCCGAGATGGACCGCGTGACTCTGCAAAGCGAACTCGCCTCGCAACGCGCCGCCTACAATGGTGCCAAGGCCGAATACGAATACCAAAAGAAACTCTACGAACGCAACAAGACCTTGAACGAGAAGCAACTCATCGCCGCCATCGATTATGAGCAGTCCGTCTACAATTACGAAAAGGCGAAAAGCAACTTCGAAAGCAGCCAAGCCGCCCTCGCTAAGGCCGAGCGCAACCTTTCCTACGCCACCATCACCTCGCCCATTGACGGCGTAGTCATCAGCCGCGACGTGGAAGAAGGGCAGACCGTCGCCTCCGGCTTCGAGACCCCGACTCTGTTTACCATCGCCGCCGACCTGACGCAGATGCAAGTCGTGGCCGATGTGGACGAAGCCGACATAGGCGGTGTGGAAGAAGGACAACGTGCCACATTCACCGTAGATGCCTATCCGAATGACGTGTTCGAAGGAGTGGTGACGCAAATCCGCCTGGGCGACGCCTCGTCCAGCAGCACATCGGGCAGCTCGACCAGCACGGTCGTGACTTACGAAGTGGTCATCTCCGCCCACAACCCCGACCTCAAACTGAAGCCGCGCCTGACGGCCAACGTCACCATCTTCACGCTCGACCGCAAAGATATACTCTGCGTCCCGGCCCGTGCCCTGCGCTTCACCCCTGAAAAACCGCTCATCAGTGACAACGACATTGTGAAGGATTGCGAAGGGAAGCATAAACTCTGGACACGTGAAGGAAATACCTTTACCGCACATCCCGTACAGGTGGGCATCTCGAACGGCATCCACACGGAAATCCTCAGCGGCATTGCCGAAGGCACCACCGTGGTGACCGAAGCCGTCCTCAGCGGCAACGATACTCCGGACATGGGACAGGCAGCTCCCGGTGATGAGAAGAGCCCCTTCATGCCTGGCCCTCCGGGAAGCAAAAAGAAGAACGGAAAATAAAAGAACAACTCTCATGAACAAGTCAGTCATTGAACTCCAAAATATCCGACGCAACTTCCAGGTGGGCGACGAGACTGTGCATGCCCTGCGCGGCGTCTCGTTCACCATCCGCAAAGGCGAGTTTGTCACCATCATGGGCACCTCCGGCTCCGGAAAATCGACCCTGCTGAACACCCTCGGCTGCCTCGACACCCCCACCAGCGGCGAATATCTGCTGGACGGCATCTCCGTGCGTACCATGAGTAAGTCGCAACGCGCTGTACTGCGCAACCGTAAGATAGGCTTCGTGTTTCAGAACTACAACCTCCTGCCCAAGACCACTGCCGTGGAGAACGTGGAACTTCCGCTGATGTACAACTCCTCCGTCTCCGCTGCCGAACGCCGCCGCCGCGCCATCGAGGCACTGCAAGCCGTTGGCCTGGGCGACCGGCTGGAACATAAGTCCAATCAGATGTCCGGCGGACAGATGCAGCGCGTGGCCATCGCCCGTGCCCTGGTAAACAATCCTGCCGTTATCCTGGCCGATGAGGCCACGGGTAATTTGGACACACGCACCTCCTTCGAGATACTGGTTCTCTTCCAGAGACTACATGCCGAGGGACGTACTATCATCTTCGTCACCCACAACCCTGAGATAGCCCAATACAGCAGCCGTAACATCGTGCTGCGCGACGGACAAATCCGGGAGGATTCCCTCAACACCCACATACTGGATGCCGCCGAAGCGCTGGCCGCCCTGCCGAGGCAGGAGGAAGAGTGATAAGTGAAGGAGTTATCGGGAGTTAAAACAACAATTATACCTATGAACGGAACAAACCTTTTCAAAATAGCCCTGCGCGCCCTGAACAACAACAAGCTGCGCTCCTTCCTCACCATGCTGGGCATCATCATCGGCGTGGCCTCTGTCATCACGATGCTCGCCATCGGACAAGGCTCGAAGAAGAGCATCCAAGCCCAAATCTCCGAGATGGGCTCCAACATGATTATGATTCATCCCGGAGCCGACATGCGCGGCGGCGTCCGCCAAGACCCCAGTGCCATGCAGACCCTGAAGCTGACCGACT
Organism: uncultured Bacteroides sp.; assembly: GCA_947176775.1. Classification (GTDB taxonomy): domain Bacteria; phylum Bacteroidota; class Bacteroidia; order Bacteroidales; family Bacteroidaceae; genus Bacteroides. Next base: position 4,330 of record CAMWRY010000104.1, read on the forward strand.
ACGAAGACCTGCGCAACGAGACCAACTTCCTCTCCGCCGTCAGTCCCAACGTATCCTCCAGCGGCCAGCTCATCGCCGGCAACAACAACTACCCCTCCTCCGTGAGCGGTGTCGGCACGGACTACCTCCAAATCCGGCAGCTCAGTGTGGAGAACGGCGAGATGTTCACCGAAGCCGACATACAGACCTCCGCCAAAGTGTGTGTGATTGGAAAAACCATTCAGGACAACCTCTTCCCCGGTGGCGGAGACCCCGTAGGACGCATCATCCGCTTCAATCAGATTCCCTTCCGTGTGGTAGGCGTGCTGAAGTCCAAGGGTTACAACTCCATGGGTATGGACCAGGACGACGTAGTACTGGCCCCTTACAGCACCGTAATGAAGCGCCTGCTGGCACAGACCTACCTCAGCGGCATCTTCGCCTCCGCCCTCACCGAAGAGATGACGGACAATGCCACCGAGGAAATCACCACTATCCTGCGCCGCAACCACAAACTGAGGGAGAGCGACGACGATGACTTCAACATCCGCAGCCAGCAGGAACTCAGCACCATGCTGAACTCCACCACCGACCTGATGACCACCCTGCTTGCCTGCATTGCCGGCATCTCGCTCGTAGTAGGCGGCATCGGTATCATGAACATCATGTATGTATCGGTGACAGAGCGCACGCGCGAAATCGGCCTGCGCATGAGTGTCGGAGCCCGTGGCGTGGATATCTTGAGCCAATTCTTGATTGAAGCCATCCTCATCAGCATCACCGGCGGCCTCATCGGTGTCGTCATCGGCTGCGGTGCCAGCTGGATAGTGAAAAGCATCGCCCACTGGCCCATCTTCATACAGCCCTGGAGCGTATTCCTCTCCTTTGCCGTATGTACCGTTACCGGTGTATTCTTCGGCTGGTATCCTGCCAAGAAAGCCGCTGACCTTGATCCGATAGAGGCGATACGATACGAATAAGAGATGATAAAGTGATAGGTAATAAGGTGGTAAAGCAATTTGTATTATCACTTATCTCTTTATCACTTTATCACTTATCACAAAAAAAATTATCTTTGCACCCTTATGAAACAACCATTTTCCAACCCACGCCGTCGCGGCATCGAAGTCTTGATACACATCATAGGCTGGGGCATCGTATTCGGCTTCCCCTTCCTGATGATGACCCGGAGCGGATTCAACCTCACTTGGATGAACTATCTGCGCCATGGCAGTATCATCCCCCTCTCCTTCCTCTTCGTGTTCTACGTGAACTATTGGCTTCTGATTCCTCACTACCTCTTCGAAGGGCACATCAAGCAATACCTGCTGCTGAATGCCCTTCTGATAGTCTGTATCACAGCCGGCGCACACCTGTGGCAGGAGTACATGTTTCAGACACACGTCCACAGCGACAAGGGCGGTGGCCGGCGCATGGGTCCTCCCAAGTGGATTTTCATCCTGCGCGATGCCTTTTCCATGATTCTGACCATCGGGCTGAGTGCCGCCATCAAGATGAGTGGGCGCTGGGTGCAGATGGATGCTGCCCGTCGCGAGGCCGAAAAGAGCCGCACAGAAGCCGAACTGAAGAACCTGCGCAACCAGCTCAATCCACACTTCCTGCTCAACACACTGAACAACATCTACGCCCTCATTGCCTTCGATGCCGACAAGGCACAGGCTGCCGTCCAGGAACTGAGCCGCCTGCTGCGCCACGTGCTGTATGACAATCAGCAGAACTTCGTCCCTTTGGACAAAGAAATGGACTTCATCCGCAACTATATCGAGCTGATGCGCATCCGCCTCTCGGCCAACGTCACCGTGGAAACCCGGATAGACATCCGTCCGGACAGCCATACGGCAATAGCTCCGCTCATCTTCATCTCCCTCATAGAGAATGCCTTCAAACATGGCATCTCGCCCACCGAGCCAAGCTTCATCCGCATCTGCTTCAGTGAAACTCCCGGAGAAGTGCGCTGTGAAATAAACAACAGCAACCACCCCAAGAGCCAAACCGACAAGAGCGGCAGCGGCATCGGCTTGGAACAGGTGCGCAAACGCTTGGAACTGACCTACCCCAGCCGTTATCACTGGCAACAGGGAGTGAGCGAGAACCAGAAAGAATATAAATCCGTTTTAATCATAAAAGTATAAGTATGAATCTGAAA
>CAMWRY010000105.1 GCA_947176775.1 uncultured Bacteroides sp.
AAATGGAAAAAGAAATGAAGTATGAAGCTCCGGTAGTGGAAGTGCTGGAAGTGGAGATTGAAGTGGGATTTGCTGGTTCTGGTACTGGTGACGGTGAATTTACACCTCCTGGAGGCGGTATAGAGTAATCTCTGGCGGTTGAGTTTAAATACAATTAACTAATTAATACTTTTTTAAAGATGAAATCAAAGAAAATAGTTTCATTGGTTGCGATGACAGCTATGCTTGCTGCTTGTTCGCAAGATGAATTGGTCTCTATAGCAGGAGACGCTAAAGTTGATTTGGGGAATAGACCGGTTATCGGCAACGTTGCGTTAGGGCTGGGTGACATACAGACTCGTATGGAATTGGCTGCCGGTTCTTCACTGAGATTCGATTGGGTAAACGGTGACCAAATTGGTGCAGCGATTGTGGACCTTCCGAAAGGCGGCGCCGTATCTGGCAAAGATTTGACCAAGGAAGGTGGTAAAGACTACAGCACCTTGAGCTGGACTTATGATGAATACTTGGCTAATGCTGTAAAGCAGAAAGATGGCGCTGATGTTACTTACGTACAAGCCGGCCTTACTGCTAAGGATTTCTACCAGACACATGACTATATCTCAAGCAACTATCCTTATGAATATAAAGATGGAAGCTTCAATACTCAAGCAAACCTTGTAGAAGGTAACTATGTATTCTATGCTCCTTACAATGCCGCAAACTTGATGCGTAAGCCTATCAAGGCTGTGCTCCCGATGGAACAAGACTGCTCAAGCGCTACAATGAAGAAAACGAAATATAAACAAAAAGATGCAGAAGTTTCTTCTACTGTATTGGAACAGTTCTATAAAGGTACTATCGAAGGATTTGAAAATGCACCGGTAGTATTGGGCTATCAGTTCTTGGCTGCACCTACAGACGACTCCGTAATCCGTCCGAAAGTAGAGATGAACCAGTTGTATGCATTCCCGATGATTACAGTGAAGAACGAATTCACGGGACGTCTTTATGGAGAGACTAATGATAATAAATCTGAAGCTGTTGATGCTGAAGGCGTGACAATGACGATTGACAGTATCCAGATTTATCACGATGCTTCTACTAACGAAATCTTCTACACAGCTCTGACTAAAGCCGACCAGATTGCAGGTAAATTGGCAAAAGATGGCGAATGGGATGGCAAACGCTTTACCGTAGGTGCTCCGACGGCTGATTTGCTTGATGCAAGCTCTGTCAAAACAGAGTATTTGCACCATAAGGCAACAAATGCCATTAAGCTTGACGATGCCAATAAAGCTTTGGCAAATAAAGCAAACCGCGTGACTTGCGTGATTGGCAAAGAACTGAAAAAAGGTGATGACTATCACTTCCATGCCATCCTGCCGGCTGCTGACTATGGAAAGAACCTGAAGGCACGTGTATTCGTGACTATAGGTGAAAAGCAGTATGTCATTGCAAAGGCTGATGTTGCTGATAAAACTTTCGAAACCAGCAAGTGGGCAGACTTCACTTTTGAAGATGAAGTGAACGGTGGTCAGAACTGCGTATTGATTCGTGGCGAACACTATCCGCAAGCCGAGTTCCAACAAGACGGTAACGGTACCAAGAGCTTTGCCGGTAACATGATGACTTTGGTTTTGGGCAAAGGTACAGCTGCATTTGAATTGGATGATCACGCTACTGCTCCTGTTGTAGACAATGGTTTGAAGACTAATGCTGATTTGATTAACTATTTGGTTAACAATGTACAGCGCGGTGTAAGCATTACAGAAATAGCTGCTTTGAGAGGTGTTGAGCAAGCTAATTGGAAAACTTATGAAGAAAAAGATGTTGTTACGCCTGCTGCCGGTAACCTCGCATTCAGTACTAACAACACAATCATCATCAACGCTGAATTGGTTACAGCTTTGGCACAGCAAGTTTATGTGGCAGAAACTGAAACATTCACTCTGGTTACTAACCTGCCTGTTGCAAGCGATGTTAAACTCTCTGTAGATGGCAATGTATATACATACACTACGCTTGGTGAAAACCCGGTATCATTCAAATTCACAATGACTGGTTCTGCTGGCAGTAATGCTACTGCATTGGTTGCAGGTATCAACAAGATTGGTGCAGATGATCAAATTTCAGCTGTAACTGCTACATTGGCACTTGCAGAAAATGCGAAGGACGCAGTTGTTGTATTGGCAGGTGCTGCTGACAAAAAAACTACAGTTACCGTTAACAACGGTGGTGCAGGTATCAATGCCATCTATGTAAATGCAAATACGAAGTTGGTTGTCAGTGGTAAAGCTTGCAACGCATTGATTATCGCTAACGGCGGTGAAATCGAGCTTCAAGCCGGTGCTTCTTTGACTAATAAAAACAACGAATTTGCAGCTAGCGTTGCGATTACTAACAACATTGCAGGCGTCATCGAAGGAACAATCGCTGAAGGTGCTACAGTAGCAGCTACTTACGGCGCATCTTGGCCTACTGCTAAGATTGCAGCTACAAGCCGCATCAACACTGTGACTATCAACTTGTCAACTGAAAACACTAACTTCCAGATAGAACAAGCACAGATGGACATCTTCAGTAACTTGACAGCTGGTGTAGCGCTTACTCTTGGTAGCAACATCAAAGGCATTACTTCTGATAGCAATGTTGTGCTGACTAACCTGAAAGAGTTGAATAGTGTCAATACTATTACTTGGACAACTACCAGCAATACAGGTATCACAGTTTCTCACAAGGGTGCTACTATTGCTTCTAATGTAACAATGGGTAGCGGTGTTACTTTGATAGACACAGCAGAGTAATAAACCGAACGTTTATTCCTAATTATAAAAAAGGTGTACCAATCGGTACACCTTTTTTTATCTTTCATGCAGAATTTGATGGAAAGGGACTTATTCTATCACCCCACACTTCACCAGCGCCTCCACCCACTTCGTGGCATCAGCCATAGCACGTTCGCGGTCGATGTCGTATTGCTTCACCAGCACCTCGGCGGCATCGTCGATGGTAAAATCGTTGCCTTTCAGCGTATTCCACAGCAGTAATGCTGTGCCGTTGAGCGAAATGACCTTGGTCATGTCCGATTGCACCTTGCCTTGTTCCACTACCAGGTTTTCGCCGGCTATCTCACGCACTTTATAAATCTCTTTAATCTTCATGGTTTTTAATGTTTTAGAGTTATATATTAGGGAGGCAAAGATAAACATTCTGACCAAAAAGTAAAAAACAATCATTGATAATAGTAGAGCGACCAAGGAAAACAAACTGCAATGATGTGTAAAACCGCTCTTGAATCTCCGGAGCAATCGCTACTTTTTTCAGACAAGCATGAGGGCAATGTACTCAAAATTGCACTATCTTTGCTTACGAAGCGAAGATAGGCTGCACCTCAGCATAAAAAATGAACGAGTTCATTTTATTCTGCATTCGGTTTGCACTATCTTTGCCAAAAAATTCAGTGAATAAGAATATGACTATCATACAACAGCAGTTTTTCACCCTCGTCCAGTCCGGCCTGTGGGGCACGGAAGCGGATGCACAGCTCTTTGACGTGCATACCGATTGGACACAACTTTATCAGTCGGCACGCGCACAAGCCTTGATGGGCATTGTGCTTGATGGCATACAGACACTTCCAGCCGAAAAGCGCCCTCCACGGATGCTCTACTTGCAATGGTGCAACACGCTACTGCAAATCGAGGAGAAAAACCGGCTGCTGAATCGCGAACTGGCCCATGTATATGCCCTCTGCCATGAACACGGCGTAGAGCCGGTATTGCTGAAAGGCCAAGGCGTAGCGCAGAACTACCGGAATCCGCTACACCGACAGTGTGGGGACATTGACCTTTTTACCGGACACGAAGCCTATCAGAAGGTGAACAGCCTGCTACTGCCCGATGTGACAAAAGTGCACGAAGAGTGTTTCAAGCACATTGGCTTTGACTGGCATGGAGTGATGATAGAGAACCACCGGGTACTGAATACCTTGAACGCCCCCACGGCCAATAAGAAATTCCAGGCCGAAATAGCACGATGGTATCGTGCAGGAGAGATGCGTAAGCAGCAAGTGGGCGACTGCACCGTAAGCGTTCCCCCACTGACGTTCGATGCCGTCTACATCCTGATACACTCCGTGCTCCATGCCCTGAACGAAGGTATCGGGCTGCGCCAGATATGCGATTGGGCCTGCCTGCTCTATCATCACCAAGACACGCTCGACAAGGATGCGGTACGAAAGCTCCTTCACGAATATGGCCTGGAGAAGGCGGCAAAGATATTTGGAGTCGTAGCCGTGGAATATCTGGGACTTCCGGCCGAATGCCTGCCGATATCCTACGAGTCAAGCGATGTCCCTACAGGCGAATGGCTGATGAACGACATCTGGCAAGAAGGCAACTTCGGAAAATTCAATGCCAACAAGAAGCGTCGTCCGAAAGGATATTGGAGCGGAAAGTGGCATACCCTGACCCAGCTCACCATACGCTGCGGCAACATGAAGAGACTGGCCCCGGCAGAGGCACGCTGGTATCCGGTCATTGTAGCCATCCATTCCATTCAGATGCAATGGGACAGGCTGACCGGAAAACAAATAAACAATGAAACTGTATAATCATAATAAAAAGAAGACGCACTTATGGCCAATAAGAACAACAAACTCATCATCGCCGCAGGCACCCTCCTTATACTATTATTAATAGGGGTCACCATCCTGCTGATTTCCGAAAAGAGAACCAACAAAGAGCTGGTAATGGAGTTCAACCTGGACAAGGAAGACCTGGAGAACCAATACACCGACTTCGCCAAGCAGTACGACGAACTGAAGCTGACCATTTCCAACGACTCCCTCTCCGTCCTGCTGGAGCAGGAACAGCTGAAGACCCAGCGCTTGCTGGAAGAGCTGCGCACCGTGAAGAGCAGCAACGCCACCGAAATACGCCGCCTGAAGAAAGAGCTGGCCTCCCTCCGCAAAGTCATGGTGGGCTACATCAACCAGATTGACTCGCTGAACCGCCTGACTGCCCACCAGAAGGAGATCATTGCCGATGTCACCAAGAAATACAACGCCGCCTCCCGGCAAATCAGCAACCTGTCCGAGGAAAAGAAGAACCTGGCCAAGACCGTGACCCTGGCCGCGCAACTGGACGCCACCAACATCTCCATCCTTCCCACCAACAAGCGCGGCAAGAAGGCTAAGAAGGTAAAAGACGTTGTGAAACTCAAGATCAACTTCTCCATCGTGAAGAACATTACTGCGGAGACCGGCGAACGCACCCTCTACGTCCGCATCACCAAGCCCGACAATGACGTGCTGACCAAAAGTCCGCAAAACACCTTCCCCTACGAAAACCGCCAACTGGCCTACTCCATCAAGAAGTATATCGAGTACAACGGCGAGGAACAAGCCGTCACCGTCTATTGGGATGTAGAAGAGTACCTCTATGCAGGCGCCTACCGCGTAGACATCTTTGCAGACGGTACCCTGATTGGGTCGCAAGCGTTCACATTGGAGTGATTCGGCAGTTCCCCTTAAAAAAACTCTTCATTTATTTTGCCATATCACTGAAAGCCTATACTTTTGCATTGTTGTTTATGCAATTATTGTTGTGCTATTAGTCTCTCGGCTTGGCGGCAACAGATAACTGCTTGCAGCTTTACAAAACCGTCAGCCGAACATTTCGGACGACGATTTGTTTCTATAAGAGACTCAAAACGTTAATGAGCCTGTTGGCTGATTTGGACCATGTTAATAAGTATAGCTTCATGAAAAAACTTTTCTGTTTCATCTGTTTGGCATACCTGGCCTCCCCACTGGCAGCCCAGGGAACCCTGAGTCTGGATAGTTGCCGTGCATTGGCACTCTCCAACAACAAAGAGCTACTGATAAGCCAGGAGAAAATCAACGCGGCACACTATCAGAAGAAAGCGGCATTCACCAATTACCTTCCCAACATCGCGGCTACGGGCGGATACATGCGAAGCCAGAAAGAGCTGTCCATCCTCAGCGATGCCCAGAAAGGAGCCTTGTCCGGACTGGGCACAAGCCTTGGCGCACCGTTGCAGCAGGCAGCCCAAGTCATCGCGCAGCTCCACCCCGAGATAGCCGGCCAGTTGCCTGCCCTGGGGCAAAGCCTGATAAGCGCCCTCGACGGTGCAGGCCAGTCGCTGGTCGATGCCTTCCGCACGGACACCCGTAACATGTATGCCGGTGCCCTGACCCTGACCCAGCCCCTATACATGGGCGGCAAGATACGCGCCTACAACAAAATCACCCGTTATGCCGAAGAGCTGGCACGCCAGCAGCACAACACCGGCATGCAGGAAGTCATCCTGAGTACCGATCAGGCCTACTGGCAAGTAGTATCCCTCGCCCACAAGAAGAAGTTGGCGGAAGGGTATCTGAAACTGCTACAGAAGCTGGACAGCGATGTGGACAAGATGATTGCCGAAGGCGTAGCCACCAAAGCAGACGGCCTCTCCGTCAA
>CAMWRY010000106.1 GCA_947176775.1 uncultured Bacteroides sp.
TGTATAAGAGACCCCATCTCTATGAATACTTCAACGGCCGAAACATGAAGCATAAGTTACGCCAGAAAATCGACGACGAGTGCCTCGACTATCTTGACAAGCTGGACGAGATTGCCTATCAGGACGACTACATGACTTCATACGTACAAGGAGTATTCTCCAAACTGAGCGCTGTCACCATCGACAGCAACCGGAAAGAGAACTTGAAGATAAGCAGAAACGAAAAATGAAGAATTTGACATGCGACATCATAGCGCAGTCAAATTCTTCATTCTTCATTCTCAGCCCTTCACTTATTTACGGAACGGCGGCCTTACCACTACAGCTTTCAGCTTGCGTCCTCGCATATCAATACAGATTTCCGTACCGACCTTGCTGTATTCAGGTTTGACATATCCCATTCCGATACCAATCTTACGAGTAGGCGACATGGTTCCAGAAGTAACCACACCAATAGCTTCACCATCTGCACTATACAATTCGTAGCCATGACGAGGAATACCGCGATCCACCATCTCAAAGCCGACCAACTTGCGGACAACACCTTCTGCCTTCTGCTTTTCGAGCATCGGACGATTAGTGAAGTTCTTTCCCTCCACAAACTTGGTAATCCAACCCAGTCCGGCCTCAATGGGCGAAGTAGTATCGTCCAAATCGTTGCCATACAGGCAGAATCCCATCTCCAGACGAAGTGTATCGCGCGCACCCAGACCTATCGGCTTGATACCGAACTCAGCACCGGCCTCGAACACTGCATCCCAAATCTTCATGGCAGCCTCCGGATAGAAATAGAGTTCAAAGCCGCCTGCACCGGTATAGCCGGTATTGGAGATAATGACATCCTTTTCTCCAGCAAACTCACCGTGCGTGAAATTATAATAAGGAATAGCGGAAAGATCGATGGAGGTCAACTTCTGCAAAGCCAAAATGGCTTTCGGTCCTTGCACGGCAAGCTGTGCCATGTGGTCGGAAGCATTCTCCAGTTCAGCTCCCTCAGTGTTATGAGACACACACCAGTTCCAGTCTTTTTCGATGTTGGAAGCATTCACAACCAGCAAGTATTTTTCCGCTTCGTAACGATAAACCAGCAGATCGTCTACAATGCCGCCATCTTCGTTGGGGAAGCAGGTGTATTGCACTTTGCCGGGAGCCGTCAGCGCAGCAACGTTGTTGGAAGTCACTTTTTGTAAAAAATCCAGAGCATGAGGACCCTTCACCCAGAATTCACCCATGTGTGACACATCGAATACACCGACACCCTGGCAAACCGTGAGGTGTTCGTCGATGATACCGGAATACTCAATAGGCATATTATATCCCGCAAACTCGTGCATCTTGGCACCCAGCGAGATGTGTTTCTCAGTAAATGGAGTGGTTTTCATGGAATAATTTTTGATTTATAATGGTTGAATTATGAATTATCTTGTGGCAACGAGTTCGGCTATCTTGACAATGACGTTCATGGCCTTCTCCATGTTCGGAATGGGCACAAACTCATAGCGGCCGTGGAAGTTCAGGCCACCGGCAAAGATATTGGGACAAGGCAAGCCTTTGAAAGAGAGCTGGGCACCGTCCGTACCTCCGCGGATGGCTCTGACGTGAGGCTCCACGCCCACTGCCTTCATGGCAGCAAAAGCAGTGTCGATGATGTGCATTACCGGCTCAATCTGTTCGCGCATATTGTAGTACTGGTCGCGAAGTTCGAGTGTAGCGGTACCCGGACCGTACTCTTCATTGATTTTCGCCACTTGACGTTCCATCTCCAGCTTGCGTTCTTCGAAGCGAGCGCGGTCGTGGTCGCGGATGATATACGAAACAGTGGTCTGCTCTACCTCACCGGTAATACCTATCAGATGGTAGAAACCTTCGTAACCCTCGGTGTGCTCCGGAGCCTCTTCGGCCGGAATCAGGGATATCAGGCGGTTGGCAATGCGGATGGAGTTTACCATCTTGTTCTTGGCATAGCCCGGATGTACGTTGCGTCCTTTGAGGACTATCTTGGCAGAAGCGGCATTGAAATTCTCGAATTCAAGTTCACCCACTTCACCTCCGTCCATGGTGTAGGCCCAGTCGCAACCGAACTGCTCTACATTGAACTTATGGGCACCCATGCCAATTTCCTCGTCCGGATTGAAGCCGATGCGGATTTTTCCGTGCTTGATCTCAGGATGCTCTTTCAGATATACCACTGCCGATACGATTTCGGCAATACCGGCTTTGTCATCAGCACCGAGCAGGGTCTTGCCGTCGGTCACAATTAGGTCTTCGCCCTGGTGGTCAAGCAGCTCGGGGAATTGTGCAGGAGACAACACGATGTTCTCTTCGGCGCAAAGGACGATGTCTTTTCCGTCATAGTTCCGCACAATACGCGGAGAGACATCCTTGCCGCTCATGTCGGGACTTGTGTCCATGTGGGCTATGAAACCGATGGTAGGCAGTGTCTTGTCTGTATTGGCAGGAAGGGTGGCGAACAGGTAACCGTTCTCGTCCAACGTAATCTCTTCCAAACCCAGAGATTCCAATTCTTCTTTCAAATACCGGGCAAATACCATTTGTCCCGGAGTACTTGGAGTAACCCCAGTCTCTTCACTTGACTGAGTATCGAAACTTACGTACTTTAAAAAACGTTCTATCAAAGCCATAACAATAATGATTTTAATGTGATAATGGGCCAATGTGTAACATTAGCAACTCGCTGTAAAGATAAAAAAAGAGCCGTGAACTGCCAAGCAATTCACGGCTCTTTTTTATTCCTTAAGTTCAATTTGTCAATCAGAAATGACTGCTACCATCGAAGCAGTGGGTACATATCTTACACTTAGGCAGTCCGATAGCCTCTACCAAATCCTCCAGCGTATTGAATTTTAGTGAGGTAAGGCCGAAACGTTGGCGAATGATATCCACCATCTTTTCATACTCGGGTGAACCGGTAGTGGCATATTTCTCGAGGTTCTTGTTTGCATCACCCTCCAGTTCCTGGATGACGCGACGGGTTATCAGTTCCATATCGCTCTTGGAAGCCGTGAACCCAACAAACGGACAACTGTATATCAAAGGGGGACAAGCAATACGGATGTGTACCTCCTTGGCACCATAGTCATACAACACTTTCACATTGTCGCGCAACTGAGTTCCGCGCACGATGGAGTCGTCGCAGAACAGCACACGCTTTCCTTCCAGCATGGCGCGATTGGGAATCAACTTCATCTTGGCTACCAGGTTGCGCAGTTCCTGCTTGCTAGGAGTAAAGCTACGAGGCCAAGTCGGCGTATATTTGGAAATGGCACGGTGATAAGGCACTCCCTTACCCTCGGCATATCCCAACGCCATGCCTACTCCGGAGTCTGGAATACCGCAGGCACAATCCACTTCCGACTTGTCGCTCTGTGCCATCTTGACACCGGAAGCGAAACGCACCTCCTCTACGTTCTTGCCTTCGTAGCAGGAAGTGGGGAAACCATAATATACCCACAGGAACGAACAAATCTGCATCTCTTCATTAGGCTTACGCATTTGCTCCACTCCATCAGTACGCAGACGAACAATCTCTCCAGGACCCAGATAGCGGTCTACTTCATAATCCAGATTCGGGAAACTGCTCGACTCGCTTGTAACCGCATAAGCACCGTCCTTCTTTCCAATGACGATCGGAGTACGTCCCCAGCAGTCGCGAGCGGCAATGATGCCATCTTCAGTAAGCAGCAACATGGAGCAGGAACCCTTGATATGCTTATACACATTTTCGATTCCCTCTACAAACGTCTTGCCCTGTATGATGAGGAGGGCAATCAGTTCCGTCTGATTGGTCTTGCCCGAGCTAAGTTCGCCAAAGTGCATGTTTTGTGCCAGCAATTCGGCCTCCAATTCCTGCAAATTCACGATTTTGGCTACCGTCACAATGGCAAAGCGGCCGAGATGGGAGTTCAGGATAAGAGGCTGGGCGTCCGTATCACTGATGATTCCTATTCCGGAATTCCCCTTGAACTTATCAAGTTCATCCTCGAACTTCGTACGAAAATAAGTACTTTCCAGATTGTGGATAGAACGGGTAAACAGCATTGTTTCCGCATCGAATGTAGCCAATCCACCACGTTTTGTCCCTAAATGTGAATTATAATCTGTGCCGTAAAACAAATCCGCCACACAACTTGCTTTGGCGACTGTTCCGAAAAAACCTCCCATAAATTCTATATTTGTTATTGGTTGCTAAATTTAACGGGGGCAAAGGTAGCAAGAATTTGCGAAATTCGAGATGATTTGACGGGACAAATCTCTACTTTCCTAAGCGGTTTTACAAAGGCAACTGCCCCGGCCCAGCCATTTCTGATTGAACGTGATATGCTTTTTACGGAAAAAAGCCTCGCAGAAGTCAAATTCCTGCGAGGCTCTACCAATACCTAATAAAAACTCTCTTTACCTTAACTTATTTCCATTTCTTCACTTCTTTCTTGTCTGCCGGAGTCGCTTCTATCAGACTCAGTGCAAAACCACCGCTACGTGCTTCCTTCACGGACATTTTGGTCTTATTGGTCACGATGCCTTTCTTTATCTGGTAAGAAGTGGGATTCGTCTTGTAGTCGGCATCCTTGCCGTCGGCGTAGAGTGTTGCCACGTATTGCTTACCCGGCTCCAGGAAGTCGAGTGTGAAGTTGGCGGTACGTGCGTTTTCATCCGTGATGCCTCCCACAAACCAGTTGTCGGTTCCTTTTGCCTTACGGGCTATGGTGATGTAGTCGCCCGGCTCCGCCTCGATATACTTGCTGTCGTCCCAATCTACGGCTACGTCCTTGATGAACTGGAAAGCGTCCATGTGCTTCTCGTAGTTGTCCACCACGTCGGCAGCCATCTGCAAGGGGCTGTAAAGGGTGACGTAGAGAGCCATCTGCTTGCAGAGCGTGGTCTGCACTTGTCCGTGGGGCAAGTCGCCCATGAAGTCGAGCTTCGTGTCGAAGATACCCGGCGTGTAGTCCATCGGACCGCCAATCAGACGGTTGAAGGGAAGCAGCGTGGTGTGGAACGGTTTGCTGCCACCGAATGCCTCGTACTCGGTGCCGCGTGCCGATTCGTTGCCAATCAGGTTCGGGTAGGTGCGACACAGGCCGGTGGGACGCACTGCCTCGTGGCCGTTGACACATATCTTATATTCGGCAGCCTTCTTCACGGCATAGAGGTAGTGATTGTTCATCCACTGGCCGTAGTGGTGTTCGCCACGGGGAATCATGTTGCCCACGTAGCCGCTCTTCACAGCGTTGTAGCCGTTGTCCACCATGAACTGATATGCCTTGTCTATATGGCGCTCGTAGTTGCGCACGGAAGCGGAAGTCTCGTGGTGCATCATCAGCCGCACGCCTTTGCTCTTGGCATACGCGTTCAGCATCTTGACATCGAAGTCGGGATAAGGGGTCACGAAATCGAACACATAATCCTTGGACTTGCCGAACCAGTCTTCCCAACCTTCGTTCCAGCCCTCTACCAGCACTTGGTCGAAGCCATGGGCGGCGGCAAAGTCGATGTACTTCTTCACGTTCTCATTGTTGGCGGCGTGACGGCCGTTGGGCTTCATCTTGGAATAGTCCACTTCTCCCAATTTGATGGAAGGGAGGTCGTCGGTGTAAGCCCACGTGCTCTTGCCGGCAATCATCTCCCACCATACGCCGACGTATTTCACGGGCTTAATCCAGGAGACGTCCTCGTAAGCGCAAGGTTCGTTCAGGTTGAGCGTGATTTTGGAGGCGAGGATGTCGCGAGCATCATCGCTGACAATCACCGTGCGCCAGGGCGATGTGCAGGGAGCCTGCAAGTAGCCTTTGTCGCCTACGGCATCCGGTGTCAGCCAGGATTCGAAGATGAAGTTCTTGTCGTCCAGATTGAGGTGCATGCACGAGTAGTCCACCAGAGCAGCTTCGTGCAGGTTGATGTAGAGGCCGTCGGCAGTCTTCATCTGCAAGGAGGTCTGTACGCCTGTTGGCGAGAAAGTGGTCTGCGAGGAGTTGGGCGTGATGGCACCTTCCATCAGGCCGCGGATTTCAGAAAGTCTGGACTCCGTATAGTCGTATTCCTGTGTATCGTAATCGCCCGGGATCCAGAAGGCCGTATGGTCGCCGGTCATAGCGAACTGGGTATGCTCTTCCTTGATGACGAAATAGTTCAGGTTCTTCTGCAAGGGAAATTCGTAACGAAAGCCCAAACCGTCATCGAACAGGCGGAAGCGGATGACGATGTTCCGATTCTGCGCCTTTTGGTTGAGCGTCACAGCCAGTTCGTTGTAGTGGTTGCGAATTTGCTTCACTTCGCCCCACACCGGTTCCCATGTCTCATCAAAGGTAGAGGTCTTGGCGTCTGCCAGTGTGAAACCATTCATCAGACCCGGGTCGTTCTTCAGTTCCAGTCCCAACTTAGATGGATTGATGACGGGCTTTCCCTTGTAAGAGAGTTCATAAAC
>CAMWRY010000107.1 GCA_947176775.1 uncultured Bacteroides sp.
CGATGGCGTGGATATTGGTGCTCATGTTTCTGCCCGTTGTGGGACTGGTGTTCTACTTCTTCTTCGGGCGCAGCCAGCGGCGTGTGCGCATGATAGGGAAGAAGAGTTACAGCCGCCTGCTGAAGAAGCCCATGGCGGAATATCTGGCGCAGGATTCGTGCACGCTTCCCGGTAACTACAGCCGACTCATATCTTTGTTTTGCAACACCAACCAGGCTTTTCCTTTCGATGGGAACCGGGTGGAAGCCTATACCTTGGGTCTCTCCATGTTGCAGGCCCTGTTGCGTGAACTGGAAAAGGCAACGAAGCACATTCACATGGAGTTCTACATCTTCGAGGACGATGCCATCGGGCGCCTGGTGCGTGATGTCCTGATGGAAAAGGCGCGTGCCGGGGTAGAGGTGCGCGTGATTTACGACGATGTGGGCTGCTGGCACGTGCCCAACCGTTTTTTTGAGGAGATGCGCGAGGCCGGCATCGAGGTGCGCAGCTTTCTGAAAGTGCGTTTCCCGCTCTTCACCAGCAAGGTGAACTACCGCAACCACCGGAAGATAGTGGTCATAGACGGACGCATCGGGTTCGTGGGCGGCATGAATCTGGCCGAGCGCTATATGCGCGGCTTTTCGTGGGGCATTTGGCGTGATACGCACTTGCTGCTGGAGGGCAAGGCGGTGCATGGACTACAGACTGCCTTCCTGCTGGACTGGTACTTCGTGGATCGTACACTGATAACCTCGGCTCGCTATTTCCCCAAGATAGATATTTGTGGCTCGTCGTTGGCGCAGATTGTAACGAGCGAACCGGTGGGGCCGTGGAAAGAGATTATGCAGGGACTCGTCATCTCCATCTCCAGTGCCAAGAAATACTTCTATATCCAAACTCCTTACTTCCTGCCTACCGAGGCTGTACTGATTGCCATGCAGACGGCGGCCTTGGCCGGTGTCGATGTACGCCTGATGCTTCCTATGCGTGCCGACAGCCGTTTGACCCATCTGGGCTCCTGTTCTTATCTGGCCGATGTGCTCTGTTCGGGGGTCAAGGTCTACTTCTATAAGAAAGGGTTCCTCCACTCCAAACTGATGGTTTCGGACGATGAACTGTCTACGGTCGGCTCCACCAATGTGGATTTCCGCAGTTTTGAACACAACTTCGAGGTGAATGCCTTTATCTATGACGCGGAGACTGCACTCCAGATGCGCGAGATATTCCTTCAGGACCAGCGCGACTGTGTACAGGTGTTCCTGAAGAATTGGGTGAAACGCCCGTGGCACCGCAAGGCGGCCGAGAGCGTGGTGCGGCTACTGGCACCGCTGCTATGATAAGGTGATAGAGTGATAGATATGTGATAAGGTTATAGGGTGGTGATATGTGATAGGGTGATGATTGTCTTATGCGGCGGTCTGTAAATCACTTGCCACCTATCACCTTATTACCCTATCACCGCCTTATCACTTAAATATCGTGAAGTTCACGCTGCCGTACACTCTTCTTTCCACGAAGCGAGGATGGTCTTCGAAACTGTTTTTCTTGCCGTGTTCCAGGACGAAGAGTCCTTTTTCTTTCAGCAGGTTGTTTCCTAAGACGAGGTCGGGCAGGGTTTCCAGTCCGGTGAGTTCGTAGGGAGGGTCGGCAAAGATAAAGTCGAACTGTTCGCGTCCGCTTTGGATGTACTTGAATACATCGCCGCGGATGGGCAGACACTTGTCAGTCTTCAGCTCCTTCAGTATCTTGCAGATAAAGGCATAGTGGTCGCGATCCTTCTCCACGCTGATGACTTGGTCGCAACCTCTGGACACCAGCTCGATGCTGATGCTGCCCGTACCGGCAAAGAGGTCGAGGGCACGGATGCCGTCTTCGAAGTCGATGTAGTTGGAGAGCACGTTGAACAGGTTCTCTTTGGCAAAGTCGGTGGTGGGACGTGCCTTGAAGGAGTGGGGGACGTCGAAACGTCTTCTTTTGTATATTCCGCTGATTATTCGCATAGGGTAATGGCTTGCAGGTCAAGATTGGTGGCCGGATTCAGGATGAATACCTGCCGGATGAATTTTCGCAGTTCGGGCAACAGCAGTTCCTTGTCGTGCAGGTCGCCGGCGAGGTGCAGTTCGTCGTGCTCCTGCTCGAAACCGAGCTGTTGCCATACATATAGTAGGTAGTAGATGCGGTCGGGCGTGGTTCTGCAACTAAAGGAGTTGGCCATGAGCAGACGTCCGCGCTCGTAGCCGTATAGGTCTACGGCATCTTTCCGCAGGTGTGCATACATTTTCCGGCTGTTGCCCAGGTGGCTCTTTGCAGCGAAGTAGTCGATGAAAGGGCTGGTTTGGGAGTAGAACCGGACATCGGGATACTGTTCGCGAAGGAAGGTGCAGGCACTTCGATCCATGCCGAACAGTACGACGATGTTGCTTTTGGGCAGGATGTTGTATTGTACGGTTTCGTTTTCCCGTTTGGGGTGGTTGTGGTAGAAAATGATTTCCGCTTGTTCGTCTTCGAAGAACTCCAAAGGGACAAAGGTGAAACGGTTGTTTGTCATGAGCACGTTGACACGGCGGAAGGTGTATTGCGACCACTCCAGTTCGCGGAAGGTCTGCTTCAGGTTGGCGGTGAGGGAGAGCGACTCGTCCACCGCACGGTCGTAGAAGGAGAATTCACCGTTGCCCAGAGGGTTGAATACAGAAAAAGAAAATCCATCCGTGCAGAGACGGATGGATAATGTATACTGTTCCGATTGATTGAAATCCATGTTTTAGAGTCCTTAAGTTTTTGAGTCTTCAAGTTTGTAGGTTCTCTGAACGCTTGCGAAACTGATGAACTTAAAAACTTAAAAACCTGTCCGCTTAGAATTATTCCCAGTTACCGGCGTTGTTGTTGGCTGTTTCCAAGCTACCGATCATCAGACCGCAGTACTTGCCGAGTTTGGTTTGTACATCCTTAAGGTTGGCGATTTCTTGCAAATCCAGACCGTTCAGGTAAACTTCATAGGGAGTCTTGACTTCGAGCAGACAGAAGGGAGCACCGGACTTGGCTGTATCGTTCTTGATGGCCATCTCGAATTGTGCACCGTTGCCGAAGGGAACATATCTCATAGAGTCGGCGTTGAAACCTTTCGGGAAGATAGTATCGAGTACGGCTACCCACAAGGTATCACGTTTGAAGTTCTCGAGTCCCCACTTCTTCACTTCGTCGTATTTGCCTGTCTTCTTGGCTTTGTTGATGATGTTGATGGCTTTCTTTTCAGTCAGACCGTCTTCCAGCTGCTTGTCGTTCAGTTCGCCTTGCTTGAAGATGAACGGGAGCTTCTGGTTCTTAACGAAGTCAATCAGCGAATCGAAGCTGGCAGTATATTGCTGGCCATGCAACGTACGATATTCCAATTGCGCCTTACGGATGTCAATCAGACGTGCAATGACAGCTGCATCTCTCTGCTTCTTTGCTTTTTCAAAGTTGATAGGACCCATGATACTGGCATAGCAAATGTAAATTAGCACCAAAGCACATAAGCCTAAAATGACATTAAATACTGTTTTCATGATAAATATGTTTTTTAGTTGTTATATTCGCACCGCAAAAATAAAAGAAATTAATTTAAAAACGATAGTTCCCTTTACTTTTTTCTGTTACAAAAATGATAAATAACTATTTAGAAAGGCAAATTAAGGAAAATTTTCCTTACCAACCAACTTCTGAGCAGGAAAATGCCATAAAATCTTTAGCAGAGTTCTTGTTGAAGGCCCGTAATGAGACTGTTTTTCTGCTTCGTGGATATGCCGGAACGGGTAAGACTTCGCTGGTAGGAACCCTGGTGCGGACGCTGGACGGGCTGCAGCAGAAATCGGTGCTGCTGGCTCCGACGGGACGGGCGGCCAAGGTTTTTTCGGCATACGCGGGGCATCCGGCGTTTACGATTCATAAAAAAATCTATAGACAGCAATCTTTCTCTAACGAGGTGTCTAACTTCTCTCTGAACGATAATTTGACAACTCATACTCTATATATAGTGGATGAGGCTTCCATGATTGCCAATGAGGGCCTGTCGGGTTCTATGTTCGGCACGGGTAGGCTGCTGGATGACTTGGTGGAGTTTGTCTATTCGGGGCAGGGATGCCGCCTGCTGTTGATGGGCGACACGGCGCAGTTGCCGCCGGTGGGGGAGGAGCAGAGCCCTGCGCTTTGTGCCGAGGCCTTGAAAGGTTATGGGCTGGAGGTGATGGAGGTGGACCTGACGCAGGTGGTGAGGCAGGAATTGCAGTCGGGCATCTTATGGAACGCCACCCGGTTGCGGCAGCTGATAGCGGCGGAGGAGTGCTATCAGCTGCCGAAGATACGTATCTCAGGTTTTGCCGACATCCGGGTGGTGCCGGGCAACGAACTGATAGAGACGCTGAATGCCTGTTATGACCGGGACGGGCTGGAGGAGACCATCGTGGTGTGCCGCTCCAACAAGCGTGCGAACATCTATAACAACGGCATCCGTGCCCAGATTCTCTGGCGCGAAGACGAGCTGAACACCGGCGACTTGCTGATGGTGGCGAAGAACAATTACTTCTGGACGGAGAAACTGAAGGAGATGGACTTCATCGCCAACGGCGAGACGGCCGTAGTGCGCCGCGTGCGCCATACGCGCGAACTCTACGGCTTCCGCTTTGCGGATGTGACGCTGGCCTTCCCCGATCACCAGGAGCTGGAACTGGAGGTGAACATGCTGCTCGACACGCTGCACACCGATGCGCCTGCCTTGCCCAAGGCGGAGAACGACCGCCTGTTCTATGCCGTGCTCGAGGACTATGCGGACATTTCCCTGAAGCGTGAGCGGATGAAGAAGATGAAGGCCGACCCTTACTACAACGCCCTGCAGGTGAAGTATGCCTACGCCGTGACGTGCCACAAGGCGCAGGGCGGACAGTGGAAACATGTCTTCCTGGACCAGGGCTACATGACGGACGAATATCTGACGCCCGACTACTTCCGTTGGCTCTATACCGCCTTTACCCGTGCCACAAAAACGCTCTATCTGGTGAACTATCCGAAGGAGCAGATTGTTTGAAAAAAGAGGGCGACGGATGCAGTATTCCGTTTTCTCTTGTATTTTTTCTTAAAAGAAGAACAACTATAACCGAACGATTATGAAGAGCTTGTATTCTCTTTTTCTTCTGGTGACGCTGCTGTTCACCGCTTCCGGCTGCGAGGACGACTATCGCAGTATGGTGCTTTTCGAAGGTGTGGAGCCTATCTATCAGATTGGGACATGCACCAACATTACCTCTTCCTTGGACTTCTATCTGTCGGAAACGAAGGGTGAGACGGTGCTTGGCATTGATGGCGGCGACGGTTCCTACCGCCTGACGAACGAACATGAGTCGGTAGCTTCCGTGGCTTTCAGCCGTGAAGTCAACGGTTATCAGCGCATATCGGTGCGGCCTCTGGCAGCAGGCGAAACTGTTGTCACCGTGGCAGACGGCTCCGGCGAGAGCATTCGGCTGCACATTACGGTGAAGGAGCGGCGGCAGTTCACGATGACGAAGAAGAGTTCTGAGTACGGAGTCAGCGGCGATGTGCCCGAGGAATTGCCGGGAGAGGTTTCGAAAGCGCTCTCCGGCCGGGCTTGGCTGGAGGATACAGGCTATTATATACTGGTGCCCGATGCGGAGGAACCCGGCTTACTGCACCATGGAGTGCTGGAAATCTATCCGACAGGAAAAGAGGAGAAGCCTCTCGTGGGGAGTTATGATACCGTCACATTGGAGGGTGAAGACGGGGAAACATACGCGCAGTGGCAGTTTACCTATAACGGCGAACAGAGGCTCTTTGCCAGAGTCATCCGGCAGAATTCGCCCGTCAACACCGAGTGTGTGCTTGTAGAGAATGTAACATCGTTCTGCCCGTCCAGCCTGTTGCCTCCCGGTGTCCTGGCTGTCTGCCGCGAACTCTTCACGCTACAGGCTGACTGACGCGTGGCTTGCGGATTTTGTCAAGAGCAGATTTATAGAAGATTAACGGAAGGGAGGCGTGAGCCTCCCGTTTTTATTTCTTTTCGTTTTCGGGAGGCTGGCAGTCCCCAAGTTCCGTGTTCCTATTCTAAACCTCAGGGGTTGCCTTCCCAAACCTTAGGAGTTTCCTCTCTAAACCTCCGGACTTTTCTCCCGAAAGTCCGGGCGTTTTGGGCGGAAAGTCCTGGGCTTTAGCCTGTGAAGTGCGGCATTCCTGCCGGATTCCTGTAGGGGTAAAAAAGAAAAAGAGAAGCTATGCCTCTCTTTTCCTAAATATAAAAATGGAAATATCCACGAATCAATGTTGCAAATATACAATATTATATGGACAATGTCAAGCGTTTCCCGAACAATTGGATTTGTCCGGTCTT
>CAMWRY010000108.1 GCA_947176775.1 uncultured Bacteroides sp.
TTCGAAGACATGCTCAAAAGCCAGTTCGGCCTCCTGCAGCACGGTGCGTGCGTCACTGAGAATCATCACCTGCGGCAAATTGCCGATGGTACATTCGCGTGGCACCGCCACCACGCCCTCCGTAGGCTGCTGCAATCCGGCCAGTATCTTCAGCATGGTGGACTTGCCGGCTCCGTTCTTTCCGACAAGGGCTATACGGTCTTTTTTATTGATGACGTAGGAGACGTCTTCGAACAGAGGAGTAGCATTAAATTCTACCTTCAGTCCTTCTACAGATATCATAGTGTCAATGAATTTATCGTTAAGAGGCTGCAAAGGTAGCGATTTTCAACGGTATATAAAGATAAAACGGAGAAAATGCCGGCAATTCCTGCAATCGTATATCACACCTCCTCGCACACCACCATCTCCATACCTTTGTACACCACCACAATTTTGTGCAGCTGCGTAGCTCCGACAGCCTTCTTCACCGTTTCGGTACCGGCATACCGCATGGCCTGTTCGACAGCTTCCTTGCGCAACTCCTCTACGCGGCTTTCCGGGTCCTTGTACCGGGCATATTTCAGTTCCACGATATAGCTGTGCCTCATGTCGGCGTAGATGTCCAGCAACGGACAGAGGAAAATATCCACATACCCTGCCTGCGTGTCCTGCTCGGAAACGGGTCGGTAAAAACGGTTCTGCGCCGTCATGGCAAGGGTGAATCCGTGTACAAAGAATTCGCCCTTCTGCCTGTCGCGCTGCGAGGCGTAACGGTGGAGGCAGTCGGCGATGTAGCCGAAGTAGGATTGCCAGTCGCCGCGATAGGCTAATTGGCTGGCCAGTTCATTTTTCTCATAACTACTGAAGTTGAGATCCGCTTCGTCGTATGTGCTCAGCAGGTAGGTATAGAGCTGTTCCTGCACCACCAGGTTGGGGATGATAAGTTTGGTCTTCCCCTCATGCAGGCCGCCGATGGAGAGCATGCCGAAGTAAAATAGCAGGCTCACGAAATTGTCGGGATTGGTCATGCCTGAGGCCGGGAATCCCCTTTTCAGTTCTCCGGTGATGTACCCCTGCTTCACCAGCGTCTGTATGATGGAGGCGTCGTGGGCAAACTCCTTGTCCTTGCGGATAAGCATGCGTAGCTTTTCGTAGTCCATCCGTATGTTGTCTTCCACCATTTCGCGAGGTGCCTTTCCCCGTTGTATATAGTTCTTGACGAAGTAGAGCACCATGTTCGAGTTGTACATGGTGGTTTCGCCATAACACTCCTCGGCAAAGCAGTAGTTATCGTACCAGGGCTTCATAATCTCTATCAGCTCGTCCACACTGTGTTTGAAGGGGCTGTTCGTGGAATAGTAGTCCAGCATTTCGCGCACCTCCTCTTCGGTGAATCCCATCAGCTCGTTGAATTCGGGCGATAGTGAGTAGTTGGTGCCGATATTGAAGCCGCTTGTCAGGTCGTCCATTGTCACGGGGCTTACGCCGGTGATGAAGCAGCGCTCTATACTTGAATAGGTGCCCGTCTTAATCTTGTTGAAGAAGGCACGCAGATACCCTTCGCCGTGCGTCTCGTTGGTGTAGCGGTGCAGGCTTTCGGGGTTAGAGAGGATGGAGTTGGTAAAGTGGTCATATTCGTCGATAAAGAGATAGATTCTCTGGTTGCTACGGTCGCATATCTGGCAGAGGGCGTCCAGCTGTTCTACGGCTCCCTGGACGGAATGCAGCTTTTCTAAGGCGTTGGGTAGCAACAGGTCGGCATATTTTTCGCAAAAGTTTTCAAACGTGATGCTGCAATGCGCATCCATTCCCTTCCGGTAGTCGTTCAGTTCGCCTACAATGCCCGAGAAGTTGAGGTAGAGCACCAGGTAGCTGTTTCGGCTCGGCGTGGGATGCTGTCCGATATAGAGGTCGCCGAAGAGCTCGTTGAACCGCTCCTGTGTACGTATGTCGTAGTAGTGTTGCAGAATGTTCAATGTCAGGCTCTTTCCGAAACGTCGGGGGCGGATGAAGAAAAAGAAGCGGTCCGCCTCCTCTATCAGAGGGATGAAATGCGTCTTATCTACATAATAATAGTTCTCGCGACGAATCACTGCAAAGTTCATCATGCCGTATGGCAGGCGTTTCCTGTTCGGTGCTACATATTCCTTCATAACCTCTACGCTTAAAACGTTTTTCATTCAATGATAAACAAAGGTAGAGCCTTTTTGTCAGTTCTCCAAACAGTCAGTCGTTATAATTGTTTATTCTCCTCGGATAAATTGCATTTTAGCTTCCCTAAATCAATAAAACTTCGTAATTTATTTATGCACTCTGATTTTTTGCCTACCTTTACACGCTAAAATCATAGACAGTAATAAGTTAAACCATAATATACACTCATGCCTTTAAATTTACCCGATAAGCTGCCTGCTATTGAGTTGTTGAAAGAAGAGAATATTTTTGTGATAGACAATTCTAGGGCAACCCAGCAGGATATCCGTCCCTTGCGTATTGTCATTCTGAACCTGATGCCGTTGAAGATTACAACGGAGACAGATTTGGTGCGCCTGCTTTCCAATACTCCGCTTCAGGTGGAGATTTCGTTTATGAAGATAAAAAGCCATACTTCCAAGAATACCCCGATAGAGCACATGAAAGCCTTCTATACGGATTTCGACAAGATGCGCGGCGAGAAGTACGATGGCATGATTATCACCGGTGCCCCGGTAGAGCAGATGGATTTTGAGGAGGTCACTTACTGGGACGAGATAACCGAGATATTCGACTGGGCACGCACGCATGTCACTTCCACGCTTTACATCTGCTGGGCTGCCCAGGCCGGACTTTACCATCACTACGGAGTGCCGAAGCATGCGCTGGAGAAGAAGATGTTCGGCATTTTCGAGCATTGCACCTTGCAGCCGCTGCACCCCATTTTCCGCGGATTCGATGATGTATTTTATGTGCCACACAGTCGCCATACGGAGGTTCGCCGGGAAGAGATTCTGAAAGTGCCGGGACTGACGTTGCTTTCCGAGTCGGAAGATGCCGGAGTATATATGGCCGTGGCCCGTGGCGGACGCGAGTTTTTCGTGACCGGCCATTCGGAATACTCCCCGTTGACGCTGGATACGGAATACCGCCGTGACCTGAATAAGGGCTTGCCCATTGAGATGCCGCGCAACTATTACGTGGGCGATGACCCGGAAAAAGGTGTGCTGGTACGTTGGCGTTCTCATGCTAACTTGTTGTTTTCTAATTGGTTGAACTATTTTGTGTATCAGGAAACGCCGTATAATATTGACGATATAGAGTAACGATTTGCTGGAGGAGCTCGTTATGGAGCGGGTCTGTACTTGCTTTGTAGCATTTCCGTGTCTGCACCGTATCTGCACCGTATCCGGGCCGTACCATCTCCGGATGATCTCCGGATGATCTCCGGATATTCTCCGGATATTCTCCGTCCCTATAGATCCGGAGATGATCCGGAGATGGTACGGCTCTGACACGGCCCGGATGCGGTTCGGGTAGGATCCGATAGGCATAGACTTCTCCAACGTGTTGAAAATGATAATTTGTACCCCAATGATGAAACCACGTAAAATAGAACTGTTGGCTCCTGCCAGAAATTTGGAGTGCGGTATAGAGGCTGTGAACCATGGGGCGGATGCAGTGTACATCGGTGCCCCCAAGTTCGGTGCACGTGCAGCGGCCGTCAACTCTCTGGAGGATATTGCAGCCTTGGTAGCGTATGCGCATTTGTATAATGTCCGCATCTATGTGACGGTTAATACCGTCCTGAAGGAAGAAGAGCTGAGGGAGACGGAACAGATGATTTGGGAGCTGTACCGCATCGGCGTGGATGCGCTGATTGTGCAGGACATGGGGATTACCCGGCTGAACCTGCCCCCCATTCCTCTGCATGGCAGCACGCAGATGGACAACCGTACGCCGGAGAAGGTGCGATTTCTGGCCGAGGCCGGTTTTCGCCAGGTGGTGCTGGCGCGCGAACTCTCCTTGCAGGAGATACGTGGCATCCATGAGGCTTGTCCTGATGTGCCGCTTGAAGTGTTTGTGCACGGGGCTCTCTGTGTCAGTTACAGTGGGCAGTGCTATGTCAGCCAGGCCTGTTTCGGGCGGAGTGCCAACCGGGGGGAGTGTGCGCAGTTCTGCCGCTTGCCTTTCAGCCTGGTGGATGCCGACGGCAAGACGATAGTACGTGACAAGCATCTGCTTTCCCTGAAGGATCTCAACCAAAGCGAGGTATTGGAAGAGTTGCTGGATGCCGGAGCCACTTCGCTGAAGATAGAGGGGCGCTTGAAAGATGTGAGCTACGTGAAGAATGTGACGGCGGCTTACCGCAAGAAACTCGATGCCATCTTCGTCCGTCGGAAGGAGTATGTGCGTGCCTCTTCGGGAACCTGTTATTTCAGCTTCCAGCCGCAGTTGGACAAGAGTTTCAGTCGTGGTTTCACCCACTATTTCCTGCAGGGCAGGGGAGAGGAGATTTCCTCATTCGATACGCCCAAATCTCTGGGCGAGGAGATGGGTACTTTGAAGGAGCAGCGCGGAGGCTACGTCACAGTGGCCGGCGTGAAACCTTTTCACAACGGAGACGGGGTCTGCTTTCTGGATGAACAGGGGCGCCTGCAAGGGTTCCGCGTCAACCGGGTAGAGGGCAACAAACTCTATCCGGCAGGCGAAGTGCCTCGCATCAAGCCGCGTACCCGGCTGTATCGCAACTTCGACCAGGAGTTTGAGCGTATGCTGGCTCGGAAGTCTTCCGAGCGACGAATCGGGGTCTGCTGGGAGTTGGCAGATACTTCCTTCGGTTTCAGCCTGACGGCGACGGATGAGGATGGCAACCGAGTGACGCTTGCTTTCCCTTATTCCAAAGAGCCGGCACGCACGCCGCAGGCGGAGAATCTGCGCAGCCAGCTGGCCAAGTTGGGAAATACGCCTTTCGAGGTGGTAAGGCATTTGTCGGAAGAGGAGTCGGGCATCCGGCTTTGTTTGTCTGGCAACTGGTTTCTGCCGGCTTCCGTGGTGGCGGACTGGCGCAGGCAGGCGATAGACAGGCTGCTCGCGGCGCGGCGCATCACTTACCGTCGCGAACTGGCGGTGTGGAAACCGACAGTTCATCCCTTCCCTGTCCCTTCGCTGACCTATCTGGGCAATGTGATGAACAGTGCGGCCCGGAATTTCTATCGTGAGCATGGGGTGCTGTCCGTAGCGCCTGCTTATGAGGCGCAGGCTGTGTCCGATGCCGTGCTGATGTTTTGCAAGCATTGTCTGCGCTTCAGTATGGGATGGTGCCCCACGCGTCAGCAAGGGCGTTCTCCGTATCGGGAGCCTTATTATTTGGTCGGGACGGACGGCAAGCGTTTCCGGCTGTCGTTCGATTGCAAGAATTGCCAGATGAGGGTAATGGCTGATGAAAGATGAGGAATAGGAGATGAAGAAGGCAGGCATGAAACGGGATGTAGGGTGCGGAATGACGGGGAGAATGAACCGTCACTTTGTTCATTTTGTGCTCCTGTCGTGGCTGTTGCTGCTTTCGGCCTGTCATTATCCTCGTCCGAATCTGGAGGATGAAGGCCTGTCTGTGGAGACGCGCGATTCGCTGGCCTGCCTGTTTGAGCATCACTATACGTGGAACACCAATCTGGAGGTGCTGGCCGATTCCGTGAATTTGGCCTGCCTGCCGGTGAAGGATTGCTATAACATGCTTTATCGGGGGGACCGCGTGGTGGTGGCCGAGTTTGCCATCCATCCTGCCGATAGTGTGGACAGTGTATGGGTGAAGTTGGCCCATTCGCAGGAGGTGCAGGGATGGCTGAGGGAGTCGGAGATGATGCAGGCGTTTGTTCCTGCGGATAGCATTTCGCAGGCCATCCACTTGTTCAGTGACACGCATGCCTCTTATTTCATCATTATTTTTGCCTTGTTCGTGGCCGTCTGGCTGTTCCGCACCTTTCGGCGTAAGCAGTTGAGGCTGGTCTGCTTCAATGATATAGACAGTGTCTATCCATTGCTGCTGTGCCTGCTGATGGCGTTTTGTGCCACGGTGTATGAGTCCATGCAGGTTTTTGTGCCGGAGACGTGGCGGCACTTCTATTTTAATCCCACTTTGTCGCCGTTCAAGGTGCCGCTGGTGCTTTCCGCTTTTCTGATGGGCATCTGGCTGTTCATCGTGGTGCTGCTGGCGGTGCTCGACGACTTGTTCCGCCAGCTTTCCCTCGAGGCGGCTGTGTTCTACCTGCTGGGG
>CAMWRY010000109.1 GCA_947176775.1 uncultured Bacteroides sp.
TGACCCGAGTCCTCCGCGCCTGTCACTGTCATAGACAGCTTCCAACGAACTATCAAGACGCTGCTCCTCCACCGTCAGCGCGACACCGGTTCCGTCGGCGGCATTTCCGCCGAGAGCCATGCGCCATCTTTTCAAATAGGCTGTTTCCATGTGCTGTTCCTTTTTGTTTATCCGATTCCTAAAAGTGTGCCGAGCAGAGGTATCACTTTGGATGCCTCCCCGTCATTACAGGAATGATTCCCGACGACTGTTTTTGTATCGGTTCCATTCCATTCAAATTCCTTTGCCTTCTCACCCAGTTTGCGACGCTCGGCTGTGGTGAAATTACTGAATGTACGTCTTATCACCGGCAGCAACTCAATGAAACTTCCGTCACTCAGCCCACATAGCCAACCGTTTACAAGCTGCCATAGGTTGTCGTCCAACAGCAGTACCGAACCGGATGACCGCAGAAAGCCCTCGAACCAGTATGCAGTGTCGGAAGGTGCGTTACCCACGGATGAATAGAAACTCAAGGCGTCACGCATCTCTTCACGCGCTATCCTCCCTTTGTCGTAAAGAATGCGTGCGGCATATCCGGAGAGCAGGGGATGCGCTCCCGATGAATTGCGAATCTGCTGCACAAACTCGTACCACATACCGTTCAGTTCTTCATCATCAAGAGTCGATACGGCATAATTGGTGGCCGACAGGTGCTCCAGCAGGCCACCGGCAGCTTCCTCGTCGATATTGATGCAAACAAGCAGGCCTCCTGCAAGGATACGCGCCACCATCGCCCTGAGCATGTCGCCCACCTTGCTGAAATCCAGGTTGCGGACATCGCCGTAACGCACGATGTTCACCAGGTCGGGAACCGCCTCCATCATTTCCACGATATCGGCAGATGCCGCCGACAGACGGTCGAGCCGTATGGTCATCGCCTCCACCAGTTCCGGAAGGTCGGCCGGAATGACACGGTTCAGAAGTTTCGTGAGTTCAGGGATACGGGTAACCCCGACCATGCGGTCGGAGATATACTTCTGCACGGCCTCTTTCACGGTATTCCCCCAGACAGCCCGTTCGATGATGCAAACAAGCTGTTCCGGCTTATGGTAAAGGGTCCATTTTTCCTTGAATGTACCCTTGCCGCCTGCGGCTTCCGGTTTGGCCCAATCAATGTCAAGCAGTGCCAATCGGTGGAAGAACAGACTCCGTTCCAAATCGATTTCCTTGCGCAGGTCAAGTGTCATTTCCTTTATTTCCGCCGTGAAAGGCAGACGCAGGCGTTTCTGCAGCCGCTCGACGTCAATCAAAAGAGGAACTTTAGGTACGGCTTCCGGAACTTTGCCCAAACGGTTGCCTACAATAAGCGATTCCCTGATAAGTTGCAGCAGCATATCGTCGCCGAAGCCCATGACGGCTGTCACCGCCTCGTTATACTCCTCCAGCGTGGGGGCAGGCATCCCGCGCAATGCGGCTGTCGCTTGCGCCAGACGGACCGTCTCAATGACATGGGCCACCGAAACGTCCATGTTCTTCTGCCTCAGCAAGGCGGCTATATGGCTGACCCACAAAGTGCCGTCATCATCCGGATGATGCCACAGGTAATGGTACCATCCCGGAGAGTCTATGCCGGCCCCGTAACCGCTGCGGAAGGTGAGCCTATTATATGTCCAGGGAATCCATGTACACTCAGTCTTGACTTTTGGCAACCCTTTCAGCAGCTCATTGTCCTCCTTCACTTTCGGCATATTCTCCAGTGCCGGAACGTGCCATGCCCCACAGATTACAGCGATGCTCCCGAAAGACTCTTTCTGTGCGGCACGAATCATGCGGCGCATCCACGCTTCCCGGACAAGATCCCTGCGAGAGGTGTGTCCGGGCAGGGCCTCCCTGAGTGCGGTCACCGCCTCCTTTACAGCCTCGAAGATTCCACAGTTCTCCCTGCGCTGTTCTATGTTCATGTTCCACCACGATTCCCCATCGGAATAGCCGGTGGCTTCCGCCAACAGGTCAAACGGATCGCCCGTTTTTTCAATCACTTCGCCATTCGCTTCACCGGACTCGCCGCCCTCTTGCTTTTCCGCTTCGAAAGCCAAGGAATGGACAAGCGGAAGGTCGAAGAAGCGCAATGTGACATTCTCCCGAAGGGCATAGCGCAAAGCCTGCCATTCAGGCGAAAAGTCGGCAAACGGATAGAATACGGCATTCTGCGGTGCATCCGGCTGATAACCGAGCAAGGCTACCGGCGGCTCCATCTGCCCGTCGGCAATGAACGGCATGAGCGCTTCCGCCTCCGCCGGTCCTTCAAGCAGAATGAGGTCGGGACGAATCCGCTCCAGTTCCTGCAAGATGTTCCGGCAGGAGCCGGGACCGTGATGACGTATTCCCAATAGATGAATGTCTGTCATATTACTTAAGAGGTGCAAAATACGTCCATCAAATCATATCTCTGGAAGCTCTGTAGATGTCTTTCCAGCCGTCACGGTTCTTGACCACAGTCTCCATGTATTCCTGCCACACCACTTTGTCTTGTACCGGGTCTTTCACCACGGCACCGAGAATTCCGGAAACGAGGTCTTCGGCATGAATCTGTCCGTCGCCGAAATAGCCTGCCATGGCAAGACCGTTGTTCACCACGGATATGGCTTCGGCCGTACTCAGCGTGCCGCTCGGACTCTTGAGTTTGGCCTTGCCGTCATTGGTCGCCCCCTGACGCAACTCCCGGAAAATGGTGACAACCCGACGGATTTCATCAAGGGCCGGTCTCTCTGCCGGCAGCTGCATCACCTTCTCGAAGCTCTCCACGCGGCGGCGGACGATGTCAACCTCTTCCTCAAGCGTGTCAGGCAATGGAAGGATGACCGTGTTGAAACGACGCTTCAGTGCACTTGAAAGCTCATTTACTCCCTTGTCTCTGTTGTTGGCCGTGGCAATGATGTTGAATCCGCGTATGGCCTGTACCTCCTTGCTCAGTTCGGGTATGGGCAAGGTCTTCTCGGAAAGAATGGTGATGAGCGTATCCTGCACATCGGAACCGATACGTGTAAGTTCTTCTATGCGGCCGATTTTACCTTCCTGCATGGCTTTCATCACCGGAGTCTGCACCAGCGCCCCTTCACTAGGTCCTTCGGCAAGAAGACGGGCATAGTTCCATCCGTAGCGGATGGCCTCTTCTCCCGTACCGGCGGTGCCCTGCACAATCAGCGTGGAATCGCCGGATATAGCTGCCGCAATATGTTCGCTGACCCAGCTCTTAGCTGTACCGGGAAGACCGTACAGCAGCAGCGCGCGGTCGGTGACAAGGGTAGCCACGGCAATCTCCATCAGGCGGCGGTTGCCTATGTATTTGGGGGAGACTTCAAAACCGTTTTCCAATGTCCCACCCATGAGGTAGGTGACTACAGACTGGGGAGACATCTCCCAGTTTTCCGGAATCGGGTTGGTCTCGTTCTTTTTCAGTTCATGAAGTTCCTCTGCAAACTGCTGCTCGGCATGTTGTCTCAGTAAAGTGCTCATATAAATATCAATTATTTTTTTTCGTTTAACAACGTATTTATTTCAGATTTAAGATCCATGAATTCCAACATCTTCTAACAGAACCCGTTCATGGACGGCGATGCTTCTGCCGAAGATGCAGCTTTTGCCTCGATGACGCTCCTTAAGTGGGAAGGTATATGAATGGCAAGTCGCTCTGCCATGTATGCGCCATCGTATAAGTATTCCCGTTTCAGGAGCCATGACAGGACGCTGGACGAGAATTTAGGTCCCCACATCTCGCAATCGGTCCCATACCATGAATCAGGTATGTAATTGAAATTCCCGACATTTTCCGGCCAGCAGATTTCCTCTCGTTGTGAGGGAGTAAGCATGGCAACAAGTTCCGGTTTGCAGAGATAGGAAGGGGCTTCCTTCAGTGTGTGGAAGGCCCACAATCCGTCCGAAAAATTGAGTATCGGATTTTCCAGAACCAGGTATTTCTTGAAAGGGGGATGTTTGGCAAATTTCCTCGCGGCTTTTTCCTTGTCACATCCATACACTTCGCACCAGAAGTCCAGAGGTACGCGTTCGGCAAGCTGCCTGAGAATGAATTCGGAATCACTCTCCTTCTTGTTGGAACTTACCTCGGACAGCCCCAGGCTCTTCATCTCCTCGGTATATTCAATCTCTTTGTATGACCACCCGGTAAGCAGATTGTGCCTGATATGTCCCCGCAGAAGTTCGCAGCAGCGTGTCACCATTGCCGAGTCGGGAATCATGCACAGAAGTTTCCGCGCCGTCTCCTTGACAACGGTGCTACGGTCCGCCTTCATCACCTCCTGTATGAAGGGTTCATCGGATTTACCGATATTCGTCCGAAGGCATTCAAGCAGTTCATTTCGGTGATTGGCAGGCTCGCTCTTCCAGTCTTTGCGCAGCAGCTCAAGAGCCGCGGCAGGCTCCTGCCGCCTGTATCTGGCAAGCATGTCCTTACGCTCGCCGTGTGTGGCAGTATCCCAAGTCTCCACCTTTTCACTTTCCTGACCGGCCAGCCCCATCTGTCTGATCAGCCATAGGCCTCTGTTTCCGGCCAGCCCTTTCAGCAACCTGCGTTCTTCGAATCGCAACGGGTTGTTGCTGTCATAGGCACGCCGGATAAGCGGTTGAAGATATTCGGGTGAAATGATTTTTCCGGAGTCCTGCGCCAGGCGATAGGCATAGGCCGGCATATAGCGCGTGTCCTGAAGTCTGGAAAAGAGCAAGCTTCGGTCTTTGTCAAAATACGGCAGTTCCTCTTCAGGAGCTTTCTCCACGGGAACAATGCCTTCCGCTCCGGCCGGTTCCCATCCCGCCCGTCTGTAAGCGAATGCGGATGCGGCTGTCATGTAAAGGAACGCCTCCATGTCGTCGGATTTCTCACGGATGCGGCTCACCAATGTCTGAAGGGAGTCCGGAAAGTCACCGGGAGCAAATTCATGGTTGGCTGTTCCGAGCAGTGCAGCCTGTATGATAGGTTCAGTTACGTTCATCTCTCCAAGTATGATATACTTTGTTGTACCAAATGGATTTCAATTCCCATATATCCCCGTTTACAAGAACCAGCGATGCAAACGGGTTGCCGCCGGTAATGGCGAGAATGTCGATGTAGGTCTCTTCGGGCATCCTCACCGGAACAGCCTGTCCTGCATTGTCAAGCAGGCTGTATCCTTTCCCGTTCCGGACTGCCGTCACATCATTTACAAGCAAAGGGACCTCCTCTGAAAAAGGATTCGCAATCATAGCCTGACGATACACAGCGGCAGCCAGTTTCAAATCCGTGCTGCAATCCGGCACAAAGCTTTCTTCCAGAAGTACGGACTCCCTGAACAATGCCCGGCGGCATGTCCCGATGCCGTTGTAAAAGCATAGCGCACCTTCATAGGCACTGCCCGGAATCCAGTTCTCAGTGGAAAAGGTTCCGGCAACGGTGAAACTCAGGTATTTGGCGAAAAGAGCGCTTCTTTTTCCATAAAACCAGTAAATGTCGGTATTGATATCGTTGACTTTACGCGACTGCTTGTGAAGCACAAGCCAGCTATCCGCTACCGGTGCTCCGGCAAGAACATTGTCTTTGGATTGAGGATATCCGATTTGCGTGCGTATCTCGTCCTTCCATTCATCGGGAAGCGTGTCTATGTTTCTGTAGCCCTGCATCAGCAGATAGAGTTTGCCCATGCTTTCCGTCAGGTCGGATTTCCAGCTTTCCGTGTCGAAGTCTATCCCCTGCATGGCTCTCAGTCTCCCGGCAAGTCCCGGTGCTTGAGCATCCACCATCCGTCGGGCCATGTTGTCGAATAGGGTATAGAGCCGTTCCGGCACATTCAGGAAGCCGTTGCGCACCAGGTCTTTCATCCATACCTCAAGGTCGGATATCCCTTCAAGTACCTTCCGGTGACGTTTCTCCTGTCTTTTGGCCTGCGCCGCTTCATCTACCGGCGCTTCGCTTTTTGCCTTCTGCTCCTTCTTCTCTGCCTTCTCCGTTCTTTTGGCAAGCCAGGCGGTTACCCAATCGGGTTCTTCCGCTCGCTTAAACTGCTCCGGCTGCCGTGCGTACAGCAACAGCAGGCCAAGCCCATGCTTACAGGGGAATTTGCGGCTCGGGCAGGAACATTTGAACGCGATGTCATTCAAGTCTATCACCGTCTGGTAGGGATTCTTGCAGCTTCCATGGCAAAGCCCCCAGACAGCACTCTCCATACATTCCCTGAGCACACA
>CAMWRY010000110.1 GCA_947176775.1 uncultured Bacteroides sp.
GATGAGGGATGAAGGGCCCGATGCCTATCATCTCCGGGCGGAAACACTCGATGAAGAGAAGGTCTTCCACCAGATGGTCGACCGTCTGATACGGACTGCCCACCATGATGCCTGTGCCCACCTGATAGCCGATTTCTTTCAACCACCGCAGGCATTGCAGGCGGTGAGAAAGCGACATCTCGGCCGGATGGAGTTTGCCATAGTGAACAGCATTGAACGTCTCGTGGCGTAGCAGATAGCGATTGGCTCCTGCACGGAAGAAACGCTCGTAGGCCTCACGCGACTTCTCGCCCAAGGAAAGCGTGATGGCACAATGGGGAAACTCCCAGCGGATACGGGCCACAAGTTCTGTTATCCAATCGTCTTTCGCCTCCGGCGCTTCGCCCCCCTGCAGGACAAAGGTACGGAAGCCGAGCCGGTATCCTTCGCGACAGCAGGCCAGAATCTCGTCCTGGGTCAGTTCATAGCGTTCTACGGCCCGATTTCCTCTCCGGATGCCGCAATACAGACAGTTATTGCGGCAACGGTTCGTTATCTCAATCAATCCGCGTAAGAGGATTTTGGAGCCGAAACGGGACAAAGCCTCTTCCCTTGCCTGCCTGTGCAGATAGTCCACAATGGCGGTATCCTCGCAAAGCAATAGCGCCCGATACTCTTCGGCATGCAGACGGCGATGGCGGCGCAATTTGTCAATTAGATAAATCAATACGTCTTCTCCTGCTTTGCCAGTTCTTGTCCCAGTTGCCGCTTTCCGGCCACCACTTCATTGTGCGAGCAGGGGCCGGTGATGCAGCCTCCTTCGCAGGCCATTACCTCGATAAACTGTCCCGGAGCCTTACCCGACTTGGCATAGGCACGCAGTGCTCCGATGGCTTTCTTGTCCAGATTGGCCACTTGGATGGCATTTATCTTATCCGCTTCTTCTTTCAGATAGGCCTTCACGGCACCCATCACTCCACCTGCCTGTGCAAATCCATGCGCCTCGCGGACGGAAGTGAACGGCATCGGATAAGGTTTCGCCAACTCCAGCTGGATGTCCAGGCCGGCCAGCACAGAGGCTACCTCCTCGAAAGTCATGATGAAGTCCACCGCTTCATCGCGCTGTGCCTCCTTACGCTTTGCCACACAGGGACCGATGAAGACCACCTTCGCATCGGGATACTTCGCCTTGGCAATGCGTGCCGTGTAGTACATCGGCGATCCTGTACCCGACACATAGGGCTTCATGCCGGGGATATGCTTGTTCACCAATTCTATGTAGGAAGGGCAGCAGGAGGTGGTCATGAACTTCTGTCCCTCTTCCAGCTTCTCTATCAATTCGTGCGCTTCGTTGGTAACGGTATCCATCGCTCCCTGAGCTACCTCGATGACGTCTGCGAAGCCCATCTCCTTCAGGGCGCCGTACACCTGCTCAATAGTTGCCTTGAACTGTCCCAGGATGGAGGGAGCCACGATGGCTACCAGCTTTTCGCCCTTGCGGATGCGGTGCAGCACGTCGAACACCTGGGAAATCTCGAAGATGGCACCGAAGGGGCAGGCATTGAGACACTTTCCGCAATAGATGCACTTGCTCTCATCGATGTGCTCTATCCCCTTCTCGTCCTTGCTGATAGCCTTCACGGGGCAGGCTTCCTCGCAAGGCACGGGGATATAAACGATGGCATGATAGGGGCAACTCTTATGACAGATGCCGCAACTGATGCACGCGTCGTGGTCTATCCATGCCTGACCGCTCTCCTTGACGTGTACCGCCTTCTTGGGGCAGTTGGTCTGGCAACTGCGCGCCGTACATCCGCGGCAAAGGTTCGTAACCTCGTAGTTTATCTGCACGCAGGCCGAGCAGGCTTCGTCAATCACGCACATGATATTCTCCTTCGGGCGGCCATTCTCGGCTCTGTCCAGTGCACGGGCGGCATACTCTGACAGGGGAGTCAGCTCGTCCGTCTCGTCCTCCATATCCAGCCCCAGCAGTGGCAATGACTTATATTTCCAGACTGCCCTTTCCTTGTGCACGCAGCAGCGGCCGGCATGCTTCGACCTTCTCGGACTCAGCTCGATGGGCAGCCGGTCTATATTTTCTACAAGTTCGTTGTTGTTCCACAGTCTTACCAGCTCTTTCAGTAATCTGTGGCGGACAATCATAATGTTGCTCGTAAATGCCATACTATTAAATCAAAATTAGTTTGTTCGGTGTTTGTTTGATAACAAGATGCAAAGATAGCGATTGTTTCACAAAAAAGGCTTAACTTTACACCCAAAAACCACATAAATACCACAATATGTTTACCACCCGAAAAGCAACCATAGCCGACTGCGCACTGATTCAGAAACTTGCACAGCAGACGTTCCCCGTCACCTACCGTGACATTCTTACTCCCGAACAGATAGCCTACATGATGGAATGGATGTATGCGCCGGCCAACATCCGCCGACAGATGGAAGAGGAAGGCCACGTCTACCTCCTGGCCTACGATGCGTGCGAAGCGGCCGGCTACGTATCCGTGCAACAACAGGGCGACGACTTGTTTCACTTGCAGAAGATTTACGTGCTCCCCTCCTATCAGGGTGCTCATTGCGGCAGCTTCCTGTTTCGCGAAGCGGTTCGCTACATCAAGGAAGTGCACCCCTCCTCTTGCCTGATGGAATTGAACGTAAACCGTTACAACAAAGCACTGCACTTCTACGAACACATGGGAATGCGAAAACTTCGCGAAGGGGATTTCCCGATAGGCAACGGGTACTATATGAACGACTACATCATGGGAATGGAACTCTAAGCCTACATTTTGACCAAGAAAATAGCTATCTTTATAAAAATCAGCAAATTACCAATCCAATCGCCGCTAAAATCCCTTTCTAAGCCGTACCCGCCCCGTACCATCTCCGAATCCTTATATACGGAGATGATACGGAGCAGGTACGGAGCGGATACGGAGAAACTACGGAGATAATACGGAGATAGTACGGAGATGGGCACTAGACATGAATAATAGGGCATCATAGCAGCAATTCTAGCAGCATCGCCATGCTCATCCTGAAAAAGGAAGTTAAAAAGTCAACAGGAATCAACAAAAGTTATCGGAAGTCGTTGGCTAATCCCCCTCTTTCTGATAGCATAAAAAACTAACAGAGCGAAACAGAAGGATAACTCCTTTTAACTCCCGATAACCCCTTCAGCAGGAATATTCACAGAATATTCCTGCTTGGTAATTGAATAAAATTATTTCGTCACACGTTCCAGCCACTTCACCATCGCCAACATGACACCCATCGAAATGATGCAAACGATGAAGAATACCGACCAGCACTGCCAGATGGGCCACGCATTGTACATCAACGGGCCAATCCAAAGCAACAGGTTACCAAGGGCGGTAGCAGCCAGCCACAAACCTTGGCATAAGCCCAACATGCTCTTTGGAGCAACCTTGGACACGAACGACAAACCAAGTGGAGAGATGAACAGCTCGGCAACCGTCAGGAAGAAGTAAGTAGCAATGAGTACCCACCAGTGGGCTTTCGAAGCCATCTGCTCGGCAATCGGCAGATTCTTGAATGCATCGGCCGAAGGATAACCGTTCACCAGCGAGAATGCAGCCAGGAACAAGAAGGCCAGACCGGCAATGAACATACCGATGGCAATCTTACGGGGAGTGGAAATCTCCTTGCCGCGCCGTGCCAACGAACCGAATATAGCCATGATGATCGGCGTCAAGGTGATGACAAAGAACGGATTGATGGCTTGCCATACCTCGGGAGCTACTGCCGAAGAATCGACAAAGTCGCGAGCAAAGAAGGAAAGGGACATACCGTTCTGGTGGAACGAGAACCAGAAGAAAATAACGATGCCCAGCACTGCAAACAGCGCATACATGCGTTGCTTAATCTCCTTCGCCATAGCCATCTTCTCCTCGGCTGTATATTCCACACTCTGCGCAGCCGCTTTCTTGGCCGGCGTGGGGAATGTCTTTTGCGAAACAAAGAAAATGACCAGAGAGATAAGCATAGCTGCCACAGAAGCAATGAACGAGTAGTGGATACCTTCGTTGAAGATTTGCAGGTATTGTCCGCAAGAAGCAGCCAGGTCGTTCAGCGAACCGCCGGCCGCAGCAATGAGTTGCTGCAAGTTGGCAAGCGCCTCGGGTGCCATTGCGGCAGCATTGTTGATGTATTCATGGCAGAGCGCAGGAAGCTGTGCATTATACGTAAGCCCGTTGGCCCCCAGCCACCACTGGCGCAGCAACGGAGCCACAAACGGAGCAATCAGGCCGCCCACATTGATGAATACATAGAAAATCTGGAAACCTGAATCGCGCTTGTCTTTCGCAATCTTCAGTGCCTCCGGTCCCTTCTTGGCTGCCTCTTCCTCGAAGTTGTCGTACATCTGACCAACGATAGCTTGCAGATTACCCTTGAACAGACCGTTGCCGAAAGCAATCAGGAACAGGGCAAAGCAAGTAAGTGTCAGCAGCCAGGAGGTGTTACCGGCAGTAGCCAGAATGGGGATGGAGAGAATGATGTACCCCGTAGCCATGACCACCAAACCGGACTTGATGGTACCTTTGTAGTTCTGTGTGCGGTCTGCTATCAGACCGCCTACCAGGCTCAGAATGTAGATACCGGCATAAAAGAAAGAATAAATGGTACCGCTGGCACCTTCGCTCAAACCGAATTTGGAACACAGGAACAACACCAACACGGCATTCATGATGTAATAGCCGAAGCGCTCTCCCATGTTACTCAAAGCCGCTGTAAGCAACCCTTTGGGATGATTTTTGAACATAAAAATTAAGCTTTAAAAATTAGTAATTAGATTTGTTTCTTAAATAATAGTTGCAAATATAGGAAGATTCCCCTATAAAACTAAAATTATGGTGACAAAATTTGAGAGATAACGAGTTCCCACTGTTCACCCATGATTTTCGCTCAGTGTCTAATGTTTCCTGCTAAATAACGTATTCACCCGAATATTGCGAGTTATAATTAACGTATCAGAACAAAACACAGACCTCGGCCCGTACCTCCTTTATCAACTCCTTCGGGTCCAATTTCAGTTGCAAGCCGCGCTGTCCGGCACTGATGTAAATATAGGGAAACTGAAGGCAGGTTTCGTGAATATAGGTGGGGAAAGGTTTCTTCATGCCAATAGGCGAACAGCCGCCACGGATGTATCCCGTCAGGGGGAGCAGTTCTTTCATGGGAATCAGGTCGCACTTCTTGTTGCCCGAGACTTTTGCCGCCAGTTTCAAGTCTACTTCGTGCTCGCCCGGAATGACGCAGACGAAGTAACCGGACTTGTCGCCGTGCAGAATCAGCGTCTTGAATACACAGTTGATGTCTTCGTGCAAACTTGCTGCTACATGGACTGCACTCAAATCATTTTCATCCACCTCGTAAGGGATCAGTTCGTAGGCTATCTTGGCCTTGTCGAGCAGACGGGCTGCATTGGTTTTGTTTATCTTCATTGATTCTGTTTTTTTTAAGAAGTTTACTACACTGCTTCACTCTGTACGTCTCGCTACCGCATCCCCAACTCCTCCCGTAAGAATTTCGGTGTATAGCCCTTTTCGCTCTTCGCCACCTCCTCGGGAGTTCCGCAAGAGAGGAGCTGTCCTCCGCCCTTACCACCTTCAGGCCCCATGTCGATGATGTAGTCCGCCATCTTGATGACGTCAAGATTGTGCTCGATGACGATGACGGTATTTCCCTTGTCCACCAGTCGGTTCAGTACATTCATCAGGACACGGATGTCTTCGAAGTGAAGTCCGGTAGTAGGCTCGTCAAGGATGTAGAGCGTCTTTCCTGTGTCGCGTTTGGAGAGTTCGGTAGCCAACTTCACACGCTGGCTCTCGCCGCCGGAAAGCGTGGTGGACGACTGGCCCAGCTTGATGTACCCCAATCCCACTTCTTGGATGACCTTAATCTTGTTCAATATCTGAGGAACATTCTCGAAGAATTCCACCGCTCTGTTGATGGTCATGTCCAGCACATCGGCTATGGACTTCCCCTTGAAGCGCACCTCCAGTGTCTCGCGGTTGTAGCGCTTACCGTGGCACACCTCGCAGGGCACATACACGTCGGGCAGGAAGTTCATCTCAATGGTCTTGTAGCCGTTTCCCTGGCACGTCTCGCAGCGTCGACCACTGACATTGAAGGAGAAATGGCTCTTATACACATCTCCGA
>CAMWRY010000111.1 GCA_947176775.1 uncultured Bacteroides sp.
GTACGCCTCCATCTTCTACGTGATGCTGCGCAACTTCTCTTGGAAGACTCTCCTCTGTTGCGTGGTAGCCGTGGCTCTCGTTATCACCTTCGCCGACCAGGCATGTGCCACATGGATACGCCCCTACGTGGAGCGCCTCCGCCCCTCTAACCTCGAGAACCCCATTTCGGAGATGGTGCACATCGTTGGCGGCCGTCGTGGCGGACGCTACGGCTTCCCTTCGTGCCACGCCGCCAACACCTTCGGGCTGGCCTTCTACCTCTTTTTCCTCTTCCGCCAGCGATGGCTCACGCTCTTCATGATGGCTTGGGCACTGCTGACGTGCTATTCGCGCATCTACCTCGGCGTGCACTATCCGGGCGACCTGCTGGTAGGCACCCTCGTAGGGGCCACCGGTGCCTGGCTGATTCACCGCCTCTTCCTGAAAGTCAGCGGCTATGAGCCTGCGGAGCGCGTCACCCATCTCCATGCCCCCATCCTGGTGGGCGGACTCACCGTGGTGGGGATACTGGTCTATGCCGGAGTACGGACGGCGCTATAGCTGGCGCGAGAAGACGACCATTCCCTCCCGTGGTCGTATGCCGAGCCGCGAGGTGCTGCTTTGCGTGGCGGAATAGAGCGTATAGGCATACTCCTTCTTGTTGAACAGATTGTTGAGGCGAGCCTCCAGCCGCCATTTCTTGGCCTTATAGACCAGCGACGCATCGGCCAGCAGGGTGCTGAGGTGCGTGTGCGCGTCCAGGTCGTTGCGGTAGTGCTCGCCGCAGAGGCGGAGGTCCAGGCGGCCGATGCCGAAGGTGAGGTGCAGGCGTTGCACCACGTCCAGCAAAGGAGTGAGCCGCGTACCGCTGCCTATCTTGCTGCCGCCGTATCCCAGGGTGGCATGATACTCCGCCTCGAAGGCCGCCACAGGCGACCAGGTGAGTTTCGGCTCCGCTTGCAGGTAGTCGTAGCGGTAGGCCTGCAGGCGGCCGTTCGTCAGCTGCTTGCCACGGCTGCGGCTCAGGGTGAGGGTGAGCGAGGTTTTCAGGTGCCAGTCGTAGAAGCCTTTGGAGAGCATGGAACGGAATGCCCAGCTTTCGGCACGGTTCTTCAGCAGGCGGCGCGTATAGACGGTGGAGTCCGGCGTGACGCGCTGCTCGTAGAGGGTGTTCTGCCGCGTGCGCTGGTGGGAGAGCGAGGCGGTGGCGAAGAACTCATGTATGGTATTCTTGTACTCTCCATAAATCCGGTAGTTCTGGTTGAGGGTGACGGGAAGCAGCCGGCGGTTGTCCCACCACGTTCGGTAGTCGGTTCGGTAGGGGGAGGCGTAGAGGGCGGCATCGTTTCCGGCGGAGCGGTCCAGGCTGACGGAGAGGCTGAACCGCCAGTGATAGTCGGCCTGGCAGCGCAGGTAGAGGGAGGGGGAGTAGAGAAGCCGGTTGGCGTTCAGCCCGAAGAACCGCTTCGCCCTGACGGGGAGCATGAGGCTACCCAGCCATTTGCCTCGCTCCAGCTGGAAGTAGGGGGAGAGGTAGAGGGAGAGGCTGGAGACGTCGGACGTGTGGGCGGAGCGTTGTGCGAAGGTGCCCCATTCGCCCTGCACGCCTGCGCGGTATTGCCGGGTGAATCCGTTGTGTTTGCGCAGGTAGCCGGCGTGCTGGTCGGCATAGAGGCTTTGGCGGCGGTACTTCTCCCGTTCTCCAGCCACTTGCAGCGTGGAGGGGAGCAGGGCGTACTGCACGGTGGCGTCTACCTCCCATGTCTCTGTCTCCCGGCTGCGGAGCAGGTGCAGGCGGTTGCTGGCTTTCAGTTCCGTGGTCCGTATCTTCTGCTGCAAGCCTTGCAAGGTGCCGCTTCCGGTGCTTCCTTCCACGTGGAGGCGGTTGCTCAGGTAGTGCTGGGGGCTGTTGTCCTCGTAGTGCGCCTCCGTGTAGGTGGCGTTGCTCAGCAGGCGGTAGCGGTAGGTCTCGTCCGTGCGCAGGGTGTCGCCGGGCTGGTAGTAGGCGAGGGTGTTGCGGCGTTCCTGCGTGATTTCATCGTAGGTGTATCCGGCTTGCAGGCGCAGACTTTGGCGGTTGTTCCACTTGTACATGCGGTTTCCGTTCAGCGTGTGCGTGCGGTTGAAGAGGAGGCGCCGACGGTCGAGCGGTGCGCTGATGCCCGGCTGGGCGAGGGGGGCGGTGAGGGGGGTGTCCGCTTCCTGCCGGTTGGTCAGCCGGGCCTGCTCGTTGCCGAGGTCGCGGCCGTTGTTGTTCGTCTTGTAGCTGTATAGGTTTTGCTTGCCCTTGCCCAGCTGGAGGGCACTGGCGAAGCCTTCCCAGAGCAGGGGGGAGGTTTTGCTGCCGGAGCTTTTTCCTTCGT
The DNA here is from genome assembly GCA_947176775.1 of uncultured Bacteroides sp. Lineage (GTDB taxonomy): Bacteria > Bacteroidota > Bacteroidia > Bacteroidales > Bacteroidaceae > Bacteroides. Next base: position 2,344 of record CAMWRY010000111.1, read on the forward strand.
AGTCTGTTCCGCTGTTGCCTCCTCCTCCTTCGTCCGTCTGGCTGTAGCCCATGCCCAGTTGTGTGTTCACTATCCACTGGTCGTGAGCTTTCGGGTCCAGTTTCAGGTTGAGTGCCACTTCGTCGGAATTGATTCTGTCTTTCAGGGCTTTCACAGATTGGTAATTCTCCATGATTTCCGCTGTCTTCACGGCTTTGGCGCTCAGGTTGTTGTTCACCTGGTTGTATCGTCCGCCCGTCACGTCCATGCCCTCCACCAGGAAGTGGTCGATAGGTTTGCCCTTGTACTTCACCTGCCCGTTCTCTTCCACGTCCACGCCGGGCAGACGTTTCAGCACGTCCTTGATGTGCACGTCTTTCTCCGAGGCAAACTGCGCCAGGTCGTATCTCACGGTATCCTTCCGTCCCTGCACGCGTCCGCCGCATATCTGTACCTCCTTCAGGACGATGGATTCCGTGTGCAGCTCGAAGTCCTGCCAGCCGGGGGAGGAGACGCGGCGCACTTCTCGTCGGTAGCCCAGCAGCGAGGCGCTGAGTTGCAAGGTGTCGCCGTAGTGCTTCCACGGCAACGAGTAATGCCCTTTGGCATCGGTCAGGGCATAGTCTATGGTCTTGTTTTCGCGCATCACGCAGAGCATGACGGCTTCCAGCGGTTGGCGGCTTTCGGCATCGGTTACGGTGCCGCTCAATGTCTGGGCTTGCAACGGGCGGCATACGGTTGCCAGCAGGCAGCAGGCCGCGAAGAAGAGGAGGTAGCCCGTTGCGGTGTGTGTATGAAGAGTGGTTTTCATTTGAATCTCTTTTTGAATGTGTGGGCAAGATACCTTTTCCGTGCCCGGTACAGGCAGGTGATGAAGTAGGATAACCTGGTAGGGAAGGTAGTCTTTCCTCGCTTGTAAAGTAGTCTTTCCTTGCTTATAAAGTTTATCTCGGCTGCTGAGATATACATCTCGCGTGCCGGGATATACATCTCGCGCCGCGAGATGAAGCTTTTCTACGGTGTTTACCTGTTTTATCTACGGGGAGATGCTGTTTCATCTCCCTGCTTAAACGGTTTCATGACCGTTGTCTGTGGGGATGGCTTATTCTCTTTCTATCGGATTGTACGGAATCCCTCTCGGCCGCATCTTGTTTCCATTGCCGTCTGTCACGGTCATATTTACGCCCGGCTGGCCGTTGATGAAGCCCACGGGGTCGTCGTAGTAGCGGTCGTGTACCTTGCGGTATTGCTTGCGGCTGACCAGTTCGTAGTTCTTCAGCCGGAGGGTCATCGGTTGTGGGGTGCGGCTCAGTTCGATGCCGTTGGCGGTGAAGCGGTAGTGTCCCTCGCTGTCGGCGGCTTTCAGGATGAGGCCGGGCAGTCCGCCCAACTTCCAGGGACCTTCGCTGAGGGCAATCTCATCGGTGAACCATGCCGTCCAATGCCGTCCCCGGAAGTCGCATTCCGCCTTCCGGCACGCCATGCCCATCAGGCTGTCGGTCTCTTCAGTCAGTTCCCAACGGGGGAACTCCAGCTTCTCTTCGTAGCGGATACGGTTGAAGCCTGCCACTGCGTTCTGTGTGGTGATTTGTCCGGCAGGATAACCTTTGCAGGTGATTTCGGTCAGGCGCGAGGTGGCGTACTGGTTCAGATGCTGGTTGATGGTCTCTTGCGAGGCTTTGTTGGCGAGGTCGGCGTTATAGACGGAGTCGCAGATGTATTTGCTGTAGCTGTAGAACTTCGATACGCCGCTGCCCACTTCCAGTATCATGGTCTCTTCCAGCGGTTTCTCCTTCTTGGCGGTGTCCAGGCAGAAGACGGTTTCGTACTGCACGCGCAGCTGCAGGGTGCCGATGGTGTCTTGCTTGACGTTTGTCTCGGGCATGAATACATTGAACTGTGCCTGTGCGCCGAGCGGCATCAGCAGCGTCGTCAGGCAGAGGGATAAAAGTTTTCTTGTTGTCATAACGATTCGTTTTTAGGGGTTTGTTACGGCTGCAAAGCTATCCGGTTTTTGCCTGTGTCGGGGAAGAAAGTTATTACTGAAATGTTACGTTGCCGGAAAAAGGATGTGTGTGTTTGTTCGAATGTTTACTGAAAAGGTGAATAATTATTGGAAGCCGGTAACCCAAAGCAGCTACAGACAAAAAGTGTGTAAATACACAGAATCTGTCTCATGCTCCATATCTACTTTATGAAAAACCACTATCTTTGCAGACGAAAACTGTGTTAATACACAAAAAATGTATCTATATGAAATTTGAAAGAGGATATTACATTAATAAACTGATAAGTGGCAAGCACAATCATTTGATAAAGATTGTTACTGGATTACGACGAGTTGGCAAATCCTATCTGCTATTCAACCTTTATAAGCAACATCTTTTAGATAATGGTGTTGATACTAATCATATCATAGAATTACAGCTTGACTCATTTGCACACCGGAAATATCGCAAAGCGGAAACTTTATATGAATATGTCGAAAATCTGACAAAGCAAGATTCGCAGAAGTATTATGTGATAATTGACGAAGTTCAGATGCTGGAGGATTTCGTAGATGTACTCAATGGTTTCCTGCATATAGACAACCTTGATGTATATGTAACAGGAAGTAATGCGAAATTCCTTTCTTCAGACATTGTTACAGAGTTTAGAGGACGCGGAGTCCAAATTCATCTGCAACCGCTTTCTTTTAAGGAAATAAAAGAAATGTCAGACGAAGAAACCTCTTCATTGTGGCGAGACTACATTTATTATGGAGGGTTGCCAATGGTTGTCATAGAAAAGGATAAAGCGCGAAAAGCAGAAATACTTCAAGAGTTACTTCAAGAGACATATTTAAGTGATATAATCAATCGCAATAGCGTGAAAAATGATGCTGAATTAGAAGAATTATTCTGTCTCTTGGCATCTAATATAGGAGCATTGACTAATCCTAACAAATTGGCAAACACATTTGTTAGTGAGAAAAAGGTGAAAATAAGTCACAATACAATAAAGACTTATATTGACTATTTTATAGACTCTTTCCTCATTGATAAAGCAGTACGCTATGATATTAAAGGAAAGAAGTATATAGACACTCCTTACAAATATTATTTTGCAGACCTTGGATTGCGTAATGCACTTTTGAATTTTCGGCAAGTGGAACCAACTCATATCATGGAGAATATCATATATAACCATCTGATAGGTAATGGCTATAAGGTAGATGTAGGATGCGTTACTTTCTATCAAAAAGATGATGAAGGTAAGACTGTCAGAACCACACTTGAGGTTGATTTCGTTTGTAATAGGGGCAGTGAAAGGGTGTATATACAATCTGCTTATTCTTTACCTGATGAAGATAAACAGAAGCAGGAACAACGCTCACTAACTCTTACAGACGACTCTTTTGCAAAAATTATTGTCACAACAGATGACATACCGACGCATACAATGCCAAATGGCATTGTAATGATGAATGTCTTTGATTACCTTTTGAATTAGGGATTCATAATCAGACAAACACTTTTAGAGTTTCATTCCATTGCAGGAGTGGAACTCTTTTTTTTATCCAAAACTCAGGTTATTAGATTCATAAAGTTTGTGATTTATGTATGCTATCTGCTTTTCTTCTCGATTTTTTAAATCGCAGCAAATAAAATGATGCGATAAAGCCTAACGTTTCTATAGGTATGTTTTGCAACATTTGGAACTACATTTGTCTGTGTTTTATCTTTAGATTCAAAACCATTAGTGTCCACTAAAAAATCATAAGAGTTCTTTGAAATTGTTGAAATTCAATT
>CAMWRY010000112.1 GCA_947176775.1 uncultured Bacteroides sp.
GTCTAGGTAGGCGTTGAGTGCCGAGGGGGAAAAGAACGTTTGGGGATGCCGATTGACATCGTAGGTATTGTACATCTGCTGGATCATCTCCGGAGTCTTGTGAATTTCTATTTCCCGGGTCTGCTGGGGCGACTGTCCGGCTTCCAAGTACTCCTGTCGGATGTTATGGGGTGACTCTATCAGGAATTGCAGCATGAAGCGAGACATCTCTCCGCGGTTCAGTCCGTCGGAAGAGGTATTATATAATAAGGTGACATTCTCGGCTCGCTGGATGAGTCGGTAGAAGTAGTAGGCATAGACCGCATTCTTGTGTTCGATGGTGGTCATGCCGAACGCTTTCCGCAAATTGTAGGGGATGAAAGAGGAGTCGCCTCCGCTCTTTGGGAGTTGCCCTTCGTTGAGGGAGAGCATGATGAGGTTGCGAAAGTCCAGGTTACGCGTCTCCAGTACGCCCATTACCTGCATGCCGATGGCCGGTTCGCCGTGGAAGGGGATGTTGGCGGAGGTGAGCAGGCGGTTCAGCAGTCGCTTCAGCGTGTCCGTGCGCAGGTCGCTCAGTTCGCCGGTTTCTATCAGGTTGTACAAGCGGTTGACGAGCGTGTAGCTTTTGAAGAGCGATTCGCGGTATAGCTGGTTGAAGATATCTTCCACCTCTTTCTCCTGGCGGTAGAGGACGGAGACTTCGCGCAGCAGTTCGGTGAGGTAGCGGCACAGGGCGGCGATGCCGTTTTGCGGCGTGAAGAGTTGTTCGAGGAAAGCGTCCTGCTTTAGTTCCGAGGGGAGGGGGTAGAAGCGGTTGTCTCTGGTGAGTTGCTTCTCCAGCTCTTCGGCTACAGGGGAGAGCTGGCGGACGTAGGGATGCTTCAGTACGGCCAGCACGGTTTCGTAGGTGTAGCGTCCGGTGCCGGTGTGGTAGCCTGTGGTCTGCAACTCTATCAGGGCATTGAGAAGGCTGTAGACAGGTGTCTGCGCCAAAGGGAATCCCATGGTGATATTGACGTTCTTCACCTCTGCCGGGATGGAGTGGAGGACGGGGAGCAGTAACGACTCGTTGCAGAGCACCACAGCGGTGTCTTTCAACTTTTCATGCTTTGTTCTTCGTTTTTCGTTCTCCCGTATCCATTGCGGCAGGTAGCGTGCCTGTGCGTTTTCGGTGGGGGCGGAGATGAAGCGTAGGTTCTTGGGCTTCCGCAGAGCGTCGAAAGAAGACTCGGGAAGCTGGTTGGGGAATAGTTTCAGGTTACGGAGGATGAACTCGCCTGCTTCGTGGGTATAGGGGGGATGCTGCTCGCGTGGAAGACGGGTGTAGAACACGTCATAGTCCCAGTAGAACAGGGCCTTACCGGCATCCTGTAAGAGTTGGAAGAAACGGGTTTCCACTTTGTTCAGCACGTTGAAGCCTACAAAAACGTAACGGTCGTAGCGGAGTTGGTCGGTATCGAGCTGTTCCATGACCGTGCGATACATCATGCCCTCGTAGGCAATGCCGAGTTCCGCAAGGTTTTGCCGGTAGTGCCGGTAGATGTCTCCCAGTTTGTCCCAGAGGGATATAAACTTGGTTTTCAGCTCCGTGCGCTTCTCGATGGAGAAGTTCTGGAAGAATTGGCGGATGGCTTCCTCCTGTTCTTGGTCAAGGAAGTCGTAGTCGTCCATGATGTTTTTCAGGTCTTGCAGGTTGCTGAAGAGTTTGTCGGCATCCACCAGGTTCTTGTCTACGTCGTCAAGGTCGCTGATGAGCAGTTCGCCCCAGAAGTAGAAGTCGTCCAAGGTCTCTTCGCTGTGGGTTTCTTGGCGGAATACCTTATACAGTTCGCACACCAGGCGTATGGGGTCGCCGGACTTCAGTGGAGAGAGTTGCCGGAATAGTTCGCTGATGCTGACGTAGGCAGGCGACCACAGAGGGCGGTCGGTTTCGGCGGCCAGATACTCGTTGAAGAAGAGGCTGGCGCGTTTGTTGGGGAAAACGATAGCGGTGCGCGAAAGGTCGTTTCCTATTTTGGTGTAAAGGTCGTGGGCGACCAGTTGGAGAAATGTTTGCATATTTAAATCGAGAATTAAGAATTAAAAATTAAAGTTGAGAAATAGATAAATTATACAAGGCTTTACTATTTCACCTCTTCTATTTCATTCTTTTCCACATACCACAGATAGCCCCGTATGTTTTCGGCGGCATATCCCATGCGGATCAGCAGTTGCATGTAGCCTTGTACCTGCTGGTTGTACTTCTTGTTGGGCTTTCCGAACTTGAAGTCTACCACGACAATCTCCTTGCCACGTATCATGACGCGGTCCGGGCGTCGTGTCCGCAGTTCACCGTTCTCCAGCCAGATGATGTCGCACTCGTTGAACAGCTGCCAGCTTCCCGAATACCACTCCTTGACTTGCGGCAGGGAGAAGGCGTGGTGGGTGAGGCGGCGTATCTCTTCTTCCGTTTCGGTCCGGCCGATGATGCCTTCGAAGACGAGCTGGCTGATGGCGTTGTCTATGTCGGCTTCCGTTTCGATGGCCGAGAACAGGGTGTGCAGCAAGCGTCCGCGGTTGATGAAGCGCTGGCTAGACTCCGCCTCGTCCACGCCGGCAATGAAGTCGGCCGAGCGGTTGGATTGCCGGAACTCGATGTCATGGAGCAGTCTCTCCATGTGAACGGGAAGTTTCGTAGGCTTTTGCGACAGCTTGTTCGAGGTGGGCTTGTCGTGCTGGGTGTCGGTGGCGACAGACGGGCATACCTCTCCGCTCTCGTAGGTGACAGACGCTTCGTTCCAAGTGCCCGTTCCGCCTTGGGCAATGCGAGGCAGGGTGTGGGCCAGCAGTTCGGATATGGTTCCTTTCTGCTCCTTCCGGCTCCAAAGGACGAGGTTCTTTCCGGCACGGGTGAAGGCCACGTACAGTAGGTTCAGGTTGTCCACCCATAGCTGTAGGCGTTCGTGCAGGTAGTCGGGGCGGTAGATGGATTCGGCCATGGTAGCGGAGTAGTTGACGGGCACCAGGCTGATGGCATCGTAGGGTGCTTCTGGGGGGATGCACCACACTAGCTGGTTGTTGGTCTCGTTCTCTAGCTTCCAGTCGCAGAAAGGAATCAGCACGGTGTGGAACTCTAGCCCCTTGGACTTGTGGATGGAGAAGATGCGAATGCCGTCCGTTTCGCCACTGGGGATGGTCTTGCTGCAAAGGGTTTCATCCCAGTAGCGGATGAAGCTGTCCAGTTCCGAAGAGTTGCTTTGCAGGTATTCCGTCACGGCATCGAAGAAAGAGAATAGGTAGGCATCCTGCTTTTCGATACGGCTCATGCTGAAGAGGCCGAACAACTCCTCCAGCAATTCGTACAGAGGCATCTGCCGCAGGGTTTCCCGTCGGGAGGTGAAGGACTCGGGAAGGTCGGCTTGCAGGCTCATGGCCAGCGAGGCTTCGGCTATCTTGTTCTCGGGATTCGACAAGCAGCGCAGGGCATCCATCAGCATGCAGACGGCCAGCGAGGCATCCAGGCGGAAGGCCTCGTCCGATACGATGGAGAGATGCAGTTCTTTGTCGAAGTAGTCGGCTATCGGTGGGATGTTTTTGTTCTTGCGGACCAGGATGGTGATGTCGTTCAGTTTCACGCCTTTCTCCAGCAGCTGCTGCACCTCTTCGCCCAGGGCGAGAAGGGTCTGCTCGGTGTAGTTGTGTTCGTTGTCCGGTTCCAGGAAGGCGGCTTTCACGTAACCGCGTTCTTCGCTCTTGGGCGACTCCTGCGCCACATCGGCATAGGCACGTTTCAGGGGCAGGCAATCCTCCTTTAGTTCGTTCAGGTGCAGAGTGTTGAGGTAGTCTATGGCAGCGGTGAACACCTGATTGTTGAAGCGGATGATGTTCGTCTCGCTGCGGCGGTTGGTCTTCAGGGTCTCCACGCGGACGGGGAAACGGTTCAGGCCTTCGCTGCCCAAGCTGTTCAGTATGCCCCAGTCTCCGTTCCGCCAGCGGTAGATGGACTGCTTCACGTCGCCCACAATCAGGCTGTCGGCTCCTTGCGAGAGGCCTTCGAGCAGCAGCAGGCGGAAGTTGTCCCACTGCATGCGGCTGGTATCCTGAAACTCGTCAATCATCACATTGCGTATGTTGGCACCGATTTTTTCGAAGACAAACGAGGAATCGCCCTCGCACACCAGCTTGTGCAGCAGGGCATTGGTGTCCGACAGCAGGAAGCGGTTGTGCTCACGGTTCAGCGTGCGCACCTCTTCGTCGATGTGGTTGAGCAGCTGTAATTTGTTGAGGTGTTGCAGGGAGAGGCGGCAACTGTTCAGCGTGTGGTTGCGTGGTGGGCGCATCCTTTCGGCCTCTTGCAGCAGCGGCATCAGGCTGTTTTCCGCCAGACGGATGATGTCTTCCTTCCGCGAAGAGGTTTTCGTGGTCCAGTTCTTGGCATCGGCCAGGCAGTTTTGCAGTGTGGCGTTCAGCACATCCTTGTCTGTCAGCCTGCCGTCGCGAAGCTTGCGGAAGTAGCTCCCGATGCCCCGGGTTCCTCCTTTCAGGTCGTCGGGGGAGAGGGCATGCCCTTCCAGCTCGCCCTCGAACTGGTCGTAGAAGCTTTTCATCTGTTCCAGGGCTTCGGTCTCCATGTCGCGGAGCACGTCACGGTAGAGCTTCAGCGTGTCCGGAGTGCGCAGGCACTGACGCAGCTTTTCACCACGTTCTATGTAGCTTTCGTCGAAGATGTTTCGGCCGAAGCTTTTCACCTCGCTCGATACGTTCCAGCGTTTGTCGTTGCGGATGCGCTCTTCGATGTATTCCAGCAGCCACGCCAGCACGGGCGAGGTGGGCGTAAGCTTCTCGATGAGGCTGTCCACAGCGTCGTTCAGTACTTCGCTGTTGTTCAGTTCGATGTTCAGGTTGGGGCTGAGTTCCAGCTCACGGGCCAGGTTGCGCATCACGGACTGGAAAAAGGAGTCGATGGTCTCTACGCGGAAACGGCTGTAGTCGTGCAGCATGTATTGCAGTGCCATGCCGGCCCGTTGGCGTATTTCCTCGTCCGTCAGGCAGCTTGCCGGCTCTTCTCTGTTCTCGGCTGTCTTGTTACCGATTCTCTCCAGCCGCGCCTTAATCTGTGTCAGATAGGCCTCGGAGGAGGGGTCTCCCTGCCAGATGCCGTAGAGTTGCGTCAGGATGCGCTCCTTCATCTCGGCCGTGGCCTTGTTGGTGAAGGTGACGGCTAATATCTGCCGATAGGCGCGTGGGTTGATTATCAGGTGTCTGATGTACTCCACAGCCAGCGTAAAGGTCTTGCCGGAGCCTGCGGAGGCTTTATATACCAATAGTTCCATGTAGAATCGTTGAATTGAGTTGAGCGGCAAACGTACATAAAAATAAGGAAAAAACATAGCACTTCGGACAGGTTTCTCGAAAAGAAGTGCTCTCTGCATAGTCATGACTATGGCATGAACGGGTGTGCTCTTTGGAGGCTTTGCGCCTCCAGCCGCACAGGCAAACCTCCGCAGTGTTTTCATGGTGTTTTTGTGAGGACAACATTTTTTGTTGTACCTTTGGACTGTAAAGTGATTCAGTAAACATGTAATCACACTGTAAAGTGGATCTAGGAAAGTTTACAATAGAGTGTGAAGTTTATCAGAAAATATAAAGAATAAGTGTGAAGCAAAATCAGGCATAGTCACTGCAAAACCACTGCATGCTTTTTGCAGTGTCACTGTACCACCTTTGCAGCGCTACTGCAAAGGTGGTACACTGGCGCTGCAAAGGCGGTGCAACATTACTGCAAAAGCGATGCAGTACCGGTGCAGTGGCTGGTAGGGAAAGAATTGACTGGGAGGAAGAGGGAAGAAGATGCCGGCGTGCAGGCATAAAAAAAGGAGTACCGCTGTACTCCCACCTTTGCGTAACCTTGAATTTAAAATTGTGAAAAGCAAAGTGTAAAGGTCACTTAAAGGCTCTATTCTGCTTTTTCTTTCAGCATCTCCTCCATCTTCAGTACTTCGTCGCGATACTGGGCTGCTTCGATGAAGTCCAGTTTCTTGGCCGCTTCCTGCATCAGCTTCCGGGTGCGCTCTATGCTCTTT
>CAMWRY010000113.1 GCA_947176775.1 uncultured Bacteroides sp.
TTGGCGCAGTTCGATTTCTTGAAGCGCACCGGTACTACTGTGCCTTTGCTGCTGCTGGATGATATTTTCGACAAGTTGGATGCTTCGCGCGTAGAGCAGATCATCAAGCTGGTGGCCGGCGACAGTTTCGGACAAATTTTCATCACCGATACCAACCGCGAACATCTGGACCGCATTCTGCACAAGGTGGGGAGTGACTACAAGATGTTCCGCGTGTCACAGGGAGCGGTTGCAGAGATGAAGGAGGAGGAAGCATGAAGCGCAACAATGCCGAACAGATCGGCGAACTGATCCGCCACTATCTCAGGCAGGAAAGCCTGGAGACTCCGCTGAATGAACGGCGGCTTATCAGCGCCTGGCCCGAAGTGTTGGGGAGCGCCATAGCTTCCTATACTCGCGGACTTTATATAAAGAATCAGGTACTCTATGTGCATCTTACCTCCGCCGCTCTTCGCCAAGAGCTGATGATGGGGCGTGAGTTGCTGGTGCGCAACCTGAATCGCCATGTGGGGGCGCAGGTCATTACGAATATTATTTTCCGGTAATTGTAGTGTGTTGATTATCAGTTACTAATGAGTGGGTTGACAGACACTTGTGTCTGTCGTCTCAGGGACTTGTGTCTGTCGCGACAAACACTTGTGTCTGTCACGCTGAACACAAGTCCCTGTCAAACCAGACAATATTATTTCATCCATGCGGATGTCGAAAGGCTCCGCCGGAACTTCTTCTACGATTTGATAGGGGAAACAGATACCTGCTTTGTAGGCCGATGGTATGCGTGGCAGCAGCCGGTCATAGTAACCTTTGCCGCGTCCCAGCCGATTGCCGTTGCGGTCGAATGCCACACCGGGAACCACTACGAGGTCTATGGTCGCATACTCAGTAAAGAGCGCCCCGGTAGGTTCTTCGATGCCGTATGCGCCGGGTTTCAAGTCTTCCGGGCCGGTGTACAGCCGTAGCTCCAGGTCATCACCTACAACTACCGGAAGCAGAATCCGCTTTTCGCAGCTCCACTTCCGGATAAATTCATGTGTGTCCACTTCGTCTTTCAGAGAGTGGTAAAGCAGCACGGTTTTTGCCGCCCTGAAAGCCGGATGTGCTTCGAGGGCGGCAACTATTTCAGCAGACTGACGCGTAGCGGAAGAGCTGTGTCGGGTTTTCAACAAAGCTATTTGCTTACGCAGTTCTTTTTTCTTTTCCTTCATCATGCTTTTCTTCCGTAATGGGCATTACTTCCGGAGCTTTGGGAAATGCTTCGCCGCGTTCCAGGATCTCCAGTGCCTTCTTCACGGTGGCATCACTTTGGTTGATGTAGCGGATGTATGGCTCTCTTCCCTGTATGTTGTAGATAATGTTACCGTAGAGATTTCTTTCCAGCAGTTTGTTGGACTTGTGGATAAGCAGGTTACGCCTTTTCACTCCCTTGGATTCTGCAAAGCGTACAAACTGTTCCACAATGCCTTGTTGGCGCAGGTGCTTCAGCAGGTCTTCTTCGTTGTCATACTCGCTCAGCTTAGCGCGGTTGCGGTCGGTGTACTGGAAACTGAATTGCAGAATCAGTCCCTTGTTGCTTACCTCTATCAGGTAAGAAGATACTCCGGTGGTGTCTTGCGGCACGAATACGTCCGGCATGATGCCGCCGCCGCCATATACAGGTCTGCCCAAACCGGTGGAGTAGCGCAGGTTTTCGTCCAGCTTGATGCTGTCTTTGGAGAAGAACTCGCCGTGCTCGTAACGGGTAATCCAGTCCATTTCATATTTACTGTCCTTGCCGTTTTCGTAGGGACGTTGGATACAGCGGCCCGACGGGGTATAGTAGCGCGCAATGGTCAGGCGGATAGCCGAGCCGTCGCTGAAGTCGATAGGCTGCTGCACCAGACCTTTGCCGAAGGAGCGGCGTCCTACGATGGTGCCACGGTCATTGTCCTGAATGGCTCCGGCAAAGATTTCACTGGCAGAAGCCGAACCCTCGTTCACCAATACCACCAGTGGCAGTTTCTGGCAGCTGCCGGTACCGTTGGCATAGTCCTCCATACGGGGATATTTGCGGCCGTGGGTATAGACTATCAGTTTTCCTTCCGGCAGGAATTCGTTCACCATGCGCGTGGCGGCTTCCATATAGCCTCCCGTATTGTCGCGTAAGTCTATAATCAGTCCCTTGCATTTCTTGTGGCTCAGCTGGGCAATGGCATTCAGCAGTTCCACGTGTGTGGTGCGTCCGAACTTGCTGATTTGTATGTAGCCGTAGTCATTGTCAATCATATAGGCTGCATCAATGGTGTTTTGTGGAATATCGCCGCGCGTGATGGTGAAATCAATCAGTTCCTTCTCCGTAGCGCGTTTGATGCCCAGTTTCACTTGACTGCCTTTCGGGCCTTTCAGGTTGCGCATGGCCTTCTCGTTGGTCAGTCCTTTGCCGGCAAACAGGCTGTCGTTGACCATCACGATGCGGTCGCCTGCCATCAGGCCGACCTTCTCGGAAGGTCCTCCGGGAATCACGCTGTTGACGTGTATCGTATCTTCCTGGATGGTAAACTGGATACCGATACCACTGAAACTGCCTTCAAGTTCAGAATTGACCTCCTCCAGTTTCTGTGCCGGGATGTAAGTGGAGTGGGGGTCGAGTTCCGCCAAAATCTGTGGCATGGCTTTCTCTACCAGGTCGGTCATATTGACCGTGTCCACATACTGGTCGTCGATTACACGTAGCAAGGCATTCAGCTTATTGGACGAACCGTTGATGATTCCCAGCTTGTTGCCGGCGAAATGCCTGGTATAAAACGTTCCGATAAGAATTCCAGCCACTACACTGATTGCAATGATGAGTGGCATAAAGCGAGACGTATTTCTTGTACCCATGATTTTATTTACTGTTACTTATTTTGCTGTTTATAATTTATATGTACACCCAATCAACTCCTGATTATCAGCTCTCCACTGAAACAAATTCCACTTCAATGCCTGCTCGTTTCAGAAGTTCGATACCGTCTTCCAGCCGATACTTCTCGGAGTAGACCACTCGCTTGATGCCTGCCTGGATAATCAGCTTGGCACATTCTATACAGGGAGAGGCGGTGACGTACATGGTGGCGCCTTCGCTGCTGTTGTTTGAACGGGCTATCTTGGTAATGGCGTTAGCCTCGGCATGGAGCACGTAGGGCTTGGTGACGTTGTTTTCGTCTTCACACACATTCTCAAAGCCGGAAGGGGTCCCGTTGTAGCCGTCAGAGATAATCATCTTCTCTTTTACAATCAGCGCACCCACCTGGCGGCGTTTGCAATACGAATTTTCAGCCCAGATGTTTGCCATGCGTATATAACGCTTGTCCAGTGCCTCTTGTTTTTCTTTTGTAGAATCGTCCATCCTGTTCATGTCTTATCGTAATGGTTTGAATCCCATGATTCTGGTTGTCTGTCCGTCATTGAAATAGAGGGTCAGCGAGTTGACATCCCCTTCATATTTGTACACATTCTGCAATCCGTTGACAAATGCCTTGGCGAGTGCATCGTTTTCCGAACCGCTGATTTTCACGTTGAAGCTGAGCGACTGCGATTTGCTGTCCGCCTTCCAAGTTCCGCTGACACTTGAGTTGATACCTTGTCCGGTGATATGGGTGCCCATCAGTTCTCCGTCCAGTTCGGTCCCTTCGAAGGTCAGTGTGAAAGTTTCTTCCCGGTCATATAGCTTTTTCAGACTCTCTTCCATCGCTTTGTTGTCGTTGTTCCATAGGCTCGGATAGAATTGGGCATTGCTATCTTTATTGGTGAGCCGGCTTAGTTTCCACGTCTTCCCGGTCAATATCTCGATCACATCATCCTCGTTGTTGCATCCGCTTAGCAAAGGCAGCAATGCAAGCATGAGCAGCAGATAGCTGATATTTCTTATAAATCTCTTCATTTCTTTATTCCGTTTCTGATTAGTAGTGCATCAATGGTAGGCTCCTGTCCGCGGAAGCGCTTATAGAGCGTCATCGGGTGTTCCGTTCCCCCTTTTGAGAGGATGTTTTCACGGAAGGATGTTGCTACTTCCGGATTGAAGATGCCTTTCTGCTTGAACAGTGAGAAGGCATCCGCATCCAGCACCTCCGCCCACTTGTAGCTGTAGTAGCCGGCTGAATACCCTCCGGCAAAGATGTGCGAGAATTGGGTACTCATGCAGGTCTCTTCCACCTGGGGCAGGATTTGGGCTTTCTGCCAAGCCTCTTTTTCATACGCCTTCACGTCGCCCTCAAACGGGGTATTGCGTGTGTACCAGGCCATGTCGAGCAGTCCGAAACTCACTTGCCGGAGGCAGGCGTATGCAGCGTTGAAGTTGGATGAATCGACGATGCGTTGTACCAGTTCATCCGGTATCATTTCCCCGGTCTGGTAGTGACGGGCGAACGTATGCAGGAACTCCTTTTCGATAACAAAATTCTCCATGAACTGAGAGGGAAGTTCCACAAAATCCCAGTAGACGTTGGTGCCACTCAGGCTGCCATAAGTCGTATTGGCAAACATGCCGTGCAAGCTATGTCCGAATTCGTGCAGGAAGGTTTCTACTTCGCCGAAGGTCAGCAGGGCAGGTTTGTCCTGTGTCGGTTTGGTGAAGTTCATCACGATGGAGACGTGGGGACGGCTGTTCTCGCCGCTCTTCTCGTCAATCCACTGTTCCTTGTAGCTGGTCATCCAGGCACCCGAACGTTTGCCGGCTCTGGGATGGAAGTCTGTATAGAATACGGCCAGGAATTTGCCGTCTTTATCGAATACTTCGTAAGCGTCCACATCTTTGTGATAGACGGGAATATCTGTGTTCTTCTTGAAGGTGATACTATACAGACGGGTGGCCAGGCCGAATACGCCTTCCTTCACTTTGCTCAGTTCAAAGTAGGGACGCAGCATTTCGTCGTCGATGTTGAACTTCCGGTCTTTCAGTTTGTGCGAGTAGTATGCCCAGTCCCATGGCATCAGGACGAAATCTTTTCCCTCTGTCTGGCGTGCCAAGGCTTGCACTTCTGCATATTCCTGTCGGGCGGTAGGTGTGTATGCCTCCAGCAACTGGTTCAGTAGTTTGTACACGGCCTCACTGTTTTGTGCCATGCGTTCCTGAAGGTTGTAGGTAGCAAAGTTTTCATAACCCAGGAGCCGGGCAATCTCCATGCGTACATTGGCCAGCCTTTTTACAATCTCCAGATTGTTGTTGGCATTGTCGTGAGTACATTTCGTGTTGTAGGCCATGTACAGCTCGTGACGCAGGTCGCGGTTGTCCGCATAGGTCAGGAAGGGGCTGTAGCTGGGAGCTTGCAGGGTGAATACCCAGCCTTCAATGCCTTTTTCTTTGGCCGTTTCGGCTGCGGCTTCCAAAGCAGTTTCCGGCAATCCGGTCAGTTGCGACCGGTCGGTAATGACCAGTTGGTAGTCGTTCGTCTCTTTCAGGTTGTTTTCGCTGAATTGCAGGGTCAGCAGGCTCAGCTCCTTGCACAAGGCACGGTATTGCTCTTTGGCTTCTCCCTGAAGGTTGGCCCCGTTGCGTACAAAGCTGTTATAGATTTCCTCCAGTAACTGGTGCTGTTCTGGGTTCAGCTTCTCTTCCTTCTGGCGGTCGTAAGCGGCTTTGATGCGTGCAAATAGTTCTTCATTCAGGCTGATGTTGTTTTCATGCTCACTCAGCAACGGCATGATTTCTTTGGCCAGCTCTTGTAAGTCGTCGTTTGTTTCCGCACTGAGCAGATTGCCGAATACGGTGCTGACGCGGTGGAGCATTTCGCCGGATTTTTCGTATGCCAGCACAGTGTTGTCGAATGTCGGAGTCTCCGGATTGCGTATGATGGCATCTATTTCCGCATTCTGCCGACGGATGCCTTCACGTATGGCAGGCATGTAGTCTTCGGTCTTTATCTTGTCGAAAGGTACAGTGCCGTGCAGGGTAGGATATGCTTCAAAAAAAGGATTTTGCGACGATATGTTGTTCATAAGGCAAAGCAATATTAGAGTTAGTAT
>CAMWRY010000114.1 GCA_947176775.1 uncultured Bacteroides sp.
TAGACCTCTGTCTATCGGTGTTCGAGTGGGCTAAGTTTCGCAAGCACAAGGGCGGAATCAAGATACACACTCTTTACGATGTGGAGGCTCAAGTTCCTGCATTCGTGCATATTACCGAAGCAAAAGTCCATGATTCAAAGGCTATGCCGGAGATTCCGTATGAGAAGGGCGCGCACTATATCTTCGACCGTGGCTACAACGATTTCGGCAATCTTTACACGATAAATCGGATCGGTGCGTTCTTTGTCGTCAGGGCGAAAACCAATGTCCGGTTCAAGCCGGAGACGTGGAAACGGAGGCTTCCGGAGAACATTGTCTCTGACGCAATCGGCTACTTCACGGTTTATAAAAGCTCTAAGGATTACCCGGAAAAACTCCGCAAGGTGGTCTGTATCGACCCCGAAGACGGTATTAGATACATTTTTCTGACCAACAATCTGACGGCATCTGCCGAGACAATCGCCGAGCTATACCGCAACCGATGGAGCGTGGAACTGTTCTTCAAATGGATCAAGCAGCATCTGCGTATCAAGAAGTTCTGGGGAACATCGGAGAATGCTGTCCGCATCCAAATCTACTGTGCCATAATTACTTATTGTCTTGTTGCAATCGTGCAGCACGATATGAAGCTGGAGCGGAGCATCTATGAAGTACTTCAGATTCTTGGAATCTCGCTGACTGACAAGACTCATCTGAGAGACCTCTTCGACAAATCGAATTTCAAAAATGTCAATGTTCTCTATGGTTCAAGTGAACCGAATTTATTTAATTTTTAACCACGTCCATTTTTAGTGGACAGTAGTGACATTATTATATTCCTGTTCCTAATTTCATTGGAATTATTCGTTGTAACCAGTAAGATAGGCGATAAGAAATGCGATTATGACATGATTGTCGAGCACCAACTGAATGTTAAAATCCAAGCCTTGGAGGAATTATGCAAATGAGTAGAGGGGCAGTTTGATGTTCCGATTTTTGAGATAAAAAGTAGGGCGTTCAGTTGATAAGGCATAGATATTTCGAGGCAAAAAAGCAACAATGAAGTAAATAGGCGATATGAAACTATACTCCTTTGATGAGTTATTGGATGAGGACTTGGGGAAAGTAGGTACTCCGGAGAGAGATACTTTTGAGGCTGCGGTAGAAGCGGAGATTCATGCTTATCATATTGGCAATGCAATTAAACAGGCCCGAAAGGAGAAGAACCTCACCTAGGAGCAATTAGGTGCATTGACGTTAAGAAGATAATTCCATCCCCCTCTTTCCGCAAGGCGGAAGTTATTACTGAAATGTTACTCCGTCGGAAAAAGGATGCCTCGTGCGTACCTACTAAGAGCGCAAACCGCTACCTTTGTGGCAAAGAAACCGGAAAGGAAGTATGGAACAACGAATCAAGATAATCTGGATAGTCTCCCTCGCCTCCATGATGCTCATCGTGGTAGGGCAGGGGTATTGGCTGTGGAACCAGTGCCAGTACCGCAACGAAGAACTGGTGAAGGAGGTGCGCGCCCGTGTGCTGGAAGCCGCTGCGCTGAACGACTCCGTGCGCAATCTGCATCCGAAGAAGATATTTACGGATTCCGTCTCCGTCGCTTGGGGAACCAATAGCAACCGGAATGCGGTGGTTGATTCGCTCGGAAATGAAAAGGTGGTCTATTCTTACGGCCTGTATGCCCGGGTGCGGCTTCGGAAGGCAGAGGTGTCGGAGGATACCGCCTCTCCGCTGCTCTACAAAGACTCCATCTGCTTCCGCACGAAGGAAGAGTTGGGATGGTCTTTCGAGAAGGAGATGCAGAAGTACAAGCTCCAAGTGGACGTGCCTTTCACGTTGCAGCGGTTCGACTCCGTGCTGGCGGTCAAGCTGCCCGGCGTCTCTTTCGATACGCAGTTCTGCACTCCGAGGGACTCGCTCTTCGTGACGGTGGATTCGGTGGCGCTGGCAGGTTCCCGTCTGCGTCCGGTGGTGAAGGTCATCTATCCCTATAACCCTTTGGGCTGGCAGCAGGTGCGAGTGACGGTTCGTCCGCCGTTGCCGATGCTGCTGCTCCGCATGGGTGGGCAATTGCTGGGCAGCTTCCTGCTGATTCTGTTGCTGGCGTTCTGCCTGCTGTTTCAGGTAAAGACCATCCTGAAGCAACGCCGCATCGACGAGCTTCGGAAGGACTTTGTCAACACCATGATACATGAATTGAAACGCCCGGTACAGGCATTGAAGATGTGCGTCGCTTTCCTCAACGACAAGTCCTTGCGGACGGACGAGCAGACGATGGACGAAGTGGTGCACGACTCTATCTCCGAACTGGATAACCTGTCTGCCTACCTCTCGAAACTCCGCGACATGGCGCGTGCCGACGAGGAGCACATCCGGCTCTCCGTCCGCACCTTCGACATCCGGGAGACGGTGGAGAAGCTTATCCGCCTTTATCATGTGCCCGACGGCAAGGAGGTATCGTTTGAACCCCGTTTCAGTGGCTCCACCTTGGTGACGGCCGACCCCGTGCATCTCTTTAACGTTATCAGCAACTTGGTAGAGAATGCCGTGAAGTACTCCGGTCCTTCGGTGCACATTGTTGTAGACGGCCTTTCACAAGACCGTCAATTCATCCTCCGTGTCTCCGACAACGGCATCGGCATCCCTGCCTCCGAGCAGAACAAAGTCTTCAATAAGTTCTACCGCGGCACCCGTCTGCCCGACTCTTCCCTGCCCGGCATCGGACTCGGTCTGAGCTACGTCAAACTGCTGGTAGAAGCCCATCACGGTACTGTCTCCCTGAGCAGCCAGCCCGGGAAGGGCACTACGGTAGAGATTGCTCTTCCTCAATGAATTCTTATAGTGTTTAAGCCTATGTTGAAAATAGTATGTATCCTTGTTTCTTTCTCTTTTATCTAAGTAACTTAATTAAAGCTTTACTATAAATCTTTCATTCCTCTGCTCAAGATTCTCTTTGCCGACGACGACCTCAAGTACTCCATGCTTCTGAAGCGTTTTCTCGAAAAAGAAGGCTACGAAGTGACCTACGCCGGAAACGGCGCGATAGCCCTCGAACAGTTTCTCCTTGTCAAGCCCGACCTGGTGCTGCTCGACATCAACATGCCCCTCCTCAATGGCTTCGAAGTTGCCGAGCGCATCCGCGAGACCGACAAGCGTGTCCTCATCTTTTTCCTCTCCGACCGCAGCGACAAGGCCGACCGCCTCCAAGGCTTCCGGCTCAAAGCCAACGACTACCTTGCCAAGCCCTTCTATCCCGAAGAACTGATAGCCCGTATCCGCGAACGCTTCGCCTCCCAGCTTGCCGATGCCGTGGACGAGGAGACCTACCGCTTCGGCCACTCCGTCTTCAACTACAGTACGAACGAAATCCGCACAGGGAACAACAAGGTACTTATCACCTCCCGTCAGGCCGACATCCTCCGTCTGCTTGCCCGGCATCCGAACTGCACCGTGGAGCGCGATACCCTGCTCGAAGCCGTCTGGGGCACCGCTTCCTATGCCAACTCCCTCGCCCTGAACGTGCAGATAACCTACCTGCGCAAGGCCTTGAAGAATGACCCTTCGGTCCGGATTGAGTCACTGATGAAGAAAGGATATGTGTTGAGGGAGTATTCCTCCTGTGGATGAAACTTTCTTCCTCCTCCAATTGTTAGTATCCTAAACGTAAAGAAGACCATGACAAGTTTAGGAAGCAGAATGAACCAAATCCTCACAGACTGGGGAATGGAACCGAGATTTGCCGATATGTTCGATGAATCGATTATCGCCATACTGATGGTGGCGCTTGCCGTCGGGCTGGATTATTTGTGCCAAGCCATCTTTGTGGGAGGCATGCAGCACTACACCAAGCGTTCGCCCCACCGGTGGAACACCTTGCTGATGAAGCGCCGTGTGGTGCACCACCTGATACACCTGCTGCCGGGAATCCAGATATACTATCTCCTCCCTTTTGCCTTTGTCCATGGCAAGGGGATGCTCGACTTCTCACAGAAAGTCTGTACAGTCTATATCATTGTGGCTGTATTGCTTACCATCAACAGCCTGTTGCTGGTCATGCTCGATGCCTATAATCTGAAAGACAAGCAGAAGAATCGTCCGCTGAAAGGATTTGTGCAGGTGTTGCAGGTGATACTTTTTTTTGTGGGAGGTATTATCGTCATTTCCGTACTGATAGGCAAGTCGCCTATGACGTTGTTTGCAGGCCTGGGCGCTTCTGCGGCTGTGCTGATGCTGGTGTTCAAAGACAGTATTCTGGGTTTTGTGGCCGGCGTGCAGCTCTCGGCCAACGACATGTTGCGCATCGGCGACTGGATTGCCCTGCCCAACGGGCTTGCCAACGGCACGGTCGAAGAGATTACCCTGAATACCGTGAAGATACGCAACTGGGACGAGACAATTTCCACCGTCCCTCCTTATACACTCGTCAACAACTCGTTCCAGAACTGGCGTGGTATGCAAGAGAGTGGCGGTCGCCGTGTCAACAAGAACATCTATTTGGACATGATGACTTTGAAGTTTTGCACTCCTGAGATGCTGGATACTCTTCGCAAGGAGGTTCCCTTGATGGCCGATTATCAGCCCTCCGAAGGAGAAGTGCCCACCAATGCGCAGCTCTACCGCATTTACATCGAGCGTTACTTGTGCAGTCTTCCGGTAGTAAACCAGGACATGGATCTGATTGTCTCCCAGAAGGAGCCTACCACTTACGGAGTTCCTATCCAGGTCTATTTCTTCTTGCGCAACAAGGTCTGGAAAGAGTACGAACGCATCCAGTCCGACATTTTCGATCATCTGCTGGTAATGGTGCAGCGGTTCGACTTGAAGCTGTACCAGTATTCAGACTGAAAATAACTTTCTTCTAACTCCTAAAGCATCAATACCGCAGTCTGAACTCCGCCCATACCGGCAGATGGTCGCTATACCCTGCCTGGTACTTCATGCCGTAATAGGTACGAAACGGTTGCATCCCTCCATACTTCTTGTCCTCCGTCAAAAGGAAGGGAGGGCGGAATACGTCAGCCTTCGCCTCGTCCGTATAGAGCGGAGAGCCTTTCTGAAGAAGGCTGCCTGATACAATGATGTGGTCCAGCACTCCCCAGACTCCCTGATATTTATAACTTCCAAATCTCTTGTTCTTGGCTGCTTTCCTTGCCAGCAGATGATAGAGTTGCCTGGCATGTAGTGAGTCGGGTTGTGCAGGCGGTCGCTCTGCTTGCAACACTTGGCGCATCGACTTGCTGTCTGGATAGTCGTTGAAGTCCCCTAAAAGAATGATTTGCGGATGTTGTCGTAGCCGGAATAGGCTGTCTGTGGCGGTTCGTATGATATGGGCAGCATGCAGTCGGTAAGGCTCGGACACCTTTGCACCTCCCGAACGGGAGGGAAGATGGGCCACCAGTATGTCCAGCGTGTCCCTGTTCAGCAGCAGTCCGCTGACGTGAAGGATGTCGCGCGTAGGGCGGTCTTCCTTCCGTAGCTTAGTGACGGGGATGCTTTGGTGGGCAATAGGCTTGAACAGGCTGCGCTGATAGAGCAACGCCACATCGATGCCTCGTTCGTCGGGCGATTGGGTCATCAGGTAGCGGTAATCGGCCTCACGCAGGAGCGAGTAACGGGTCAGGTCGTGTAAGACACTGTCGTTCTCCACCTCGCACAAGGCCACGAGCGCAGGTGGTGTCCAGCCGCCGACAGCAATGATGACACGGGCAATGTTATCCAGTTTCCTCTTGTATTTGGAGTAGTTCCAGTGACGCACGGCATCGGGTAGGAATTCATAGTCGTTTTTCAGGGTGTCGTGTCGGGTATCGAATAGATTCTCTACGTTGTAGCTCATGACGTGGAAGGTGAGCGTATCTTTTTCCTCTTGTGCCTGAATGCCGACAGGGCAGAAGAGAGCCAGCAGAAGAAACAGGAGGAGAGGCATGGGATAAGTATTAGGG
>CAMWRY010000115.1 GCA_947176775.1 uncultured Bacteroides sp.
GTCCCCTTTCTGAACATCGTGTTGGCCGGTTGCTTTCTGGGGGCTTCCTATGTCTATACGCGCAATCTCTGTTTCCCCATCACCCTGCATTGGTTCTGGAACTGGATTCAGGGTCCTCTCTTGGGATATAATGTCAGTGGGAATGAGTTCGGCCAGGAGAGCCTGCTGGTGGTGCGCTTTCCGGTGGACAGCCTGATAAACGGTGGAAGCTTCGGCTTCGAAGGCTCCGTCTTATGTTCCGTACTTTTGATAATAGGTACCGTGCTAATAATCAGAGAAAAGAAGCTGCAAAGATAGTGCATGCTTTTTGCAGAGTTACTGCAAAGCCGTTGCAGCGACACTGCAATCAGGCTTGCAGTGTCTCTGCAACAGGTTTGCAGTGTCTCTGCAACGGGCTTGCAGTGTCTCTGCAACGGGCTTGCAGTGTCTCAGTTGCCAGTATATGGGGAAAGAAAGCAGTGGGTAGTTACTGCTCCACTCCCTTCATCGTCAGCTGTATCCGCTTGCGTTCCCGGTCTATGCCTATCACCTTGACGCGGACATGCTGGTGGATGGACACCACCTCATTGGGGTCGGACACGAAGCGGTCGGCCAGTTGCGAGAGGTGCACCAGGCCGTTTTCCTTGATACCGATATCGACAAAGGCGCCGAAATTCGTGATGTTTCCCACGATGCCGGGCAACTCCATGCCCTCGCACAAGTCGTCGAGGGTGCGCACATTCTTGTCGAACTCGAACACTTTTATCGGGCCTCGTGGGTCGCGTCCGGGCTTCTCCAGCTCTTGCAGGATGTCCTTCAGGGTCGGCATGCCCACGGTGGGGGAGAGGTAACGC
Source organism: uncultured Bacteroides sp. (assembly GCA_947176775.1). Taxonomy (GTDB): domain Bacteria; phylum Bacteroidota; class Bacteroidia; order Bacteroidales; family Bacteroidaceae; genus Bacteroides. The sequence continues at coordinate 834 of CAMWRY010000115.1, forward strand.
TCCGGACGAATCTGTTGCCGAAGCTCCTTGTCGGCTATCAGTTCGGCCACGCTGCACCCCAGGTCCTTGGCCATCTGCTCCACGATGCAGTAGCTCTCCGGATGCACGGCCGTGTTGTCCAGCGGATTCTTGGCTTGCGGTATGCGCAGGAAGCCGGCACACTGCTCGAAAGCCTTGGCACCCATGCGCGGCACCTTCATCAGCTCCTTGCGCGAGGTGAAGGCACCGTTGGCGGCACGGTAGTTCACGATGTTCTGCGCCAGCTGCGGACCCAGTCCCGAGATGTAGGTCAGCAGGTGGCTGCTGGCCGTGTTCAGGTTGACACCTACCAGGTTGACGCAGTTCTCCACCGTCTGGTCCAGCGACCTCTTCAGCTTCGTTTGGTCCACGTCGTGCTGGTATTGTCCCACGCCGATGGATTTGGGGTCAATCTTCACCAGCTCGGCCAACGGGTCCATCAGGCGCCTTCCGATGGATACGGCGCCGCGCACGGTGACATCGTAGTCGGGGAACTCGTCCCGGGCAATCTTGGAGGCCGAGTAGATGGAAGCCCCCTGCTCGCTGACGATGAACAGCTGCACGTCGCGGTGGAAGTGCTGCCGCTTCAGGAACTCCTCCGTCTCGCGGCTGGCCGTCCCGTTGCCGATGGCCACGGCATCTATCTGGTAGGATTCGAGCATCATCTGCACTTTGGCGAACGCCTCCTGCTGCTTGCCCACGGGAGGGTGGGGATAGATGTTCTCATTGTGGAGCAAGTTGCCCTGCGCATCCAGGCATACCACCTTGCAGCCGGTGCGGAAGCCCGGGTCGATGCCCATCACGCGCTTCTGCCCCAGCGGCGAGGCCAGCAGCAGCTGGCGTAGGTTTGCGGCAAACACCTTGATGGCCTCGTCGTCGGCACGCTCCTTGCTATGTGCGGCAAACTCGGTTTCGATGGAGGGCTTCAGCAGGCGTTTGTAGGCATCCCTGACCGCCTCGGCCACCTGCTCTCCGCAAGCGTTGTTGCTCCGCACGAACTGGCGTTCCAGCCGGTTCAGGCACTCGTCGTCGTCGGGGCTGATGCCGACCTTCAGCACCCCTTCGGCTTCGGCACGCCGGATGGCGAGCAGGCGGTGCGAGCTGCACCGTTTCAGCGGCTCGCTACAGTCGAAGTAGTCGCGGTACTTGGCCGCTTCCTCCTCTTTGCCCTTCACTACCTTGGCCGTCAGCAGGCCCTGCCGGGCAAAGGCGTTGCGCACACTGTTCCGGGCCCGTTCGTCCTCGCTCACAAGCTCGGCTATGATGTCACGGGCACCTTTCAGGGCCTCCTCCGCACTCTTTACGTCTCCCTTCACATAGCTGGCGGCACGTGCTTCCGGATGAGGCTCGCGTTGCATCATCAGCAGGGTGGCCAGCGGTTCCAGTCCCCTCTGCCGGGCGGCTTCGGCGCGTGTCTTCCGCTTGGGTTTGTAGGGGAGGTAGATGTCCTCCAGCACGGTACTGTCCCAAGTCTCGTCGATGCGCTTCTGTAGTTCCGGGGTGAGCTTTCCTTGTTCCCGGATGGTGTTGAGGATGGTCTCTTTGCGTTTGGCCGTCTCGCTCAGTTTCTCGTGTTGCGTCTGGATGGCTTCAATCTGCACTTCGTCCAGCCCTCCCGTCGCTTCCTTGCGGTAGCGACTGATGAAAGGGATGGTGGCTCCGCCCTCCAGTAAGCCGAGTGTCTGGGCTATCTGTCTTTCCGATAGGCCGAGGGCGGCGGCTATCATGGGATGAAAATTCTGTGTCATTCTGTTGTTTCGTTTTATATTCGGTCGCCAAAAGTACGAAAAACAACCGTTGTTTTCCCCGGTTTTCCAACTTTTCTCTATATATTTGCTACGGCTTTTTATTGAAGGAAGTTGGGGGAGTGATGAAGAAAAGCCCTGTATATTACTCACGTAAAAGAAATGTCAACAATGAGAAGATTCAGTTGTTTGTTTATGGGGATGTTTGCCCTGGCAAGCCTGTTGCCGGCACAAGAGAGAGAAGTGAAACTGAAAGTCCTGCAGACCAGCGATGTGCATGGAAACTACTATTCCTACGACTTTATACGTCGTCAGGAGGCACCCGGCAGCCTGGCACGCGTGCACGCCTTGGTGCAGAAGGAGCGTGCCGCCTATGGCGACCGCCTGATTCTGCTGGACAACGGCGACATCCTGCAAGGGCAGCCCACCGCCTATTACTATAATTATATAGATACCGTGGCTCCCCACTTGACTGCGGAGATAATGAATTTCATGGGCTACGACGCCGGCAACATGGGGAACCATGACATAGAGACCGGACGTGCCGTGTTCGACCGTTGGGCCGGCGACTGCCGCTTCCCGGTATTGGGTGCCAATATCGTAGACACCGCCACCGGGAAACCTCACTTCAAGCCCTACGAAGTGCTGGAACGCGACGGGGTGAAGGTGGTGGTGCTCGGCATGATTACCCCTGCTATCCCCGTATGGCTCTCGGAGAACCTGTGGCAAGGACTGCGCTTCGACGATATGGAAGAGACGGCTCGCCGGTGGATGAAGACCATCCGCGAGCAGGAGCGCCCCGACCTGGTCATCGGCTTGTTCCACGCCGGAAAGGAGGCTCGGCTGATGGGAGGCCAGTACCGTGACAATGCTTCGGTAGAGGTGGCCTGCCGTGTGCCGGGGTTCGATGTGGTTCTGATGGGTCACGACCACACCCGTGAGTGCCGGAAGGTGTGCAACGTGGCCGGCGACTCCGTGCTGGTCATCAATCCTGCCAGCAACAGCCTTGTGGTGAGTCAGGTGGACATCACGCTGAAGTTGCGCGGCGGTAGGGTGGTGGAGAAGCAGATAGAAGGCACCCTGGCCGATACCGAAAGCAGCGAAGTCAGCCCGGCCTTCATGCAACGCTTCGCCCCGGAGTACGCATCCGCACAGGACTTTGTCTCCAAGAAGATAGGTACCTTCACCGAGACCATATCCACGCGCCCGGCCTATTTCGGCCCCTCCGCCTTTGTCGACCTCATCCATGAGTTGCAGTTGGCCATCAGCGGAGCCGACATCTCCTTGGCTGCCCCGTTGTCCTACGATGCGGAAATCCGCAAAGGCGACATTACCATGGGCGACATGTTCAGTCTGTATAAGTATGAAAACATGCTCTACACCATGCGCCTGACGGGAAGGGAGATACACGGTGCCCTGGAAATGTCCTACGGCCTGTGGACCAACCGGATGCAGTCGGCCGCCGACCCCCTCCTGCTCTTTAGCGAGAAGCGCCGTGAAGGCGCTGCGGACCGCGCCTCGTTCAAGAATTTCAGCTTCAACTTCGATTCGGCCGCCGGCATCCTCTACACGGTGGATGTGACCAAGCCGGAGGGGGAGAAGGTGACCATCCTCAGCCTGGCCGACGGAACGCCCTTCGAGATGGACAAGGTATATAAGGTAGCGGTGAACTCCTACCGCGGAAACGGCGGCGGCGAACTGCTGACCAAGGGAGCCGGCATCTCGCAGGACGAGCTGAAGAAGCGCATCATCACCTCGACCGACAAGGACCTGCGCTACTACCTGATGCGGTATATCGAACAGAAAAAGGTGATTGCACCGCGTGTACTGAACCACTGGAAGTTCGTCCCCGAAGCGTGGACGGAACCGGCCTCCCGGCGCGATTATGAGCGCTTGTTTGGAAAAATCGAAGAATAATACGTATCTTTGCGGCTCAAAATCCATAGCAGAAGTAGTTTGGACGTGAAGCAAAAGAGAAAAGTAATAGGTGCATTGAGCTTGCTGATACTGTTTATTGCGTATCAGGCAAGCATCATTGCATTCACGCATGTCCACTATGTGAATGGGGTACTGATAACCCATTCACATCCATTTCACACGGCACACTCTCACTCCAAGACTTCCCTGCTGGTTATCGGGCATCTGTCCGCATTCAGTTCTTGCGAGGCCGATGTGTACGAACTCCAGCATCCGATGCTTCCTTTGCTGGCCGTGCTCGAAGCCGAGTCGGCAACGCCGACCGCAAAAGGGAAGGTCATCCGGATGCTTTCCCTACGCGCTCCTCCCACATTTATTAATTACTCAAGTTTCGCATATCTTTGATATGCTATCAGTAAACAAGTTAACGAGGCTACGAGGCGAAGAGATTCAGGTCTCTACCTGCATCTTGTTCGCAAAATAGGCAGATAGGAGAGCCTTGTACTCTTGTTAACTTGTTCACTGAAAGCAAGTTCAAGAACTTGCGAAACTGGAATTAATTAGTAGGTGTATCCCTATATACGGGGTAGGAATAAACAAAGTTATACTATTTTAGAGCGCTAATTGAATAATGAAACAATACATTTTGGCATGGGTACTTGCAGTGGTGAGTGCCTGTGCAGCATTTGCTGTGAACCCCATAAAAGAAGGCAATATGATTTCCGGTCACGTGATAGTGAAAGGAACCGAAGAGAACATTCCCTATGCTACGATTCTGATTCTTGGCAGTGGCCAAGGAACGGTATCCAACGAGGAGGGGCAATTTGAATTTCGCAAGCTTCCGGAAGGGAAGTATAAACTCCGCGTATCTGCGGTGGGCTACAAAACTCAGGAGAAGGACGTGACGGTAAGCAAGGATTTCACTGCCGTCATACACTTTGCCATGGAGGAGGAGAGTTTCATGACCGATGAAGTGGTGGTGTCTGCCAACCGCAACGAGGTGAGCCGCAAGGAGGCTCCGGTAGTGGTGAACGTCATGAGCACCAAGCTGTTCGAGATGGTCAACTCCACCGACTTGGCCAAGACCCTGAACTACCAGTCGGGCCTGCGCGTGGAGAACAACTGCCAGAACTGCGGCTTTCCGCAAGTCCGCATCAACGGTCTGGAAGGACCCTACTCGCAGATACTGATAAACAGCCGCCCCATCATCAGCGCCCTGAGCGGCGTGTACGGACTGGAGCAGATTCCCGTCAACATGATTGAGCGTGTGGAGGTAGTGCGCGGCGGCGGTTCCGCCCTGTTTGGTGCCAACGCCGTGGGAGGCACCATCAACATC
>CAMWRY010000116.1 GCA_947176775.1 uncultured Bacteroides sp.
CGAAAACTCTGGTAATTTCCTACATTGGTATGCAGACGCAGGAGGTGGCGGTGAAACCGCATGTGAAGGTTGCTTTAAAGTCTGATACAGAGATGCTTGATGAAGTGATGGTAGTCGCCTTTGGTACTGCCAAGAAGTCTGCTTTCACAGGCTCGGCAAAGGTGCTTGGCTCTGACAAGTTGGAACAATCGCAAGTGACAGGTGTAACTGAAGCTTTGGCTGGTGCGGTTCCAGGCGTAACACTAACTTCTAATGATGGTGCTCCAACAGGAAAGCCGTCTATCAAGATTCGTGGATTCAGTTCACTGAATGCAGGAAACGATCCGTTGATTGTGGTGGATGGTGCTCCTTATAGCGGTGATATTAATAACATCAACCCTAACGACGTAGAGACTATGACTGTGTTGAAGGATGCCGCTTCAAATGCCCTTTACGGTGCACGTGGTGCTAATGGTGTGATTATCATTACTACCAAAAGAGCTAATACAAAGGGTGATGCAAAAGTAACGTTCGATGCTAAGTGGGGTGCCAACACACGTGCATTGCAGAAGTATGAAGTGATTTCGGATCCTGCCATGTTCTATGAGACACACTACACGGCGATGAACAACTACTATAAGAATCAGATGGGTATGAGCGACCAAGCTGCTTGGGTTGCTGCCAACGAGAACTTGTTCGGTGCTAACGGTGGTTTGGGATACAATGTATATACTATTCCCGAAGGACAATATCTTATCGGCTTGAACGGTAAACTTAATCCTGCTGCGACATTGGGTAGAGTGGTGAACTACAAGGGAATAGATTATCTGCTTACTCCCGATGATTGGGAAGATGTAGGTACACGTACCGGCTTGCGTCAGGAATATAACTTCTCAGTAAGTGCTGCTAACGAAAAGTCCTCTTTCTATGTTTCTTTGGGTTATTTGGAGAATGAAGGTATTACTCCGGGTTCTGACTTGAAGCGTCTGACCGGTCGTTTGAAAGCCGATTACCAAGCCAAGGATTGGATGAAGGTAGGGGCTAATATGTCATACGCTCGTTTTGAAAGCAACTCATTGTCCAACAACGGTTCCAGTTCTTCTACCGGTAACGTATGGGCATTCGTCAGCCAACAGGCTCCTATTTATCCTGCTTATGTGCGCAATGCCGATGGAACTATCATGGTAGACCAAAACGGCATTCAGATGATGGACTACGGAAGTGGTATCAATGCCGGCATGATACGTCCTTTTATCTCCGATGCCAACCCTATTCAAGACAACAAACTCAACACACGCAATGCCGAAGGCAATGCAGTCAGTGCTAATGCTTTTGTTGACATTACTCCATTAGAAGGATTGAAGGTGACTTTGAACGGTACGTTCAATTTGGATGAGACTCGTGGTACTACGGTGTTGAATCCCTACTATGGACAATTTGACTCCACCGGAGGTACGGTAAGTAAGAGCCATGCCCGTGTTTATGACTACAACTTGCAGCAACTTGTTTCTTATGCCAAGTCGTTTGGCAGCAATAATTTCGACATCTTGCTGGGGCACGAATATTATGATTATCGCGACTATATATTAGGAGCAAGCAAGTCTAAGATGTTCTCTCAGAGTAACAAGGAGTTGGATGGTGCCGTAATAGACGGACAGGGTGCCTACTCTTATAAAACACGCCGCAACAACGAAGGTTATTTCGGTCGTTTGCAATACAACTATGACGAACGTATTTATGGTTCTGCCTCTATACGTCGTGATGCTTCCTCGCGTTTCCATCCGGATTACCGTTGGGGTACATTCTGGTCTGTTGGTGGTGCTTGGCTCATCAACAAAGAAAGCTGGTTTGATGCTTCATGGGTACAAGAACTGAAAGTGAAAGCTTCTATCGGTTCGCAAGGTAATGATAACATCGGTAATTTCCGCTATGTTGATGTGTTCAATATCATCAACTCTGACGACCAGTTGGGTACTTCATTCGGCTCCAAGGGAACAAAGGATATTACTTGGGAAACCAACACCAACTTCAATATCGGTGCGGAATTCCAGTTGTGGAACCGTCTGACCGGTAGCATTGAGTATTATAGACGTAAGACTTCGGATATGTTATTCTCCTTCTCTGTGGCTCCTTCATTGGGTTACTCTTCTTACTTCGATAATGTAGGAAACATGGTAAACAGTGGTGTGGAAATGGATTTCAATGTCAATATTTTCAATAAGCGGAACTTTACATGGGATGTAAATCTGAACATCTCAACTTTGAAGAACCGTCTTACCATGCTTGATGAGGATAAACAGGTAAATACGGAATACACTGCTGACGGTAAGGCTTATAAAGGTTACACCAGCGGTAGCTTTTACATTGCCGAAGACCTTTCTATGTTTACGTGGCGTCTGAAGGAATTTGCCGGTGTAGATGAAAACGGTGAATCGTTGTGGTATAAGAATACCAAGGATGAAAACGGCAATGTGACCGGACGTGAAAAAACCAAGACTTATTCAGAAGCCGACTACTACATTACAGAAGAATCTTCCATTCCTAAGGTATATGGTGGTTTTGGTACTAAACTGAAGGTTTATGGCGTGGACTTCAGCATCAATTTCACCTATCAGCTTGGTGGTAAGCAGTATGACGGAACGTATGCTTATTTCATGACCTCTCCTTCAGGAACAGCCGGCTACAACTATCACAAGGATATTTTGAACTCTTGGACTCCTGAGAAGCCGAATAACAGCATTCCGCGCTTCCAACTCAACGACCAGTATTCAGCTGCAAGTTCTACACGTTTCCTGACTGATGCCAGCTTCCTGAACATTCAGAACATCAATGTGGGCTACACATTCCCTTCTAAATGGACAAAGAAACTTGCTATCAATTCATTACGTCTGTATATGTCTGCTGAGAACGTGTTCTATTGGTCTAAGCGTAAAGGGTTCGACCCACGTCAGTCATATAGTTCGACTACTAATGCTACTTATTATTCACCGATGCGTACCATCTCGGGTGGTGTGACATTTGAGTTCTAAACCTAATATACAGATTATAATAATATGAAGAAAAATATATTTAAATTATTCTCAGCTTTGGCAGTATCGGCTACGGTACTGACCGGCTGTATAGAAGAAGTTTTCCCTGAAAGCTCTTCGGCAACATCCGATCAGATTGGTGCTTCGGCAACGGCACTTGAAGCTTCGCTTAACGGTGTTCCTTCCCAAATGGTACAAGGTTATTTGGTTTATGGTTCACAAGTTCATGAGACGGATATCGCTTATCCTTCGCTTATGCTGGTTCAGTCGGAACTGTTGGGTGACATAGTGGCAAGCGATTATGGTTACGACTGGTGGTGGAGATACAATGGCTGTAATGGTATGGCTGACAATACTTATCAGTCTTTCTTGCCCTACTTTGCATTGTACAAATTCATCAAGTCGGCTAACGACATCATTGCTACAGTGGATGTGAACAATACTGAAATTTCAGATGAAATGCGTGGGTTTGGTAGTATAGCACATGCTTTCCGTGCATTGGATTATTATTTGTTGATGGTCCTCTTTGAGCCGGTGGATAATATCTATACCGATTGCAGCAAAGTGCTGGGATTGACCGTGCCTATCGTGACCGAAGAGACAACCAATGATATTGCCAAGAACAACCCACGTGCCACACGTCAGGAAATGATGGAATTTATTCTGTCTGACCTTGACAAGGCGGAAATCGGTTTGGCAAACTACCAACCCACCACTAAAACTTTCCCCGGACTGGCTGCGGTCTATGGTCTGAAAGCAAAAGTATATATGTGGAACGAAGAGTATGCTAAAGCTGCTGAATATGCACGCAAAGCTATCGATAAGTCGGGTGCTGTGCCTATGACAGCTTCGCAGTGGCACAATCCTACTACAGGATTCAATACGGCTACTTCTTCTTGGTTGTGGTGCTTCCACCCCACAGCTGCCAACATGGGTAACCTTGCCAACTTCATCGGTCACATCAGCAACGAGGCTGATTGGGGATATGCTTCTTTGTCAAAACTCCAGATTGCCCGTTCACTTTACGACCAGATTGCTCCTACGGACTTCCGCAAACAGTCCTTCCTCGATCCGGACAGAAGTCTTTATGACTATCAGACTGTTAGAGGGGCGGCTTGGCTAGCTGAACAGCCGGACTATATGTCATTGAAGTTCCGTTGCGTAAGTGGTGATTTCAATACATACTCAGTGGGTGCAGCTGCGGATATTCCTGTAATGCGTATCGAAGAGATGTATCTTATCGAAGCCGAAGCCGTAGCTGCCAGCCAGAATGTTGCTGCCGGTGTACAGTTGCTGAATAACTTTATGCAGCAATACCGTCAGCCGGACTACAATTGCAAGGCGAATGATTTGCGTGGTTTCCAACTGGAAGTGTTGAAGCAAATGCGCATTGAGTTCTGGGGTGAAGGAACAGCATTCCCTACAGCCAAGCGTCTGAAACCGGGAGTTGTTCAGAACTATGAAGGTACTAACTTTAAAGAGGATATTTTCAAAATTAACTGCGAAGGTGTGAAGCCTTGTTGGACTTTGGTGATTCCCAAGGATGAAGTCGATTCAAACATAGCTCTTCAAGGTATGAACAATCCGGATCCTTCCGGTGCTATTCCTATGCGTCCTACTCCGATAGGTACATTTGCACCTGGAATTAAATAACCGACATTTAAACTTTATATGGAATTTGCATATATGAATAAGATAAAGAACATATTGAGTGCTGTATTTTTACTGGCACTCCCACTGACATTCAGTGCTTGTGATGACGAAGTGGAATATACACCTGCCGAAAAGCAGACTAATGCACAGGTGTTTTTCTCAAACAGCAATCCTGCAAAAATAAATTTGGATGCAACATCAACATCGTTTGAAGTCTCCATAGCCCGTGTGAAAACAGATGATGCCATAACCGTTCCTTTGACGTTGACCGGTGGAGATGGACTCTATACGGCTCCTCCCTCTGTTTCCTTTGCACAGGGAGAAGCCACTGCCAAAATTGCCATTACTTATGATGTGGCGGCTATTGAGCCCAATGTCTATTCAGATATAACATTGTCTATTTCCGATGCGAGCCTGACCACACCTTATGGTATGGCTACTTATACGATAAGTGTAGGTATTCCTGAGACTTGGACTGTCCGTTATATTGGTGATTATACTTATACACTTTTCTTTAGCGGTGTTGATCCGGGACTTACCCTTTCGCAAAGCGACCTCTATGCTGACCGCTGGAGAATCTCGAATTGGGGTGGTGGTGTAGATCTCTATTTCACATGGAATCAGGAAACCAATGAAATATTGGTAGATGATCAATTGATAGGATACAATCATAGTAGCTATGGACCGGTAAGCATTGATGATCTTGTGGATTATACCGATGGAACCAAATACGGAAAGAGCTATTATGAAGATGGTGTATTCCATTTCTATGTAGTTTATTATGTAGATGCCGGTAACTTCGGTAATGGCGAAGAACTTTTCACAATAAGTGGTCCTGTAAAGAACTGAAAATGAAAAAGTGTCGGGAGGATAACTTGTCCCGACATTTTTCTGTTGATTTCTAAGGCGAGTTGAACTTGCATTTTCTTCCAAATGAGGAATGTGGGTTCAGCTCGTTTTTTTGTAGTTTGCAGGTAGGGATGTTTTGATGATAGAAGGATGTTGCTTTAGATTTCGCAGCTTATCATTTTACGTCTCTTTTCAAGGCGCTTCCATTAAAAATATCTATATTTGCCGCCACGAACCAACAACGTATAATATACATCGTTGTTGGTTCGTGGCGGCAAATATAGATA